>JALWOY010000083.1 GCA_027083355.1 Phycisphaerales bacterium | reverse complement strand
GCGGCCGGGGTATCCGGGTGTGGCTGGTGGTGTCCGGGGGTGTTCGGCCCGTTGCTGACGCTCGGGGCTCCTTGTGTCGATGGGTCGGTTGTCGTATAGATCTCTGCATTTTGCACGTTCTTACCGCGGGTCGAGGAAAAGCTGCGTGTTTCCACCGCGCCCGTCGATTCGTGTACGCAAAGAGCCCCAAGCGTGAGCGCGGGGCCGAGGGCCGAGGACCGGGTGGTTTACAAGAGCAACCTTTCCCTCGGCTGACGCTCGGGGCTCCTTTCTGATGCGCGGCGTGGAATCGACGCTGGATGCTTGGAGTATGCCACAGGCGTGCCGCGGCGGGAAGGGTGAAAGACGGGAATCGTTGTCGGCGGGGGTTCTCGGACCCAATCATGCCGGATTATGCGGGGGCGACCCGCTCGACTTCCTCGATGCTGGTGGTGCCCTCGGCGACGAGTTTCCACCCGAACTGTTCGAGCGTGGTGAACAGCCCCTCGCTGATGATCTTCTTCATGGCGGAGATGTTGGGGTTGGAGAGGATCACGTCGCGGAGTTCGTCGTTGACGTCGAGCAGCTCGAACAGCGCTTCCCGTCCGCGGTAGCCCGTTTTCAGGCATGCCTTGCACCCGGTCGGGCCGAAGACCTGCTTGATGCCCTGGCCGTACTTGCCCATCCGGTTGGTCAGCCCCGGGGGCACGGGGACGGCCCGCTTGCAGTTCGGGCAGAGCTTGCGGACGAGCCGCTGCGCGAGGACGAGATTCAGGCTGTTGGATACGAGGTACGGCTCGACCTTGAGGTCGAGCAGGCGGAATACGGCGGCGATCGAGTCTTTCGCGTGGACGGTGGAGAAGACGAGGTGGCCGGTCATGGCGGCCTGCATGGCGGTGCGTGCGGTGTCCTCGTCGCGGATCTCGCCGAGGAGGATGACGTCGGGATCCTGCCGCAGCACGCTGCGGAGGAGGTTGTGGAAGGTGTTGCCCTGCTTCTCGTCGATGGGCATCTGCGTCACGCCGTCGATCTGGTATTCGACGGGGTCCTCGATCGTGACGACGTTGCGTGCGTCGCGGTCGATCTCGCGGAGGCAGTTGTAGAGCGTGGTGGTTTTGCCCGAGCCGGTCGGGCCGCACACCAGCAGCATCCCCGCGTCGAGCCTGGTAACGCGTTTGATCCGTTCGGTCATGTACGGCAGCATGCCGAGGTCGTCGATGGCCGTCGGCACGCCCCGCTGGTCGAGCACGCGGATGACCATCTTCTGCCCGTGTACGCTGGGCGTGAAACTGACGCGGTACTCGACGCGGCGGTCCGGGAAACGGCACGAGAAATGCCCCTCCTGCACGGCGTCGCGGGCGGCGGCCTGCATCTGGCAGACCGTTTTGATGACACCCTGGAACAGATCGGCAACCTTTCGCGGCAGCTCGCAGATCCAGACCATCGTGCCGTCGACGCGCATCCGGCAGTGGAAGCCGTCGCCCTTCGGTTCGAGGTGGATGTCTGTTGCCGACGTCCGGCTCGCGACACGGAGGATGTTCCTGGCCGCGCGCGGGCCCGGGCCGGAGCCGGAGAGCGCGTCGGTGTCGTTCCCGCGTGCGTCGACAAGCTTGAGGCTCTCGTCGTTGACCCCGCGGGCGGCGAACGATTCGAGGATCTCCTTCAGTTCGAGCAGCCAGGGGGCGTTGCTCGAATCGACCGAGTCCATATCCACCGAGGCCCGGCGTTTCGGGGACAACGCCGCCGATTGCCCACCGCGCGGCTCAACCCGGAACGAGAGCTTGCCGATCGTGATGACATCGCCTACGGAGAGGACCGATTCGGTCACCTTCATGTCGTTGAGTTTGGTCCCGTTGCGGCTGCCGAGGTCACGCAGGCGGAAGGCGTCCGGGCCGACGTCGGGGGCCGGCTCGATCACGCAGTGGTGCCGGCTTGACATCTCGTCCTTGATCCGAAGGCGGTTGTCGGGGTGGCGGCCGATGGTGATCGGTTCTTTGCCGAGTTTGATCGGCCTGCCCCGCCCGTCGGCGAGCCTGATCTGAAGTCCCGGCATGGTCCACAAGCCCCTTTGTTCGATGATTCGGTGATCCGGGGTGTTCCGGTGCGAATCTTACACGCCGCGAGGGGGGAGGATGCGGTTCGGCACCCTACACTCCCGATCCCATGATCGACCTGAAAGACCTCCGCGAAAACCCGGACCGTTACCGCGACGGCGCCGCGAAGAAGCAGATCCCCGCCGATATCGACCGTGTCCTCGAGCTCGACGCCCAGCGCCGCGCCGCGATGGCCGAGCAGGAGGCCCTGCGCTCCGAGCAGAAAAAACTCGCCAAGGAGACAGGCCCGAAGATCGGGCAGCTGATGGGCCGGTTGAAAAAGGCCGAGGCGGAAGAAAAAGCCCGGCTCGAAGCCGAGATCGAGCAGATCAAGGCCGCCCCCGCTTCGCTCAAGGCCCAGATCCAGGCCCTCGACGAGCAGATCGCCTCGCTCACGCCCCGGCTGGAGGCGCTCCTGCTGGCGATCCCCCTGCCGCCGGACGACGACGTGCCCGTGGGCGAGTCGGCCGACGACAACGTCGAGCTGCGGCGGTGGGCGCCGGAGGGGTGGGACTTCGGCAAGTCGTTCGAGGAAAACCGCGGCTTCGCACCCCGCACGCACATCGAGCTGTGCGATCGGCTCGGGCTGGTGGATTTCCCGCGGGGTGTCAAGATCGCCGGGTCACGCTCGTACGTCCTGACCGGCGACGGGATGCGGCTGCATCAGGCCGTTCTGCGGTATGCGCTCGACTTCATGGCCGACCGCAACGGGTTCAAGCCCATGTCCGTCCCCGTGCTCGTGCGAGAAGAAGCGATGGTGGGGACGGGGTTCTTTCCCGCGGGCCGCGATCAGGCATACCACATCGAGGAGACCCGCCGGGGGTCCGGGCACGACCTGTTCCTAACGGGCACGGGCGAGGTCGGGCTGATGGGCCTGCACCAGGGCGAGATCCTCGACGAGGCCGACCTGCCGCTGCGGTATGTCACCGTCTCGACGTGTTTCCGCCGCGAGGCGGGCGCCGCCGGCAAGGACACCGCGGGGCTGTACCGCATCCATCAGTTCGACAAGGTCGAGCAGGTGGTGATCTGCCGCGCCGACGAGGCCGAGAGCCGGGCGTGGCACCAGAAAATGATCGGGTATGTCGAGGCGTTTTTGCAGAGCCTGGGGTTGCCCTATCGGCTGCTCCAGTGCTGCACGGCGGACCTCGGGCCGAAGAACGCGGACATGATCGACATCGAGTGCTGGATGCCGGGACGCTCGGCTCCGGCGGGTACCTCGGCTCTCCGAGCCGAGTCTTCAAAGGCCTCGACGCTCGGTTCGGAGAGCCGAGATACCCCGGAGCTCGGTTCGGAGAACCGAGGTACCCTGGGGGCCTTCGGCGAGACGCACTCGGCGAGCCGGCTGTACGACTTCCAGTGCCGCCGGCTGAATATGCGGTATCGCCCGGGCGGCGAGACGGGCCGGGGACCGACCACGTTCTGCCATTCGCTCAACAACACCGTGGCCGCCAGCCCGCGGATCCTCATCCCCCTGCTCGAGATGCACCAGAACGAGGACGGCTCGGTCACGGTCCC
The DNA here is from genome assembly GCA_027083355.1 of Phycisphaerales bacterium. GTDB lineage: Bacteria > Planctomycetota > Phycisphaerae > Phycisphaerales > UBA1924 > UBA1926. Next base: position 19,530 of record JALWOY010000083.1, on the reverse strand, counting down.
CGAGCCGCTCCGGCCCTACATGAACAACCGCGAACGGATCGGCTGATATGGATTCCAGATCATTCTCGTGCTCTCCGGAATAAGAACCGGGCGCGATCGCGGGTGTTCCCTCTCCCCGCCAGTGGAGAGAGGGCCGGGGTGAGGGGTTCTCTCTTCTTCCTTCTCTCTCTCGTGGGACGGGCATCTTGCCCGTCTCTCTTTCCCCTCCATCCCCCACAACAAGCCACGGCGGTCACCTCGCAATCAACCGGAAAAGAAACAACCGACAAGTTTTCTTGGGTTTCGTATCACCGGCCTGGTTGGCCCGTCTTGGGGCGTTTCTTCTTATGCCCGGATCGGCCGCCGCCCCTGCCGCCCCCGCCGCCCCGCGTGCCCTTGATCGCCCGCTCGATCTCGCCGCGGCGGAGCATGACCGGCTCGTCCGATTCATCACCCGCAGGGCCGGCCTCGGCCTCGATGATCTCCCGCACCTTGAGCATCTGATCGCGCAGCGCCGCCGCCTTTTCGAACTCGAACGCCCCGGCCGCCTCGAGCATCTCCGCTTCCAGCACGCGGACCAGCTCGCGGGCGTCGATCGGGGTTTCGTCCGTCTCGGCCGCACGCCGCGCGGTCCGACGTGCCTTGAGCTCGGCCTCGATCCCGCGCCGGATGCCTTTCTCGATCGTCGCCGGCGTGATGCCGTGGGCTTTGTTGTACGCCAGTTGCTTCGCCCGTCGGCGTTGCGTCTCCTCGATGGCCCGTTGCATCGACCCGGTGACGGTGTCGGCGTACATCACCACCTTCGCGTTGACGTTCCGTGCCGCACGCCCCATTGTCTGGATCAGGCTTGTTTCGCTGCGGAGGAACCCCTCCTTGTCCGCGTCGAGGATGCACACGAGGCTCACCTCCGGCATGTCCAGCCCCTCGCGCAGCAGGTTCACGCCCACCAGCACGTCGAACTCGCCGGCCCGCAGATCCGTGATGATCTCGACGCGTTCCAGCGTGTCGATCTCGCTGTGCAGGTACCGCACCGCGACACCCTGCTCGGCGAGGTATTTCGTCAGATCCTCGCACAGACGCTTCGTGAGCGCCGTCACCAGTACCCGCTCGCCGGAAGCCACGCGCTCGCGGCACTGCTCCAGCAGATCCGGCACCTGCCCCCGCGCCGGCCGCACCTCGACGACAGGGTCCAGCAGCCCCGTCGGGCGGATCACCTGCTCGATCACCTCGCCGCCGGTCTTCTCCAGCTCATAAGGCCCGGGCGTCGCCGAGACGTACACCGCCCGCGGCACCATCGCCTCGAATTCCTCGAACCGCAGCGGGCGGTTGTCCAGCGCGCTGGGCAGCCGGAACCCGTGCTCGACGAGCACCTCCTTGCGGGCCCGGTCGCCGTTGTACATCGCCCGGATCTGCGGGATCGTGACGTGGCTCTCGTCGATAATCAGCAGCCAGTCGCCCGCGTTGTCGCGGGAGACGCCGTATCTTCTTTGATCCTCCGCAATATCACGCCCGATTGCACGATCCGCGTCGGTGCTTTCCCCGGAAGGAGCCGCAAGCGGAAGCGAGCGGTCTTCCTCCGAGCACTCGCTTGCGCTCGGGCCTCCTTCCCCGGCGTGCCCTGTCGCCGGGGGCGCATAGTCAAAGTAATCCAGCAGCGTGAACGGCCTCTCGCCCGGTGCCCGCCCGTCCATATAGCGCGAATAGTTCTCGATCCCCGAGCAGTACCCGATTTCCTCGATCATCTCCAGGTCGTATTTCGTGCGCGCCAGCAGCCGCTGCGCTTCGAGCAGTTTCCCGTCGTGGCGGAGCTGCATCACGCGTGAATCCAGCTCCTCGCGGATGCCCTGAAGCGCCGCCTGCATCCGGTCCTCGGGCATGACATAGTGCACCGCCGGGAACAGGAAAAACTGTTTTTCCTCGGCCAGCAGCTCGCCGCTGGTCGGGTTGACCAGATCCACGCGTTCGACCTCGTCGCCGAACGTCTCGATCCGCACGGCGAATTTTTCGTACGCGGGCCAGACCTCGATCGCGTCGCCCCGGGCGCGGTAGACCCCGCGTTTGAACTCGACATCGTTGCGTTGATACTGCATCGCGTTGAGCGACAGGAAAAACTCCCGCCGGTCGATCGTGCTCCCGCGGGTGATCGTCAGCACGTTGTTGGAATACGCGCTCGGCGAGCCGAGCCCGAAGATGCACGACACGCTCGCCACCACGATCGTGTCACGCCGGCTCAGCAGGTTGCTCGTCGCGGCGAGACGCAGCTGGTCGAGATCCTCGTTCCGGCTCGCGTCCTTCTCGATGAAGATGTCGCGCGCGGGGATGTACGCCTCGGGCTGGTAGTAGTCGTAGTACGAAACGAAGTAGTTGACGCTGTTGTGCGGGAAGAACTCGCGGAGCTCCTCGTACAACTGGGCCGCGAGTGTTTTGTTATGGCTGATGATCAGCGTCGGCTTGCCGAGGCGGGCGATCACGTTGGCCATCGTGAACGTCTTGCCCGTGCCGGTCGCGCCGAGCAGGCAGGCGTGCCGACCCCCCGCGGCCAGTTTCGCCGTCAGCGCGTCGATCGCCTCGGGCTGATCCCCCGCGGGCGAAAAAGGCGAGACAACCTCGAACTGCTTTTCTTGCATACTCAGAAACCGCCCCCGCCGCCCCCGCCAAAGGCGCTGCCCTCGATAACCCGGACATCATCGCCCGCACGGACCATCCCGCCGGCCACCACCTTCGCGTACACCCGGATCTCGCCAGGGTGCTTTTTCTGCGAGATGCGGGAAAAATCCCCCCCGGCGAAAGAACCCGCGATGGTTCGGCAGGGCGACGTATAGCCCGTGATCTCGAGCACGACATCGCCGCCGATCCGAAGCCGCACCCCCGGGCAGACCCCGGCCCAGTCCAGGCCCGCGATCGTCAGGTTCTCGCCGGCCGAGCCGGGCTCGATCGGGTGGCCTTCTTCGCGCAGTCGCTCGATCAGCTCGGCCGAGTACAGGCAGACCGCCCGGTCGGGCCCGCCGTGGTGTTTCAGGTCGCGCTGCCGGTCACCAAGAACACCCTCGGCAGAGATCGCCGCCGACGCGACGGCCCGCTTGGGTACACCGCCGTCGGAAACACTGATCTGCGTGAGAATGCCGGCCCTGTTCGCCATACGCCCAGCGTATCCGTCCGAGGGCGGGCCAGCGACACCCGCGAGACGGTCGGCGTCAAGGGCACCCGTCCGTGAACTCCGTCACGAATTCGACGAGGTCTGCCAGATCGAACGTCCAGAACGGCATCATCAGATCCGCACGCTGGTCGCCCGCCTGGAAGGCCGTCACAAACGCCACGACGTCCGCCAGATCCAGCACCCCGAACGGCTCGGCGAGGTCCGCCCCGTTGCACCCGTGCTCGGTGACGAGGATGCGCACCGTCGTCGAACGCTCGTAGGACGCGAACTCGACAGCCTCCGGAAGATGCTCGCTCACATCGATGAACGAGACGACCGACCCGAATCCCGCGTCCGCCTCGTAGACGCCCTCATCCGCCAGCAGAGCACCCGGATAGGTATGGCTGATGCTGGGCGTGGGCGTCGAAGAAGCGAACTGGAGAATCTCCTCTTCCACGGCCCCCGCCGGCCCGTGCAGGTTGAGATGGATCACGTCCTCGGCGTGCGTGCCGTACTCGGGTGAATCGCTCGTCGTGATCGTCAGGTCGGCACCCGGCGCGAGCAGGTACCGCTGCCCGCCCCACACCCCGCCGCTCAGTGTCAACACCGGGGTTTGCGACGGGTACGCATCGCCCACCAGATCGACCGGGTATGACAGATCGAAGATCTGGAACGTGTAGGTCCCGTTGCCGAACATCGCGTCCATCTCGGCGAGGGTCTGCGTGCTCCACCCGTCGTATGTCGGGGCGCCGTATTCCCACGCGTCTTCCTCGGCGTTGTAGCCCAGTGTGGTCGAGCCGTCTTCGCCGAGGGCCGGGTTGTGGATCGGCCCGGTCACGGTCGGCGTGGGGATCAATCCGAGATCCGAGCCGAACACGCCGGCGTCGAAGTAGTACGGCAGATGCGGCTCAAGCGACACCGAAACGGGGGAGGTTTGCACGCTGTCGATCTCTTTTGAGACGCCGAAGAACTGGATCGAAGCCACACCCGTCGCCCCCGCGACCGTTGCCGCCAGCGCCGTCGTCGTGATCGCCGATGCACATTTCAACATCGCGGACCTCCTTTTCGTGTCTGCCGAGTCGCGGATTCGTCGGCTCCCGGGTCGCCGCGGGGAGATGACGCCGCGGCCTAAAAACAGATACACATATCAGTTTATGCGATCTCGTCTCGTGGGCGTTCGGAATTGCAAAATGTGGGGTTCACCCTCGTTGCACAGAATCACCGTGGATGTCCTGAAACGGGGCGTGTATGGAAACCGGGTTCTGCGCAGCATGCCCGATTCTGAGTCACCAAGGGGCATTTTTTGCCTTTTTTGCAACTTTTTGTGACCAGACTCCCGGAATTGCGTACAGGAGTATGTGGGGCTGAGAAGCCCCTTGAGACCCCCTTGAGAGGCCCGCGGGTCGACGGTGTCGGGTGTGTTCTTTGAGCCAATCCTGCCCCGAGATCCCGGCCCGCTGCCTCTTTTTTCGTCTGTCGGCATTCGCCGGGTCTGAAAGCCCCGGCGTGTTCAGCCGAATGAAGGAGAGCACTGACCCCCCATTGGAGGCCTCAGATGGTGGCGGATACGAACGCCCACCAGAAACTGATCCTTGCACTTGAACGCCTCGAACAGGGGGATTCCGCGGGGTTCGAGGACACGCTCTGGCTCGCGTTCGGCGACCACTGGACCAAGGTGCTCCAGCGCCTGATGCAGCGTCGGATCGTGGTCTACCACGCCATCGACGATGTGTATTCGATGTCCGAGGCCGGGCAGGAAGCCCTCGAACAACTCCGAAGAGAAACCGACGGACAGGCCAGCGGCAGCCCGCTCTCGGCGTGAAACGGGCGCCCGGTTACCCCTTCATCGCGGCCAGCAGCTCGCGTGTGCTGCGTTGATTCAGGCGGATGATCGCGGGGACCGCCGCGCCGAGTGTGAAGAAGAACACCGCCGCCCAGCCCGCCAGAACGGGCCCGATCGGGATCCGCAACTGCATCTGCACGCCGACGAGCAGTCGATAGATTTTCTGCCCCGCCCAGGCGCCCTGCACGCCCATCAGGGTGCCCAGGACGCACGCCGTCAGCGCGATGATGACCGCCTCACCCAGCACGAGCCTCGTCAGCAGCGCACGTCTGGCCCCGACGGCGCGGAGCACTCCGAACTCGAACTGTCTCGCCTCGATCCCCGCCACGATGAGGTTCGCGACCCCGAGGCACGCGACGAGCATGGACGCCACCGCGACGGCGGAGAACACGACCAGCGAATCCCCGATGAACGTCTTGATCTCGTGTTTGATGTGCCTTCCGCTGCCGGCGTCGAGGATGCCGAAGCCGTAGAGGGCCGAGCGGATCTCCCGCATCGCGGTGTTCTCGTCGACCGAATCGTCGAGGTCGATCTGGATGAGCTGGATGTTGTCGCTGCCGAACTTTTCGATCATGTCGGCGCGGCTGCCGAAGACGGCGTGGATGGATTGATCGATGTATTCCTCGCCGATGTTGAAGAACTTGCTGGCCAGCTCGAGGCCCGGGCTGGTGACGACGCCGACGATCTCGAACTCATAATCTTTGCCCTTGGCGCTGCAGCGGAACGTATCGCCCACGCCGAGCCCCTGGGCGATGTTGAACTCTCTTCCGACGATCACCGCGCCGCCCTCGTTGAGGCGTCGCAGCGCGGACGCCTCGTCGCCCTGGACGAACTCGATGTGCGTCATGGCGAAAAATTCGTCCGGCTCAAAGGCGATGAACGACGTGTTGTAGCGGGCGAGCCCGGACACGCCGAAAGCCTCGGTCTGCACGGGGTAGATCGTGATCGCGCAGGTGTCTTTGACGAAGGGGAGCGATTCGAGGCGTTGCTGCGCCTCGACGGGCAGGCGGAACCCGTTGACGAACGCGTCGGGGAACTCGATGCGTGCGAGCCAATCGCGGAGCACCGCGCCGCCGTTGGTCCATATCGCGATCATCAGCGCCAGGCCCGCCATCATGGCGCCGGCGGTGAAGCCGTGGCGGTAGGGGGTGGCCGCGACGGTCCTGCCGAGCAGACCGGGGGGCAGGCGGAGCGCGGCGCTGATGGGCCCCGCGGCGATCCGGACGACGAGCAGCGTCATCGGCACGCCGAGCAGGAAGTACCCGACGAACATCGCGGGTAGTCCGGTGGTGGCGTATCCCCAGAAGAGCGTGTCGCTCGTCCGAGACAGGCTCACGATCAGGAACTGTGTTGTCAGGGCGGCCAGCGCGACGCCGAGCACGATGGAGATCTGCCCGGGTCTGGTCGGGGCGGCGCGTTCGGAGAGGGCGCGGAGCGGGCTCATCCGCGAGACGACCCACGCCGGGTACGCCGCGCCGAGGAGCCCGGCGCCGACCGTGCCGGCGGCACCGAGGGCGAGCATCACGCCCGGCACGCGCAGCCCCGTGGGGAGCTGCTCGTGATAGATCCCGACCATGACCCGCGCGAAGAGCACGCCCAGGGGCACACCGATCACCGCCCCGATCCCGCCGACGAGCAGGCCCGTGAGCAGCTGGCTCTGCACCAGCTGGAGCCTCGTTCCGCCGATGCACCGCACAACGGCCAGGGCGCGTTTCTGTTCCGCGATACCCGTGGTCAGCCCGGTCATCACGATAAACCCGGCCGACAGCATCGCGAGGATTGATGCGAGGATGAAACCGATGTTTGTCGAGGCGAGGTTTTGTTCCAGCCCGCTGGTGACTTTCTCGGTCGTCTGGAGTCTGACCGTTTCGTCGAGTTCCCCGCGGTGCCGCGCCGCGACGGCTTCGGGGTCTTCGCCGTCCTTGAGGAAGATCTCGAGCTCGTCGATCACGCCGGGCCGGCCCGTGATCGAATAGAACGTGTCCAGCCCCATGTACGCCTGGGGCGATCCCCCGAGCGGCGGGGGGCGGGCGATGCCCACGACTTCGAGCGTCGTCACCGATCGCAACATCGACAGCGCGTCGGTCAACGCGTCGCGGCTGATGCCGAAACGCTTCTCCAGCTGCTCGAAGGAGACCGGGGATCGGAAGAGCCGCAGCACGCTCACGCGCGAGCCGACCCGCACGCCCACGTCCGCGTTGATCCGGGCGGCGTCCTCGGCGGAGGCCGAATCGGGCAGCACCGGCTCGGGCCTGTCGAGGTACGCCGTCTCCGTGCCCGGGGGGTTGAAGTCGCCCCGGGTTTCGCGGGCGTGTCGGTACGCCCACGACAGCCGTTCGGCGAGGTGGGCATCGATGAGGATCTCCCCGCGTCTTGCTGGGAGCCTTCCCGCGATCAACTCCGGTGGCCTCGCGTCGAACTCGTGGTCGAGATCGACCCCGTTGGCCATCGCGTCCGTGGTGAGGACCGTCGTGCCCCGGTGCCACGCCCCGCCGCGTTCGACCATCGCGGGCAGCGCGACCCGCACGGATATCGCGTCGCGGGCTTTGGGCAGCGTGAAATCGACCTCGGGCCAAGCCTCGACGCGGTCGGCGATCGAGGCCGGGAACGTCGCGCCGGCGTGGGACGGGCGGATACGCAGCTCGGCCGATCCGATCTGCCCCTCCAGCTGGGTCTTGATCGCCCCGTTGGCCGAGGCGATCGCGCAGGCGACCGCGGCGATGAGCGACGCCGAGAGTGTGACGGCGCCGATGAGCAGCGCCGATCGGCTACGTCTGGCCGACAAACTGCTGATAGCGAGCCGCCACGCCGCCGGCATCCAGTCCCTCCGTTTCGATGACCCCCTCGGCGCGCCCGTCCCGGATCACGATGACCTTTTTGCAGTGTGCCGCCGCCAACGGCTCGTGCGTGACCATGACCACCGTCATCGTGTGCTCTTTGGCGATTTCGCCGAGCAGGTTCCACAGCATGGCGCTGTTGGTCGAATCGAGGTTGCCCGTCGGCTCGTCGGCCAGCAGCACGGGGGGCGAGTAGAGCAGCGCCCGGGCGATCGCCACGCGTTGCTGCTCGCCCCCGCTGAGCGCCTCGGGGCGGTGGTTCGCCCGCGACGCCAGCCCCAGCCGGTCGAGCAGCACGTCGCTGCGGTGGCGGAGCCTCGCCCGGTCGTCCCCGGCGAGCATCCCGGGCAGCTCCACGTTCTCACGCGCCGACAGCGTGGGGATCAGGTTGAACTGCTGGAAGACGATCCCGAGGCCCGTCCGGCGGAAGTCGGTCGCCTGCCGCTCCGAGAGCCGGCCGACATGCCGGCCCGCGATCTCGATCTCGCCCTCGTCGGGCCGGTCGAGTGTCGCCAGCAGGTGCAGCAGCGTGCTCTTGCCGCTGCCGGATTGGCCCATGATCCCGTAGAACCCCGGCTCGTCGATCGAAAGATCGATCCCGCGCAGCGCATGGACACGCTCCGAACCCATGCTGTACCACTTGTGCACGCCCCGGCAGCGGATCATGACGCCGCCGTTACGAGATATGCTCGGATGCGTACGTCTCGGCGTCCATCAGCTTGTCCAGCCCGGACGCATCAGAAACCTTCACCTTCACCAGCCAGCCCTTGCCGTACGGGTCTTCATTGATCAGCCCGGGGTTATCGGCCAGCTCGCCGTTGACCTCGACGATCTCGCCGTCGGCGTAGCAATAGACCTCGCTGGTCGTCTTGACGCTCTCGACCTCGCCCACCGTGTCGCCCGCGGATACCGCCGTGCCCGGCTCCTTCATCTCGACATACGTCACGTCGGTGAGCTGATCGACCGCGAACGCCGAGATCCCGATCGTCAGCGTGTCGCCGTCAATCATGTGCCACTCGTGCGTCTCGGCGTATTTCCTGTCGGCGGGGGGGGGGCTCACGGTGTACTCCTTTCGATCTCCTGATGCTATCACCCCCGAGGGTGGATCGCCCCGAGGCCCGGCTCGGTCCCGGAGGCCGGGTTTTCGGCCTCCGGGCGCCCACCGGGGCGGACCGGTGGGCGGTCGGAAGCGTACAGTGCTCGCCCATGCTCCTCACCTGCACCGTCAGCTCGATCGCCGCCCTGCTCAAACCACGCGGCAGGGCCGCCCCGAGGCTGACCCTCGCCGACACGCCCGCGTTCATCAAGGACCAGCTCGGCATGCACGGCATGAGCCTGTCGACGGACCTGCTCGCCGGCGCGTCGCCCGACGTGCTCGACAAACTCCGCGACCGCGCCGACAAGGCTGGCTGCGCATGCCTGCTGCTCATCGAGCCGGACCCACAGCCCCTCGCCAGCGAGAAAAAGGCCGACGCCGCCATCGACCGTGTCAACCGGGTCATCCGGGCGGCCGGCCTGCTCGGCTGCAACTCCGCCGCGATCTCGATCGACGCCCCCGACAACGACGCCGCGTTCGATCGGGTGGTCGATTCGATGCGCCGCGTGATGGAAAAAGCCGAGCAACTCGAATTGAACCTGCTCATCAATCCCCGCAAGGGGCTGACCGCGCAGCCCGATCGGGTCACGGACCTGATCAAGAAAATCGGGGGGTTCCGCGTCGGCACACTGCCCGATTTCGACGCCGCCGTTGCGTCGGACGATCCCGAGCAGTATCTCCGGCGTCTCACGCCGTACGCCTCGGCGGTGCTCGCCACGATGCACGAGTTCGCGGAGCCGGAGCCGCCGGACGACGATACCCCCGGCTCGCTGGACGACCTGGCCGAGATGCTGCTCGCCCCGGAGGCCCCGGTCCATACGACGTTCGATATCGTGCCCCTGCTGCGGGCGGTGGTCTCGGTCGGGTTCGAGGGCACACTTTCGATTGACTACCGGGGCGGAGGAGATGGTACACTGGGGGTGATGCAGAGCCGCGACGCCATCGAGGGCGGGATGGAGGCTCTGGCCGAATAAGCCCCCGGCGGTTGTTCGGGGTGAGAATCCTGGGCAGAGGGGGCGGCATGGCCGATCCGATGGCGAGCACAGAATCTGTTTCGCATCACACCGGGCACGAGACGGGCGGGGTGTTTACCATCGACCCCGTGCCCGCCGACACCCCGGTCATCATCACCATCGACGGACCCGCCGGAACGGGCAAGTCCACGGTGTCGCGTATGCTCGCCGAACGCCTCGGGCTCGATTTTCTCGACACCGGCGCGATGTACCGCGCCGCCGCCGCGATCACCATCGACCACGGGCTCCGGGGCGATCTGGACAAAGGCCGACACGGCCGCATCCTCGAGAAAGTGGTCGACGCGGACCTGCATTTCGATTGGCAGGCCGACCCGCCCGCGATCCTCGCTTGGCTCGAGCCGCTCAACGACCGGATCCGTCAGCGTGACGTCACCGCGCTGGTTTCCCGTGTCGCCGCGATCGGCACGCTCCGCAAACACATGGTCCAGAAACAACGGATCATCGCCCACCAGCACCCGCGGCTCGTCACGGAGGGCCGGGATCAGGGGTCGGTCGCGTTCCCGGATGCCGAGGTCAAGTTTTATCTCACCGCCGAGCCCGCCATCCGTGCCCACCGCCGGGCGTTGCAGCTCCTCGAATCGGGCGTGTCGGTCGACGAGGACCGGATGCTCGAAGAGATCCTCGAACGGGACCGCATCGACTCGACCCGCTCCGACGGCCCGCTTGTTTGTCCCGAAGACGCGATCGTCATCGACACGAGCGGGATGACCATCGACCAGGTCGTCGAGGACATGGCCCGACTTGCCGAGCGGGTGGTCGGATGGGCCAGCCCCTGACGGTTGCAGATGATGCTGGCCAGGCTCCGTGCACTTCATCCCGGCTCGTCGGTCCCCCGCATCCTGTTTTACGCGGTGTGCCTGCGGCTCGCGAGATTCGCCCTCCGCGTGTTTTTCCGTGTACGCTGGATCGACAGCGACGCTGTGCCCGCCTCGGGCCCGCTGCTGATCGTCGCCAATCACCAGTCCTATCTCGACCCGCCGCTCGTCAGCACGGGCATCCTGCACAGACATATCGACTTTATCGCACGGGCCGGCCTGTTCCGCAACCGGCTGTTCGGCTGGCTCATCGGCACGCTCAACTCCATCCCGATCACGGAGCAGGGGGGCGACACCGCCGCGATGAAAGAGGCTCTCCGTCGGCTCGCGACCGGCAGAGCGGTCCTGCTCTTTCCCGAAGGCTCACGGACACGCGACGGCGCGATGACGCCATTCAAGCGTGGCGTCGCGGTGCTGGTCAAACGGGCGAAGTGCCCCGTGCTCCCAGTCGCGATCGAGGGCGCCTACGACGCGTGGCCCCGTGGACGAGCCGCCCCCCGTCTTTTCGGGTGCCGCGCCGCCGTCCGGTACGGCGATCCGATCCCTCACGCCGAACTGATGGCCGAAGGCTCCGACGCCGCCCTGCGCTGGCTCGAACGGGAGATCGACGCGATGCGGCTCGAGCTGCGGACCGAGATCCGCCGGTGGACGAACGGGCGATGCCCCGCGCCGGGTCCCGCTGACGCCTCGGCATTCGGGGAGACGCTCGACGAAACAAACCCGGACGTCGAGTGACAGCCGATCGCCCGCGGGTGTGCCGAAAAGAAGAACTCCCGCGGCAACTGTGGCACACGGGAGTTGTGTTGTCATTTGCTGAAGGACGTTCTGCCGACGTGAGGATCAGCCGAACAAGGATTCGCGCATGGCCTTGATCTTGTTGCGGATCTTGTCGACGAATCCTTCTTCGTTTTTGTGGTTCTTGATCTTCTCGCGGATCGTCTTCATCTCTTTGGCGAGCTCGTCGAAGTCATCTTCGGTGCCGTAGCCCAGCAGCCTCGCCATCTCGATCTGTTTCTCGGCGCTGTCGAGCGCTTCGTTCAGCTCCTTGCTTTGCGATTCGCTGCGGTCCGTGACGGCCGCCAGCTCGCCGGCCTTCTCGATCAGAAGGTCGGCACGCACGAGCGGCAGCGGGATGACATGATCGGTCACGACCATCGTGTTCAGCGTTTCGGTCAGCATGCTCCGGGCCGCGTCCAGCTTGCCCTCGTCGATGAGCGGCGCGATCATGGCCAAAGATGGGGGGAACGTGACCAGCGGGAGCGAGGTTTCATGGATGACGATCTCGCTGCCCAGCACGGCGAGCATGTGTCGGGCCTCCTGCACCCGACCCTTCTTCAGCATCCGCTCCGCCTCGTCGATCGCACGGCGGATATCCTCCGGACTCGCCAGCGTATCCAGCTTTGTGATCTCAACGCCCACGGGAACAAAGGCCAATTTCGGATCACGCGCCAGGATGATCTGGAGCTTGCCGATCGCCGTTTCGAGCGAGGCCATCGCCTCGTCGGCGTCGCCGTCGTCGAGAGCACGCAACGCGTGACGGGCCGCGCGCAGAGCGGCGACCGCATCCTCGCGGACCTCCGCCTGCTTGTCCGAGGTCTGATCGCCCGTCTGCGAATCGACGTTCTTCTGAACGCTCTTGACCTGATCGTCCTGCGAAGCGGGGGCGGGTTGCTTGTGCGAGGCGTTCTGGTTTTCCGTGACGACGGACGCCTGCCCCGACACCGGCGCGGCCACCGAAGCGAGCATGAGAATCGTACAGATACCCGACGTCCACAGCGTAAACTCTTTTCTTGCCATGATCATAATCCTTTCGTATCGATGTGTTCCAGGAGCACATCAAGTGTGGAAGTAACCGCGGAGCCCGTGGCACCGCGAAGAACAAAGAATTGCAAGGTTTGTGCCAGTCCACGCCCGGGTGGATTGATCAAAAGGGCCGGTATGAAGACAGACCGGGTACCGTTCTGACGTATCCGCCCGCTCGCCCTGCCAAATCTGCATCCCGTTGAGTTCTGTTGTAGACAACCGGGGAGGACAACAGCACATTTGACCGGGGCCGGTTCACCCGCATGTGCAAAGAGCCCCAAGCGTCAGCGTGGGGCCAAAGACCGGGTCAATGACAAAGCACGCCTTCGCCCGGCGATTTCCCGTCTACATAGGAGAATGCACGCCCACGCCCCGCGTCGGAATGCACAAGAACACGTCCTGAAAGTCAATTCACATCAGTTGCCGGAGCGCTTCGATCCGCTTCTCGGTCGGCGGGTGCGTCGCGAACAGCCGCCCCAGCGAGTCGCCCAGCATCGGCTCGACGATGAACAGGTTGTTCTGCGCCGGATTCGGGTTCTGCATCGGGATCCGACGGTTCGCGCTCTCGAGCTTCATCAGGGCGCTCATCAACCCCGTCGGCGTCCCCGCGATCCGGGCGCCCTCGGCGTCCGCGGCAAACTCCCGGCTCCGGCTGATCGCCGCCTTGATCACCGCCGCCCCGATCGCCCCGAGGATCACCACCACGAACGCCGCCAGCGGGTTGCTGTTATTGCGATTGCCACCCAGCAGCAGACCCCACTGCGCCAGGAACGCCAGCACGCCGGACATCGTCGCCGCGATCGTCGAGATCAGCGTGTCACGGTGCTTGATGTGCGCCAGCTCGTGCGCAATCACGCCCGCCAACTCGTCGGGTTCCAGAAGATCCAGCGCCCCCTGCGTCACCGCCACCGCGCTGCGCTCGGGGCTCCGGCCCGTCGCGAACGCGTTGGGCGCCCGCTGCGGCGTGAGGTACACCCGCGGCATCGGCAGACCCGCCCGCCGCCGCAGCGTGTCCACGAGCCGGTACAGGTCGCCCCCGTTCTCCGCCGTCACCTCCCGGCCCCGCATCGAGGCGATCGCGATCTTGTCGCTGAAGAAGTACGCGAAGATGTTCATCCCGCCGCCGAGCAGCAGCGCCGGCAGCAGGAACCCCTTGCCGAACATCCCGCCGACGGCGACGAACAGGCCCATCATCGCGCCCATCAGGATGGCCGTCTTGAACTGGTTGATCAGAATGCTCCGCATCGTGCTATGCAACCTCCGGGTTCTTGTTCGTGAGAACACGCGGAGAATTGCATATCCCGTGCCAGCCCGGAACACCGCTCGCGGTGCGCACGATCAGAACAACCCCGCCAGTTTGGCACTCGCCGCACCCAGGATGACCGCGATCGCCAGCCGGAGGTACGGCAGTTTCAGCCGGTGCGTCAGACCCGCCCCGATCGAGGCCCCGACCAGCGCCCCGACGGCCATCGGGGCCGCCAGCATCAACGCCTCGGTCCAATGCTGCCCGTGCTCGCCGAGCGTCGCCAGTTTGAGCAGCGCCCCCGCGGGGGCCGTGATCTGCATCACCCACGCGCTCGCCGCGACGGCTTTGCGGACGGGGATCTTCGCCGTCAGGATCATCAGCGGGACCATAACGATCCCGCCGCCGATACCCAGCAGCCCCGCCAACACCCCCGTCAGCAGGCCGATCCCGCCGATGTTCGCCCAGCCCAGTTTCATGTGCTCCGGGTCCGGCTCGGGCAGTTTGCGAACCGTGGTGACGATCGCGTAGGCGCAATACAGCCACAGGAAGCCCACCAGCCCCAGTTTCAGGGTGTTGCCCTCCATCACGTTCGACAGCAGCACACCCGCGAGGATCCCCACGAACATGGGGGGAGTCAGCCGCCACGTGATCCGCGGCTCGATCGCCCCCGCCTGCCGGTGCTTGCGCGTCGAGGCGAACGCGACCACCGTGTTGACCACCATCGCGGCGGCCATATACATATGATGTTCGGGCTTGTCCGCCCCGGTATAGCCCAGAAACAGCCCCAAGGCCGGCAGCATGATGATCGAGCCGCCGATACCCGCCAGCCCGCCCACGGCCCCGGCGATCAGGCCGATCGCGAGCGTGACGACAATATTCAGGATTTGATCGGTCGGCACGCGCGTTCCCCGGATGCTGGTCTGCCCGGGCCGGCTGGTCGGACAGGCAGTCCGCCGGATCGTAACAGATTGCAGGAGTATTCGGCCCGAACCCGTACCGGGTGAAAAGAACCCCCCCTCGGCGGATTGTCTTGTGGACACGGGGTATCGTTTGTCGTTGACCGAGCACGGCGGCCCCGGAGCGCCGGGGGCCGGGTGTGGGAGCCCGGCCGGGTACGCCGCGGGTGTTCGGTCCCGTGCGGGGAGGCACGGTATCAACAGGAACACAACCATAATTGCGCGCAGGTTGCGGCTCATGCGTTTGGCCGTCCAAGCAGCCGTCGCGGCGGTGGCGCTCTCGTTGACGGTGTGGTCGGCGGTGCTCGTCAAACAGATGACCGTCGCCACGCCGCTGGTCGAGACGAACGCGCGGGCCGGGACGTTCGAGCCGATGGGACCATCGCCCGAGGCCCCCCCGATGCTGACGGCGGAACAGATGCGTCCGCCGCCCGCGGGCACGGTGCGGTGGTTCGACGGGCGCAAGGTCCACCCCGTGCGCACGGTCTGGATGCGCGTGACGGCGTACTCGCCAGACGCCCGGTCCTGCGGCAGGTTCGCCGACGGCAAGACCGCGACGATGCACTCGGTCTGGACCAACGCGATGCGGCTCGTCGCGGCGGACCCGAAGATCCTGCCCTACGGCTCGATCATCAGTGTCCCCGGCTACGCCGACGGCGAGATCGTCCCCGTGCTCGACTGCGGCGGGGCGATCAAGGGCATGCGGCTGGACGTCCTGATGCCGACGCACGCGATCGCCCGCAAGTGGGGCGTGCGTGACATCCCGGTGACGATCTGGGCGTATGACGACTGAAACAACCGGCGTATCGGCCGGCGATTGATGACCCGGTGCTGATCGGATATATGCACGCGGGGCCGAGAAAAACCGGTGTATATCGACCAGACACGTGCGCGTGGACCTTGTTCAGGAACACACAAAACATCTGGAACCCATTTCGGGATCGAGACAGGGATCACCGATCGACGGGCTCCAGGGCTTTCTTTTTTTCCGTGGCCGCCCTGGTGGCTTCTTCGAGGCTGATCGGGGCGAGGCTCTGGACCCTCACCGCGTAGCCGAACCCGGCGAACGGGCCGATGAATTTCGGGTAGTCGAACGGTCCGGGGGTGAGTCGGCCGGGTTGGAAGACGGGCCGGGGTTCGAGTTCGACATGCATTTTCCAGAGCAATGGCGGGGCGTCCTGCCCCTCGCGTGGCGTCGCGGTGGCGAGCCGCTTGGCGAATTTCTCGGGGAATGTCAGACGGAATGTCTTCGCGTTCGGCTTGAGCGTGATGGGATCGAGGATGGTGACGTCGGCGGGGCGGTTGCCGCGGTCGTCCGGCCGGCCGAGGTCCGTGATTCTCGTGAGCCACTCGGGCTGGCTGGTGTGCCGGGTGCGCACATTCTTTGTCCATTCGTGCACCGCCCGCTCACGGGCTTTCTCGGAGGACTCGTCGGTGATCGGTGAATCGCTGAAGTGCTCGGCGTAGTCGATCACGAGCGCGACGAACAGCGCATCGGGTGAGGCCGAGGCTTTCAACCACGCCGACGTGATCGCCGGGGCGGACCCGCCGGTGCGAGCCTCGTTGGTGCCGGGCGTGTGCGGGGGGGCATCGTCGGGCCGGCCCGGCTTTTCGGCGGGGGTGTCGCGGTCTGCCAGCGCTTTGCGGAGGGCTTTATTTTCTTCGGTCAGCTGTGCGTTGGATCGGCGGAGGGCGTTCAGCTCGGCCCGGAGCGTGTCGAGTTGCTGCTGGAGCCGGTCGATCTGTTGCCGGAGCGCGGCGGGCGTATCGGGCTGGGCCCGGGCGTGGCCCGAGAGCAGCAGGGCGGTCAGCAGGGCGGAGATGAGCAGTCGCATGGTGTGCCTCCGTGAGTCTTGCTGATACTCTACCGTCTCCCGATCGTTGCGCGAGGACGCCCCCCCCATGCTCGTCAGGCCAGAACACGACCGACCGACGACACTCGAGGATCTCCTGCCCGCCGAGCTGGCCGCCCGGCTCGACCGTTTCGACGTCATCAGCCGGAAAGTTTTCGCGGGGAAGATGCCGGGCGAGCGTCGGTCGAAGCGGCGTGGGCAGTCCGTCGAGTTCGACGATTACCGGCAATACACGCCGGGAGACGACCTGCGGCACGTGGATTGGAATGTATTCGCCCGGCTCGACCGGTTCTTCATCAAGCTTTTTCGTGAGGACGAGGACCTGATCGTGCACCTCGTGATCGACGCGAGCGCGTCGATGAGCGGCGGGGCGACCGATGAGATCCCGTCCAAGGCGGTCTACGCCCGTCGGCTGGCGATGGCGCTCGGGTATATCGGGCTGGTGAACCAGAACCGGGTGGTGGTCGAGCGGTTCGGGGCGGGGCCGCCGCGCCGGCTCGCCGCGATCCGGGGCCGGCAGAACCTCGACCGGCTCGCCGCGTTCCTGCTCGAACAGGACCCCCCGACGGACGGGCCGCCCGAGGCGTTCGACCATGCGATGCGCCGGATCGCCTCGGCCCGAGGCGGTTGGGGCGGGCCGGGGGTGCTGGTGGTGTTGAGCGATTTCTTTTTCCGGGAAGGGATCGAACGCGGCTTGAATTATCTCCGCGCCGGCCCGCGGGGCGGGTTCGATGTCTGCTGTGTGCAGATCCTTTCTCCGGGAGAGATGGACCCGGAGGCCGAGCTGGAGCACGGGCTGCGGGGCGACGTCCGGCTGAGCGACATCGAGACGAACCGGGCGGCCGAGGTGACGGTTTCGCGCGCGCTGCTCAAGCGGTACGCCGATCGGCTCCGCGAGCATGTCGGGGCGATCGAGCGGTGGTGCCGGGTCCGGCAGATGCGGCACGTCCTGCTCTCGACGGCGGTCCCGGTCGAGGCGGTGATCCTCGATTCGCTCCGGCGACGCCGGCTGGTGGGGTGAACGGGTGTATCCTCCGGGTGGTGCGGGCCGAGAGGTGCGACCCGGGACCGGACGAATCTTTTCTCGCAAGGAAGTTTCGACGATGAACAAACGCGATGCAGAGTCCGCCCGTTTCCGCGCGGCGGTGGTCGGCGGGACGGGCTACGGCGGGGCCGAGTTGATCAGGCTCTTGCTGGGGCATCCGTCGGTGGCGTTGACACGGGTGAGCAGCATCGACTTTGTCGGGCAGCCGCTCGAGTCGGTGCACCTGAGCCTGACCGACACGGGGCTTGTGTTCGAGGAGATCCCGCTGGCGGAGGTGGCCGAGGGGGTGGACGTTGTCTTCCTCGGTCTGCCGCACAAGGTTTCGTCGACGCTCGCGCCGGAGCTGGAGCAACTCTCGTGCAAGGTGATCGACCTCTCGGGCGACTATCGGCTCAAGGACAAGGACGTGTACGCGAAGTATTACGGGCAGGAACACCCGCACCCGGAGCAGCTGGACGGGCGCTGGGTGTTCGGTTTGCCCGAGCTGTACCGCGAGCAGATCCGCGGCGCGACGCGTGTGGCCTCGCCGGGTTGTTTCGCGACGACGATCATGACGGGGCTGCTGCCGCTGGCGGACGCGGGGCTGCTCAAGGGCCCGGTGCAGACGGTGGCGTCGACGGGGTCTTCGGGGAGCGGGGCGTACGCCAAGCCGGGGACGCACCATCCGATCCGGGCGAACAACCTCAAGAGTTACAAGCAGCTGACCCACCAGCACACGCCGGAGATCAGCCAGACATTGCGCGAAGCGATCGAGATCGCCGGGCATGACACGGACTTCACGCTGCACTTCATGCCGCGGTCGGCACCGATGGCGCGGGGGATTCTGGCGACGAGCTTTGTCCGGCTGGACGACTCGGTGGGCGGCGACGAGATCGAGCGGATCTACCGGGGGTTCTATGAATCAGCCGCGTTTGTGCGCGTGCACGGGACGAGCAAGCCGGCGGAGGTGGTCGCGGTCAAGGGCAGCATGTGGGTGGATCTGTCGTGGGCGTTGTCGGAGCCTGACGGGTTCGGGGGGCGTCAGCTGGCGGTGGACACGGCGTTGGACAATCTCGTCAAGGGCGGGGCGGGTCAGGCGGTGCAGTCCATGAACCTGATGCTGGGTCTGCCGGAGCGTGAGGGGATCGACGCCCCCGCGTTGTGGCCGTGAGCGGGGCGGGCAAACCGGCCGCGGTGCTGAAGTTCGGGGGCGAGGTCGTCGCCGACACGCCCCGGCTTCTCGCGGCGATGGACGAGGTGCAATCGCTCGTCGATGCGGGCTGGCGGTTTGTGCTGTGTCACGGCGGGAACCCGCAGGCGAACGCCCTGACGGCGGCGCTGGGGCTGGAACGCAGGCAGGTCGGGGGCCGGCGGATCACCGACGCAGCGACTCTGCGGGTGATGAAACAGGTGCTCGCGGGCGAATGCAACGTGGACGTGGTCGCGGCGGCGGAAACGGCCGGGCTGCGGTCGGTCGGGATCAGCGGCGTGAGCGACGGGGTCGTCACGGCGACGCGTCGGCCCCCGAAGGTGATGAGCGGGTGCGGTCCGGAGCCGGTGGATTTCGGGTATGTGGGTGATGTCGAGGAAATCCGCGCGGGCCTGATCGAGCATCTGTGGGCGGGGGGGTACACGCCGGTGATGAACACCCTCGGGCTGGACCCCGAGGCGGACGAGTCGGGCGTGCGGCCGGTCTACAACATCAACGCGGACACGGTGGCGTCGGCGATCGCGGCGACGCTCGGGGCGGACCATCTGTTCCTGATGACTGGAGTGCCCGGGGTGCTGCGCGACAAGGACGACCCGTCGACGCGCATCCCGAGCATGACCGAAAGCGAGGCCCGGCGGGCGATCGCGGACGGGGTGATTGTGGGGGGGATGATCCCCAAAATCGAGGAGGCTTTGAAG
>JALWOY010000082.1 GCA_027083355.1 Phycisphaerales bacterium | reverse complement strand
CGTCGGCGCGCTGGGGTCCGCCGACGACCCGGCGTCGATCGATCCCGCGTTCGAGGAGATCGCCGCGCTGTGCGAGAAGACGATCTCCATCGCGCCCGCCGCACGCACCGACGCGCTCGAGTTCGACGACGGCAAGGTGATGTTCAACTGGCCGGCCAGTCTCGATGCGGTCAACGCCGACACCGTGGCGGCCGCCGTGCCCCACCTGCCGGATCTGTGCGCGCAAGCCGACGTGATCGCGACGATCAACTGGACCAACACCGCGGGCCTGGGTTCGATCTGGCGATGGCTGCGCGAGCACGCCGTGCCGGCCGACGACCCGCCGATGCTGTTCGTCGATCTCTCCGACCCCGCCCGGCGGCGCGACGCCGACCTGCGGGGGGCGCTCGACGAGCTCCGGCTCTTCCCCGCCGTCACGCTGGGGCTGAACATCGCCGAGGCCGAGCGGCTGGGCACGCTCACTGGTGCCGTCGGCGTGCCCATCGACCCCGCGGACCGCGGGGCGCTCGCCGGGGTGGCCGGGGCGCTGCGAGCCGCGACGGGTCTGGACGCTGTGGTGGTGCACACCCACGCCGCCGCGGCCGCCGCCGACGGGTCGGGTTCGTGCGCGGTGGCGACGCGGTTCGTGGAGCGGCCCGCGATCTCGACCGGGGCGGGGGATCATTTCAACGGGGGTTTTCTCGCCGCCCGGCTGCTGGGGCTGCCGCTGGACGAGGCCCTGGCGTGCGGGGTCGACACGGCGACGCGGTTCGTGCGCACGGGCCGGCGGCCGACGCGCGCCGGGTTGGTCGAGGAACTCCGCCTGCCGGTGCCGGGGATATGATGCACGCAACGCGGGCGTAGCTCAATGGTAGAGCGTCAGCCTTCCAAGCTGAATGTTGCCGGTTCGATCCCGGTCGCCCGCTTTTTCTCTGTCGTCCTGTCGGGCGAAGGCCCGGCAGCCGGCGGGTGGCATTGTTGATGTCTCGTGAGCACGGACAACTTGTTGCCGTCGCTCGCGTTTCAGCAAATGCACATCGGCTGGCAAGCAGCCAGTGCCTCACGGAGGCCCGCCATTGTCGGCCGGGCGCCTACGGAAACACTTATGCCGGGCGGAGCACCTTGAAAACCCAGACCGCAACAGCCAGATGCAAACTTATAATAGCTGTTTCACCACTTTTATCATTGCTGTTCAGCCTAATCTACGTGGTACATAATATCACATATCTTGGCAATACACTGGATCCGTACTCCCCCCGTCTGTTTACCGAAACACTGGCGTTGGTTCTTTGCGCAACGGCATGGCTCGGCGGATGCACGGGTTATATTGTGTATTTTGTGTTGCCCATAATCGATAAACCGTCTACAAATCATAGCAATTCATTGTGTATTGTTGTGTTTTTTGCAACATTATTCGGCCATTTTGCGGCCGTGATCGGCATGGTTCCTGTTGTGGCATTTTTTAGGAGCCTCTGAACAACCTCCGCCTTCGCGCATGATATGCTGACGCCGTTGTTCCGGGGCTCGGATCGTGACGGGGGACGGAGGTCTGTCATGGCGGTGCGCAAGAACGCGGCGATGGGGTTTGTGG
>JALWOY010000081.1 GCA_027083355.1 Phycisphaerales bacterium | reverse complement strand
TCCGGCAAGGGGGCGGCGGTGGGGCGGGCGCTCTCGACGGTTTTCAAGACCGTGATCGCGGCCGGGACGGCGTTGTTGCTGATCGTCGGGGCATTCTGGAATTGAGCGTCTGTGAGGCCGATCTATACGGCGGGTGCCCCCCGTGCTAGGCTGGGGGCGCCGGAAAGACCGCGCGGGTCCGATATCTGCCGCACGGGTGGATCTTGAAGAGAGGATCGCATGACGAGGACGATACCGGCCGGGACTGCACAGCCCACGGGCGAGGCGGAGACCGCGGTGAAGACCTTTGTGCTGGACACGAACGTGCTGCTGCACAACCCCGACGCGTTGTTCGTGTTCGAAGAGAACCATGTCGTGATCCCCTACATGGTGATCGAAGAGCTCGACAAGATGAAGCGCCGGGACGACGACCTTGGCCGCAACGCCCGGGCGGCGATCCGTCACCTCGACCTGCTGCGCGGTGCGGGCTCGCTGACGGACGGCGTGCGGTGGGGCGAGATCGGCGCGCTGCGGGCGCGCGGGTTCGCCAACGGCGCCCCCACGGGCAGCATCCGGATCGACGTGACCGAGCACGCGCGTCCCCCGGTCATCGCGTCCGATTCGCCGGACAACCGGATCATCGCGTCGGCGTACGCGCTGCTGCAATCGGGCCTGCCCGCGGTGTTCGTCTCGAAGGATCTCGCGGCGCGGATCAAGAGCGACGCCGTCGGTGTTCGGGCGGAAGATTTCGAGAACCAGAAGGTCGACGCGGATCGGCTTTACCCCGGGTATTTCGAGGCCGACGTGCCGCGGGATGTGATCGATGAGCTGTACGCTGACAGGATGATCCCGATCGAGCGGCTGATGGCCGCGATCGAGGCGTCGACGGAGGAGGGGCACCGGCCCGACGAGCCGATCCCCAACCAGTTCGTCATCATGCACGATATCGAGGACCCGAGCCACACGGGGCTCGCCCGGCGTCTTGCCGACACCGACCACATGATCCCCGTGACGGGGCAGAAGAAGCCGACGTTCGGGATCATGGCGAGGAACGTGCAGCAGACGATGGCGTTCGACCTGTTGATGAACGACGAGATCCGTCTGGCGACGCTGCTGGGCGCCGCGGGCACGGGCAAGACCCTGCTGGCGATCGCGGCGGGGATGGCGAAGGTCTACGGCGAGCAGCGGTACGACAAGCTGCTGGTGGCGCGTCCGATCATGCCGATGGGGCGTGATATCGGGTATCTGCCGGGCGACAAGGACGAGAAGCTGACGATGTGGATGCAGCCGATCTTCGACAACCTGACGTACCTGCTGAGCACGCGCGGCAGCCCGAACCAGAACGCCGAGAGCCGGAGCCCGGAGCACCACATCAACAAGCTGATGGCTGACGGGACGCTGGTGCTCGAGCCGCTGACGTACATCCGGGGGCGTTCGATCCCGCACCAGTTCATGATCGTGGACGAGGCGCAGAACCTCACGCCGCACGAGATCCGGACGATCGTGAGCCGGGCGGGGGAGGGGACGAAGATCGTGCTGACCGGGGACATCGGCCAGATCGACAACCCGTACCTCGACAGCTCATCGAACGGTTTGAGTTACACGGTCGAGAAGATGAAGGGGCTGGGTCTGGTGGGCCACGTCACGCTCAGCAAGAGCGAGCGGAGCGAGCTGGCGAGCCTCGCGGCCGAGCGGTTGTAACGGGGCTGCGGGCCGGCCGGGGTGCGCTTCGGGTGCGCGAGATTGGCTTGTCTGGCGGGTCAGTCCGGCGACTTGTCGTTGCGCCGTTTGGCCGAGTTGAGCCGGGACTGGATGAGGTAGCGTTGGCGTTCGAAGAAGGCCCGCCAGCGTTCGTCGCGTTCGGCGAGCAGGGCACGCTTGACGCGGTCCAGGTCTTCGTACTCGGCCCGGCCGAGCAGGTCTGCGGCCTGGATCGCCCCGCGGAGCGCTGGCAGGTAGTTGGGTGAGATGTTCAGGGCCTTCTTGAAATCTTCGATCGCGTCCTCGGCCCATTGGGCGCGGAGATTCGTGACGCCCATGTTGTAGTACGCCCTGGGGTCGGTGGGGTCGAGCTCGGCCGCCCGCGCGAACGCCGATCTCGCCGCGCCGAGGTCGCCTTTTTTCAGGAGCAGGAGCCCGAGATTGTTCCAGACATCGGGGAAGTCGCCCGAGGCGTCGATGGACGCCCGGTAGAGCGAGATGGCGCGGTCGTCGTCGCCGGCGTTCATCGCCTTCTGGGCCTCGCCGGCGAGGCGTTCGGCCTCGGCGAGTTTGGCGTTGTAATCGGCGAGATCGCCCCGGGCCTCGGCGGTGCTGTCCGGGGTGACTCGGCACCCCCCGAGCGGGGACATGCAGGCGGCCGACACGGCGACCACGGCGAATTTGAGGGCACGGTTGTGCATCATGGCTGGGTCATCCTCTCCCAGCGTTCAAACTTCACGCTGAGTTCCCATTGGTTTTTGCGGGGGCGCACCCCGAGGCCCGCGACACGCAGGCCGGGGATCGTCGCCGTCGCTTCCTTGACGAACGCCAGCAGCGGGCCGAGCGATTCGCCCTTGATCGTGTAGTCGTAAGTGACTTTTTCGATGCCGACGAGCTCCTGGCTCCGGCGTTCACGCGGGAACTCGAGCTTGCCCGGCACGCCGACCCGTTTGGCGATCTGTTCCATCTCCGATCGGAACCCGAGATACGGGGACATGACGTCCGCCGATTCGCCGGCGTCCTCGGGCTTCAACGCGCGCAGCTCGGCGAGCAGGTTCGCGATCGTGTCACGCTGCGAGATCCGCCTCTGCAGGTCCTGCGAAGCCCGTTGGGCGCGGCAGGACGTGAAACCCAGCATCGCGCACGACACGATGAACACCAGCCCCGCCGCGACCACGAGGTGGCTCGGCCTGTTGCGGCGGGCCGAGGCTTCCGCGGCCAGCGCGAGCTCGTAACGCTCATCCGGCGAGAGCCGGTGGTGTTCGCCGACGTGATCGGTCAATTGTCACCCCCCGGCGATCGGTCTTCCTGCGACCATGTCCCGCTGGCGCTGACCTCGATGCGACCGCCCATCTGCCGCGGGTTCAGCGGTGTCCAGACGATGTGCGACCCGCCGATACCGAACAGTGATTGCTGGAGCTGCTCGAACGCCATCGTGTCGTCCACGCGGACCCGGAACGTGGCCGACAGCGAGGTGATACCGATCTCGATCAGCTCGTAATCCGGGTTGCCCAGCACGAAGGCGAGCGTCTCGAGTTCCTGCACGATCGGTTTCGGCGGCGGGATCTCCACCGTGGCCGGGCCCCGCGCCTGCGAGACACGCTCGCGCAGGTGCAGCAACGCCAGGCGGTCGTCGGCGAGGTCGGGCGTCTCGGCTTCGAGCAGGGCGCGTTGATCGGCCCGGACGGCCGCCAACGCTTCGACGGATCGGCCCCGCTGCTGCCAGAAATCCCACGCGAGCGCCCCCAACGCCGCGGACGCCGCCAATAGCAGGATCGCCAGCCAGCGGTACATCGCGCGGTGGACACGTCCGGGGCGGTTGGAAAGAGCCTCGATGTGGTCGGCCGGCGCGGGGCGTTCCTCCCCGGCGTCGAGGCGCTCAGCGAGACGGCGGAGTGTCAACCCGACGGGGTCCGGGTCATCTACCACGTCGACACTCGCGCCCGGGGCGGCACGCCGCAGCGCAGAGGCGATCTCGGCGCCGCCCATCCCCTCGCCGACCGGCCCGACCCAGACGACGCGCGCGGGGGCCTTGCCGATCTGAGCGCTCCACGCGAGCCATTCGGTGCTGAGACGCCCGCCGATCGAGTGGTCGGGATGTTGTTCCGTCGGTGCGTGCGGCTCCGATTCTTCCAGCGCCCGTTCCGGCGGGGGCGTGAATGGCCTGATCCGGAACGCGCCGGCGGCGATCGGGGCGCCCCCCCGTCCCCACGCCCAGACGAGCCGGTCGCCGGGGGTGCATAGCACGACGGCGACGACCGGGCTGGTTTCGGCGACGACGCGCCCCCCCGCGGGCGACGACGGATCCGTCCACGCCTTGACCATCGCCTGCCAGAGCGTCAGGCAGGAACCGACCTGCACGCCCGATTCGTCCAGGGCGTCCATGAACACCCGCGCCGCGATATCGGGGACCGCCAGCACCGGTGTTCGGGCGGGGCCTTCCGTTTCCAATCGGCCCGCCGGCAGGGCTTCGAAATCCACCTCGCCGGGCAGATCGGGGAACCGGCCCGCCCCGCCGTGGCCCGGCTCGGCCAGCGGGTCGTCCGTCTCCGGGACGCTTTCCTGCTCGATGACGGCGCGAACGAGTTTGGGTTCCGTCGAGGCCGCGGTGATCCAAGTGCACAGCGCCCCGTCGACGTCGAGGCACAGCCTGTCCAGTGTCCGCCCCGTGAGCCGGCCGTTGAGGCGGTCGCCGACCCACGCCGCCGCCGCGTGGAAGGTCTCGCGGTCAAACATCCCGGGCGGCGCGGTCCAGGTGTCGTCGGTCTTGGCGCCGATGATCCGCATCCTTCGGAGCACGGCCCCGCGATCTTCGCGTTCGATGTAGCACACGCGTGAACTCAACGCCGACCTCAGTTCCCGTTGTTCCCGCGTTGCTGCTGACGCAGGGCTTGGCGGGCCTTGGCCCGCGCCCGCGCCGCCTTGCGCAGCGCCTCGTAGTCGATTGTTCCGTCCTCGCGGCGGAAATCATCGGGGTTGAGCGGTTTGTCCGCCGCGACCACCGCGGCCTCGAGATCATCCCCGGAGAATTTGCCGCCGCTCGGGGGCCGCGATGCACCCGACCGATCCGCGGCTTCCGGCTTGCCCGTGGTCGGCATCGCCCCGTGGCTCACCGCGAAGCCCGTGCGGGGTGCCCGCTCGACCCGGCGTTCCACGCCGTTCTCGACCAGCACCACCGCCCCGGCGGTCACTTTCTTCACCTCCACCTCGGGGGCCTCGCCCTGATCGCCGGGGGCCAGCGCGAGCACGGCCTTGTCGCCCGCGCCCATCACGCGCTGACGCCCGCCAGCCGAGAGCAGCGCCAGCGTGCGTTTCCCGATCGAGATCGTCCCGAGGAACCGTGCCCGGCCTCCCCCGTCGGCCTTGGGCTTTTCATCGCCGGGTTCGTCGGGCGTGGTTTCGGGTTCGTCCTTGGGCTGGGGCGCGTTCTTCACCATCGCGAGGGATTCATCGATCGCGTCCCAGTCCGGCGGCAGCGTGTCCTGCTCATCCTCCGGCCTGGTCGATTGCAGTTTCTTTTCGATCTCCCTTGCCTGCTCGATCACCTGATCGACGGAGACCGGCTCGACCTCCGGGGGCGACAGGAAAGGTGCCCCGATGAACGCCAGCGCCGCCCCGCCGGCGAGCAGCACCGCCGATGCCGCCTGGCACGCGAGCCGCACGCTCCGGGCACGGGTTCTGCTGATCATCTCGTCGGACATCGGTTCGACTCCTGCGGTTTCGCTGCCACTACTTTACCGTCCGCGGGTCGTCGGGGTTGAGTCGCTCCCACGAGAGGAAGGGCGTGGGCTGCTCGAACGTGCTCGCCGCGGTCGATGTCGCGGACCCACCGAGGAGGATCAGCCCGCCGTACTGCGCGTACAACCGCCCCCCGCCGGCGCGGGAACGCACGTCGATCCGGAAACGCCACACATCGGGTGTCACGGTGAAAAATCGGCTGATCAGCGTCCGCTGGTCCTCGTCGATCTCGGCCTCCGTGGCGATGTTCGAGAGGGTCTGCAGCCCGATCGTCTCGCCGGACAGCCTCGCGTCGAGCAGCCTCGACTCGTACGCATCGGCCGAATCGCCCAGCACCGCCCGGACGATGGCGCTGATCACCACCGGGGACGCCTGGTTGACGTCCACCGCCAGCGGCCCGGCGCGGCGGACCAGCCGGTCGAAGGTTTCGTCGTCTTCGACTGATTCGCGGAGCAGCAGCAATGCCCGCTCGGCCGCGGCCCGTTCGTTGTCCGCGAGGCCCGCGGTCCGCCGGAGCATGGTGCCCTGCCCGGGGAACAGGTAGACGCCGATGCTCGTGCCGTCGCCGGGGTCGATGGTCAAGGCCAACCCGTCGTCTTCGAGCATCTGGGCGATGTCGCGGGGCTGGGCGGTCGGGGTCTTGCGCCAGGCTTCGATGACGGTCTGGATGCTCCGGACGCCGTGGTGCTCCTGGTAGGCCAGGATCTGACGCTGGACGGTTTTGGCCCGGGCGACGTGCCGTTCGAGCATGATCGCGCTGACCGCGCCGACCATCACCACCAGCAGGATCACCACCGGGAGCACGAACCCGCGGCTCGACCGATCGCGGGTCATGACTGGCCCCCGATCGAGTTCAGCTGATTGAGCGGATCGGCCCCGTCCAGCGATGGCCGGCCATCCTGGGGTGGCTGTTCACCCGCGGGGTCTTCTTCGTCGGCGTTGTCGGTGCCCTCGACCACGTACTCGTCGGCGAGCGACCAGCCCATCTCGAACATCCACGACGCGTAGGACCCGCTCGTGGTTTCCAGCTCGGCCTCCATATACCCCGGGATGTCGTCGGTGGTCGTCCCCGCGTATTCCGCCCAGCGTTGCGCGATCACCGGGGCGTCCGGGTTGTCGGGGTCTTCCTCGGCCGCGAACGCGTACCACCGCATCATCCGGACCCCGCGGATCAGCGGCACCGCCTCGGCCAGCAGCTCCGGGTGGCGGTCGATGTCATAGGGCACGCCGTGCTGACGAGCCTGGATCTCGGCGCCGTACATCGGCCTCCACCAGAGGGTCCAGCCCTCCGGGGGACGGCGCGACGCGGGCAGCCGGGGCCTGATACCGGGTTCGGACGCGGGGATGATCCCGAGGCCCTCCATGACCCGCTCGCGGGCGCCGTCGGGCCGCAGCTCGAAACACCCGCGCAGGCCGGTCTCGTTGTCCGGGCGATCGACGCCCGTGGGGTCGAACGACCGGAGCAGGTCGTCGCTCGGGGCCGCGACCCACGCGGGCGGGATGAGCCGCATGCTCTCGGGCACGGGCTTGTCCGGGAGCGTGATCTCGAGCCGTTGCGGGGCGCCGCCGAAGCCCGAGGGGTCGAGGAGGATCACCCCGTCGATCGCCGCGTTGGAGCGCATCAGCGCGATGGAGTCGGCTTTGTCGAACTCGAGCAACAGGCGGGGGCGGGGGAGGGCGGCGCGTTCCTCGTCGGTGATCTCGTTGTCCTGCCGGACCCTCCTCATCTGCTCGTCCACGCTCGACTGCGCCGCGAGCACCATCGTCATGAACGACCGGCGGAGCACCTGCTGCGTGATCGCCATTTCCTCCATCTGCCGGCTCGCGCGGTTCATCGCCCGCTCGGCCCGGCTCATGGCGATGAACAGCGACATCGCCGCGGCGAGCACCATCGCCCCGATCACCGTGGCCAGCACGGTCTCCAGAAGCGTGAACCCGGAGCGATGGGCGGAACGATCCGTCATCCGTCCCCTCCCGCGGGCGCCGGGGAGGGCTGCCGACGCGCCGGGTTCGGGGCGCGTTGTCGGCGTGTCGGCTGGACCCCCCGGCGGACATTGCCTCCCCCGTTCGATTGCGCCCCCGGCGGGGGCGGCGCGGGCCGGTTGGCGGCGCCCGTCGTTGAATTGACGAAATCGCCGAGGAACCGCTCGATGTCTTCTTGGGTGTCGAGGCGCCGCTCGGCCGAGTCGTGCGTCGAGAAGGCGAGCGGATCGACGAGCCGGCTCAACACCGCGTGCGGCAGCGCCGGGTCGTACAGCGCGCTGCCGCCGGAATCCTCGGCGAGCCAGACCGTCACGGTGACGTTGACGATCCGGCGGCCCAGATCGACCCCGCCGCTGCGGCTGTTGGATTCGATCGCCTCCCTCGCCGGGGCGCTGAGGGCGATGATCGCGTGGTGTTCCTCGATGCTGAAGCGGAATTCACGCTCGCCGTAGCCGATGGGCATGTTCGGGTCGGGCATCGTCTCTTCGTCATCGACCCGCTGGAGGAGGACGCGGCTGGCGATCTCGGCCGCGGCGAGGCGATCACGTTCGCGTCGGAACGATTTACCGATGGCCGACACCGTCGTCGCCAGTGTTGCCGCGACGAGACCCAGCAGCACGACGCCGAGGATGACCTCGATGAACGAGACACCGGTTCTTGCCGGGAGATGCCCGGTTCGCATCCGGCTCTGCGTTCGCTCGCGGTGTTTCACCCTCGATCAGCCCTGGTCGTCCAGATCCATGGTCCAGACGTCGATGTCGTCGTCGGTGCCGGGTTCGGTGTCTTTGCCGAAGCTCATCAGTTCGTACTCGTGGGCGCCCCCGGGCGTGGGCTTGTAGTAGAACTCCTGCCGCCAGCCGTCCTTGGTTTTCCCCTCCTCGATGTAGTCGGGGACGAGATCGTTCAGCGTCTCGGGCAGGCGTGATTTCTCGATCTGGTACTGCGTGATCGCGCCCTTGATCACGTTCAGGCTCGCCTTGGTGGTGCTCACCTTGGCCTTCTCGGCCTGCGGCAGCAACGCCACCGCGGCGACGGTGCTCAGCAGCCCGAGGATGACAAGCACGAGCATCAGTTCGAGCAACGAAAACGCCCGGGCGGTTCGGGCCAGACGACGCGGAGCCGACTGGTTCGATTCTTCATGCGTCATTGCGGATCTCCCCGGCGGCGGCCGGTCTTGGCGTCTTTGCCGGCCCCTCGGGTGCATACCACGCACCCGACACCGGCGTTGCGGTCTTTACGCATTCTAGCGGCGGTTCGGTTCGCTTCGCCGCGGAAGAACCCCACAAATGTCCGGGGTGTGTCAGCCCATCACCTGCGTGGACATCGTGATCATCGGGATCATGATCGAGAGCACCAGCGACCCGATCATGACGAACAAAAGCACGATCAGCAGCGGCTCGAGCGCCGCCATCAGCCGCTGCGTCACGATCTCCAGCCGGTCGCTCATATCGTCGGCCAGCGTCTCGAACGCGGAATCGATGTCGCCCGAACGGTCCGCGGCGATGAGCAGGCGTCGTGTGGCCACCGGGAGGGCCTCGACCCCGTCGACGAGCCGGGGCAACACGCCGCCTTCGACGAGCCGAACCCTGAGCCGCTCGAGCTGTTTGCGCAGCGTCGGGTGATTGATCGCGTTGGTCGCCACGCCCAGCGCGTCGGCCAGCGGCACACCCGATCGGCTCAACGCCGCCATCACCGTGAAGAACCGGGCCGATTCCGAGGTCAGGATCACGTCCTTGAGAATCGGGGTCGAACGCGCCAGACGCCCGAGCAGCCGGACCAGCGTCGCCCGGCCCAGCATGGCCAGGATCCCGAGCAACGCCACCCCGAACAGCACGAACAGCCAGTTCGACCGCAGGAACAGCCCGACCGCCATCACGACCTGCGTGTAGACAGGGATCTTCGCCCCCGCGTCGGCGAGCGAGGCCCCGATCGTCGGCACGATCGTCGTCAGCAGGAACGTCCCCGCGATGATGCCGATCGACAGCACGATCAACGGGTAGAGCAGCAGCGTCAGGGCCTTGCCCGCGATGCGGATCTGCCGCCGCGCCGTCGCCGCCAACTGCGACGCCGCCCCGGCCAGATCGCCCGTCCGCTCCGCCGCCCGGTAGACCGCGATCGTCACCACGTCGAACCCGCCCGCGGCCCGGCAGGCGTCGGCGAAACTCGACCCCGCCGCGACGGCCTCACGCATCCGCTCGACCCGCGGCCGCTGCTGGGGTCGGACGACCGACTCGGCCACCTCCAGCGCCTCGACCAGCGGCACCCCCCGCGCCAGCAACTGGGCGAGCTGCTCGTTGAGCGCCAGCATGTCCTTGTTCTTCAGCGGGGCCTCCGTCGAGATCCACCCCGGCAGCTTCCACGTCCGCAGCAGCACCAGACGCTCGCGGCGGAGAATCTCGGCGAGCGCCCGTTCGCTCCGCGCGTGCTTGACACCCAGCGAACGCCCCCCGCCCGGCTTGGCTGCGAGGAAGACAAACGATCTCGGGGCGGCCCGGCTCATTGCGTCAATCCTACCGGCTGGAAAGGCCGACGCTGCACGGCCCGATAAGCCAACGCCCCTACCCCGGTCGCGATCCCCGGGTTTTCCGCCGACGGGCGGCTCCCCGGGCCCTTCTGGTCTACCACAATGACCGGCCGGATATAGTGCACCATGACCCTGACCGCCCCTTCGCCGACCCCCCCGACCGACGACCTCGACCTGCCCGCGACCATGCGGGCCCTCGTCAAGCACCACGCCGGCGAGGGCCTCGCCTACGACGACGCCCGGCCCCGGCCCACCGTCGGGCCGCTCGACGTGCTCATCCGTGTGAAAAAAGCCGGCATCTGCGGCACCGACCGCCACATCTGGCTCTGGGACGACTGGGCCGCCTCGCGCATCCCCGTCGGCATCGTGACGGGGCACGAATTCGCCGGTGTCGTTGCCGCCGTGGGCGACGCCGTCACCAAGTTCGAGGTCGGCCAGCGCGTCAGCGCCGAGGGCCACATCACCGCCGGCGTCGATTACAACAGCCGGACCGGCAACGCCCACATCGCGCGCGATACCAAGATCCTCGGCGTCGACCGCGACGGGATCTTCGCCGACTACGTCGCCGTCCCCGAGTCCAACGTCTGGCCCATCCACCCGGACATCCCCGACCGCATCGCCGCGACCTTCGATCCCTTGGGCAACGCGGTGCACACCGTGATGGCGGCAGATGTCTCGGCGAAATCCGTCCTGATTTCGGGGGTCGGGATCATCGGGCTGATGGCCGTCACCGTCGCCCGCGCCGCCGGCGCCGCCCGGATCTACTGCACCGACATCAACCCGCCCCGGCTCGAACTGGCGAAGAAACTCGGCGCCCACGCCGCGTTCGACGCGCGCGAGGGCAACGACTGGATTGACACGATCCGCCGGGAAACCCGCGATGAGGGCGTCGATGTCCTGCTCGAGATGAGCGGCGCCCCCAAAGCGATGGATCAGGGCTTCCACGCCCTGCGCAACGGGGGCACGGCCGCCCTGCTCGGGCTGCCCGCCCGCAGCGTCGATTTCGACTTCAACGCCAACATCATCTTTAAGGGCTGCACCGTGCTGGGCATCAACGGCCGGCGGATGTGGCAGACGTGGTACCAGATGGAAGACCTCCTGCTCTCGGGCAAGCTCGAGCTCGACGAGATCATCACCCACGAGTTCCCCATTGAACGCTACAAAGAGGCCTTCGAGACGATGATCTCCGGTGAAGGCATCAAGGTCCTGCTGGACCTCGAATGACACCGACCCGGGCAATGCCGGAATAAACAGGCCGGGGCGGGGGATCGTCACGAGTCAGCAAGGCCGACAAGGAGAAAACATGCCCGGACCGAGCAAAGGTGCGACGATCTTTTCGTGGGTACTCCAGATCATCGCCGTCGCGATCTTCGCGATGGCCGCGGTCCCCAAGCTTACCGGTGACGAGGGCTCGAAGGCCCTGTTTGAGGTGCTGGGAGCCGAACCGGCGGGCCGATACGGCGTCGGCCTCATGGAGATCGCCGCGATCGCCCTGCTGCTCATCCCCCGGACGGTGGTGTTCGGCTCGATGCTGTCGATCCTGCTGATGATCGGGGCGATCGGGGCCCACGCGACCAAGCTCGGCTTCTCGATCGACCCGGTCGCCCTGGGCCATCCCGAGGCGCTCAAGGCGGCCGAGGGCCCGGCGATGTTCGCCATGGCGTTGACCGTGCTGATCGCGAACATCATCGTGCTGACGATCCGCCGACGGCAGATCCCCCTGCTCGGTTCGGCAAAGTCGCACGCCACCGAAGCCGCGTGAGTTTGTTTTCAGATTGACCCATCGAAGGTGGGGCATCCGAGAAGACAAAGCCCTCGCTTCCGCTCGGGCCTCTTTCACGTTGCGATTCGCGCCATCGCAGGGGTTTGTGCAAGGACAAGGAGGCCCGAGCGGGAGCGAGGGCTCTCTTCTCCCGGTGTTCTTCTTCCGGTGGGGCGGGCGTCTCGCCTGTCTTTTCATCACACCCATCAGCCGAACCGGGAGTCGCGGTTCCACATGAGCGGCACCGAATCATTTTCCAACGATTCCGGTTGATTGTGCGAGGACTGCTCCCTTCCGGTCGCGGCTCCTTGTGGGTGGTGTGGAACGCTCCACCGTATCGAGCCCCGGGCGCATGGGGCGGGTGTTTTTCTTGATCGATGTGCTTTTCGCGCCCGGGTTTCGTGGGTGTGGGCGAGGGATGCCAGTCCCACCTCTCCCCGGCCGCCGGGGAGAGGTCGACGACGCGCAAGCGTCGGCGGGTGAGGGGCTTCAACTTCTTCTCCTTCTTCAAGCCTCGTCGATCAATGTACCCGACAGAACAAGGAGAAAGTGGGGTAAGAGAGCGGTTTGCGTAATCCTGCTTCCGTGTGGCACGGCCATTTTGGCCGTGTGAACCGGCTGCGTGTCGCAAGTGCGTCCCAAGGCACGGCTCACAGAGCCGTGGCACGCATCGAAACATGATGATGAACGACGCTCGAAGATCTGATAGAGCCCCTCACCCCGGCCCTCTCCCCGCACGCGGGGAGAGGAAGCACCCGCGCCCGGTTCTTGTTCCAGAAAGCACGGGAACATGCAACTTTGCAGGCGCACAGAAAAAGGGGCGCCCTGTTGGACGCCCCTGTTCTGATTCAGAATGACCCGGGCCTCACGGGCAGCCGGCGTTGAACGAATCGACGAACGCCTGGATATCCGCCAGATCCCACACGCCGAACGGGGCGGCGAGGTCGGCCACCGGGTCATTGGCGACGAACCCGCTGGTGAACAGCTGGACATCCGTCAGGTCGAGG
The DNA here is from genome assembly GCA_027083355.1 of Phycisphaerales bacterium. Lineage (GTDB taxonomy): Bacteria > Planctomycetota > Phycisphaerae > Phycisphaerales > UBA1924 > UBA1926. The sequence continues at coordinate 60,797 of JALWOY010000081.1, read as the reverse complement.
ATGCCGTCGCCGTTCAGGTCGGCCGGGCACGACGCCTCGGGCTCGACGCCGAGGATCTCGACATCGTCGATGTTCCAGCCCGAGAAGAGCCAGGACGAGTCGGTCGTGCCCATGACCCACTTGATGTAGACCGTGGGCTGGTTGTCGGCGATCGCCGAGATGTCATACTCGAACTGCTGCCACGCCGAATCGGTGATGGTGGCATCGTTGGCCCAGATCGTCGTCCAGTTCGACCCGTTGTTCGAGACCCGGATCGACGCGTGGTCGTAGGCGGGCTGTTCGACGTTCAGCCAGCGCCAGAACCGCAGCGAGACCTGCGTGAGGTTCGAGCAGTCGATGGCGGTGGTCGTCAGGTCGTACTCGGGCATGTTGTTGGTGTAGTCTCCGTTGAGGTTGTAGCCGTAGACGTTGGCGCCCGTGTGCCCCGAGGTCGGATCGGGCCCGCCGTGGTCGCCGCCGTGCCCGGTGGGGTGGCCGAATGCCCAGTTGCCCTCGGTCGACCAGCCGGGGTTGGTGGACATGTCGAAGGTGTAGATCGGGACGGGCACGCCGACATCCAGTGTCACGAGTTTGGTCGTGTCCCCGTCGTGGTCCGTGAGGTTGACGAACGACACGTTGGCCTCGTAGTGCCCGTTGGGCAGCGCGTCGGCGTTGCTGTTGATCGAGACAGTGACCTGATCCTCCCCGCCCGCGGGGATCGACCCGTCGGCCCCGGTGATCGTCACCCAGTTCGTGTCCACGCTGACGCTGTAACTCATCGGCACGTCGAGGTGGTTCTGGACGGTGTAGACCGTCGAATCGGGCACGAACGGCCCGCCGTGTTGCCCCTCGGCCGCCAGCGCCGTCCCCTGCACGGTCATGCCGGCCTGCGAGGGCCAGAGCGTGTCCATCACGAGGATGCCGGTGTTGCCGGGGTCGAGCCAGTCACGCAGCCGCGACGAAGCGCTCGAACCGGCATCCCACGAGACGCTGAACTTGCCGTACCAGTCCGAGGTCTGGCTCGAGCACGAGGCGTACCCGCCGTGCAGCTGCCCGATGATGTGGTGATCCTGATTGAACAGCGGCGAGCCGGACGAGCCGGGCTCGGTCGTGCCCAGGTCCCAGTCCGTGATGCGCACGTGCGTCCCGTCGCCGGGCACCGCGTTGCCCAGATACGACGTCGTGGTCGTGGGCTGATACTCAAAACTGATGCGCTTCTCATCGGTGTTGGGGTGGTGGATCGCCACGGCGCTGGTCGCGTCGGCGCCCGTCGCGTCGAAACCGGCAAAGGCGAGGTCCCAGTTCGGGTCCAGCGGGTTGACGACCTCAACGAGCGTGAAGTCGCTGGCGCTGCGAGAGGCCCGCCAGATCGTCCCGCTCGAGAACTGGCTCAGCGAGCCGTCACCCGGGCCGCCCGAGGCGCCCGAGCCGGGCGTGCGGCAGTACGAGTTCTCGTAGTTCCAGTAGATCACCACGCTCTGGTCGTTGCCCGTGTTCAGCCCGCAGTGGTTCGCCGTCAGGAAGTACGGCGTCTGGTCCTCGGCGGTGTTGTTGATCAGCGAACCCGAGCAGGTCCAGGTGCCGCTGACGGTATAGACCCCGACCGCGGGGATCTCGGCCCGCCAGGGGTCGCCCTCCGGGCAGACCACGTCGACGTTGCAAGACCCGGAACGCGGCGCGCCCGCGTCCTGGCCGAACCCGCGGTAGGCGGTGTTGACCGACCCGAGTTCCAGCTCGAGATCGTTCTGCCGCTCGAACGGCAGCGTCACCTCGATGATCGCGTCCCCCCCGGGGATGATCGGCGTCCACAGCTCGCCCTCGGGCCCGTTGTCGGCCGCGGTGAACGGGCGGATCGCCGCCCCCCCATCCGTGCGATAGATATACAGCCGACCGCCCTCGGGCATCACATACCGCGTGAACCCGAAGTTCATCGAGACGGCATTGGGGCACGTCACCCGCAGACGCCACATCACCGTGTCGGCGTCCACCTGCTCCCACGCCCCGCTGTTGTCGGGCGTCAGCATGGTGGGCTGTTCGAGCGCGAACCGCGGGGGAAGACCCGCCTGCTGCTCGGCCTGTTCGAGCAACGCGGCGGCCTGCAGGTCCATCGCCGGGATGTCGAAACTCGGCAGCTTCGCCACCGGGATGGCGTTGAACGTGGCGGCGGTCGGTTTGACCACGTCGGCCGCGCGGGCAAAGCCCGACGACACGGCGATCCCCACCGCGACGAGACACAACATACGCGGGATCTTCATCGTAATGCCCTCTTCCATTCGTGCACCCGGCCGACCGGCACGCCACACGCGATGACGGCATGACCGAGCATCTCGACGGATGCAATACTCCGTGTTTTTCGCCCCCAAAACAGGGCCGGGAATCCGATGGTATCGGAAACACGACTTGCGGACAAGAATTCTTCTTGCCCGGGATGCCCGCTCAGAATCGGCGCGGCCGGTCGGTCCTCGCGGCCACCGATCATGTCTCGGACGACGCGGGCATGCTCGCCAGCACCTCGTCGATCAGGCCGTATTCCTTCATTTCCTTCTCATCCAGCCAGAGATTCCGATCGCAATCCTTGGTGATTTTGTCAATACTCTGTCCGGTCTGTTCGGCGTACAACGAGTAGAGCCGTTCGCGGATCCGCAGCATCTCCTCGGCCTCGATCTGGAGGTCCGTCGCCTGGCCCTCCATCACGCCCGACAGCAGCGGCTGGTGCATCAGGTTGCGCGCGTTCCGCAGGGCGTACCGCTTGCCTTTGGCGCCGCACGTCGCGATGACCGACCCCATCGAGGCCGCCTGCCCGATGATGTACGTCGCCACGTCGGGCTTGATGAACTGCATCGTGTCGACGATCCCCAGCCCCGCGCTGACCGACCCGCCCGGCGAGTTGACGTACATGTGGATGTCCGCCTTCGGGTCCTCGTTGGCCAGAAACAGCAGCTGCGCCACCACGAGGTTCGCCATGTCGTCCATCACCGGCCCGCCCACGAACACGATCCGGTCCTTCAGCAGCCGGCTGAATATGTCGTACGCCCGCTCTCCCGAGCCGGATTTTTCGATGACGATCGGGACGAGTTGGTTCACGGTCTGGCTCCCGCTGTTCGAGTTCGTCGACGACGCCGCGGCGCCGGGGTGCATGGAAAAAAGCGGACTCACGCGGCACCCCCCTTCTCCGAGCCCTTGGGCGAGCGGGTGAGCACCTCGTCGACAAGCCCGTAGTCCTTCGCCTCCTCCGCGGAGAAATACTTGTCCCGCTCCCCGTCGGCGACGACCCGGTCGTAGGGCTGGCCCGTGTGCTCGGCCAGGATCTCGTTGAGCATCTTCTTGCTCTTGATGATCTGCTCGGCCTGCAGACGGATGTCCTCGGCCTGCCCCGTCACGCCCCCGTAGGGCTGGTGGATCATCACCTTCGCGTGCGGCAGGCAATACCGCTTGCCCTTCTCGCCCGCCGTCAGCAGCACGGCCGCCCCGGAATAGGCCCGCCCGATGCAGTACGTCGCCACGGGGGACGACAGGAACCGCATCGTGTCGTAGATCGCCAGCGTGTCGTCCACGCTGCCCCCGACGCAGTTGATGTAGAAATTAATCTCCTGGCCCCGCCGCTGGTTCTCCAGATACAGCATCTGCATCATCACCCGGCTGGCCGTCTGGTAGTTGATCTCCCCGATGAGAAAGACGATCCGGTTTTCGAGCAGCAGCTCGTCGATCGTCATCTCGCGGGTCCGCTGATAGTTCACTTGTGCCGCTGGCATGGTCCCCCCTCTGTGGGTGCGTGCTCGGCCCCGCCGGCGCGGGGTGTGGGCGGGGCTCGGGAGCCCCGGGTGCTCAATCGTCCGATCATATCCCCGGCTGAAGCGGACCCGGCGAGAATGCCGCGGTTCGTGCCCCGGACACATCGCGGCGGCCCGTTGCCGGTGTGCCCGCAACCTCCCTAGCATGTCCGAACCTGCGGACGCCCCCCGTGCGGGCCTCCCGCCGACCGGACAGCCCGGCGGCCGCCCCGCGGCCCCGATTCGCGAGAGACCATCGCCGTGCCGACCGCCGTCATCAGCGATATCCATGGCAACGCCGTCGCCCTCCGCGCCGTCCTTGATGACATCGCCTCGCGGGGGATCGAGCGGATCATCTGCCTCGGCGACATCATCGGGTATGGGCCTGATCCCCTCGAATGTGTCGATCTCGTGCGCGAAAAATGCGCGTGGAGCCTGATGGGCAACCACGACTTCGGCGTCCTCTATGAGCCGACCAATTTCAACCCCGGCGCCGAGGCCGCGGCCTATTGGACCCGCGACCAGTTCGACAACGAGCCGGACGATGCGCTCCGGGCCGAGCGGTACGACTTCCTGGGCCGGCTCCGGGTTCGGGTCGTCGACCCCGAACTGGGAACCGGCAACGGCGACGCCGGCGTGCTCTGTGTCCACGCCTCGCCCCGACGGCCTATCAACGAATACATCTTCCCCGACGACGCGACCGAAGCCCCCGAAAAAATGGCCGCGATCTTCGAGCGCGTCGACCGGGTCGCGTTGTGCGGGCACACCCACGTCCCCGGCGTCTTTACCGACGACCCGGATTTTTTCCCCCCGCGTGAGCTCGGCGACCCGCCGAGGTACAAGTTCAACGACGACGAGAAAATCGTCATCAACGTCGGCTCCGTCGGGCAGCCCCGCGACAACGACCCCCGCGCCAGCTACGCGATCCTGCACGACGGGGCCGTCGAGTTCGTCCGGCTCCCGTACGACATCGACGCCACGGCGAACAAGATTAAAAGCATCCCCGAGTTGCACGATTGGCTGGGCGACCGTCTCTACGACGGCCGCTGACGCGCTACGCTCCGCCCTCCCATGGCACGAAAAAAGAACTCCCTCCTCCGCACGATCATCCCGCTGGCCGCGATCCTCGCCGGCGTCGGTGTCGTCGCGGCCGTCGCGGTCAATTCCGCCAACCAGACCAGGAACCAACCGGCTTCCCCGACGGCACCGGCGGCCCCGGCCAACAAGGCCGGTTCGTCGGGCGACGAGGGGACGCCACCGGGTGAGCGGGCGCGGAACGATTCGCCCGCGTCGGAATCCGCCTCCGACCAGCCGGGCCGGGCCGCCGATTCCGCAATCGAGACCGCCGCATCTTCTGCGGATGGAACTCGGGGTGAGGCCGACGAGCCGGAAATCGAATCTCTCGGCCCGCTGCATGCGCGCACATTCGAGGACATCCCCGAAGCCGGCCCGATCGGGTCGCTCGACGGTGTCGACGGGCAGCACATCTACGTCGAGTTCAGCCGATACGGGGCGGGCGTCAAGTCGCTCAAGCTCGGCAAGGACTACTACGAGACGATCGAGCACAAGAAGCATGTCGAATTGCAATCACAGCGGTCGGTCTCCCGGCCGGGCCGGGGTGAGCTGACGGCTGTCCCCCTCGCGGCGTTGTCGATCGAGGTCAACGGCGAGGTGGTCTCGCTCGCGGCGCCCGGGATCTGGCGTCCGGTCCCGGATGAGCCCGGCGTGTTCGAGGCGTTTATCGACGACGAGCGGGGCGAGCCCGTTCTCCGTCTTGAGCGACGGTATCGGCTCGTCGCCGGCACGTTCCGCCTCGAGATCACCCGTTCCACGCGGAACCTGACCGACAAGCTCGTGCGCGCGCTCTGGTCCGAAGCGGGCCCGATCGACCTGCCCGTGCCGACCATGGGCTACGGCGGGGACAAGCGCCGCGTGCGGTTCGGTTATCTGTTCAACGACAAGCTCCAGGCGGGCAGCACCGCCGTCACCGCGGACCGGGACCTGAAAAGCCGCGCGTCGATCCTCGGCAAACCCAAAACACTCGCCGACGGCTCGAAGATGTACGAGCCCGTCCGGCCCATCTGGCCCACGCCCAAGACCGAGAAAGAGGGCGATCGGCTGGTCTGGACCGCGTTCACGGGGCGGTACTTCGGCGTCGCCCTGCACCCCATTTTCGACCCCGATGCCGTCACGCCCGGCGGGGCGCAGAAGGTCTTCGATGAGGTCGATCATGTCGATCGGCTGGTGCTCAACCCGATGGCCGCGGGTGTGAACCGGGGCCGCGACGCCGTGATGCTGATGCGTCTCGTCGACGTGCCCGAGCTGATCGCCCCGGGTGGTGTCTCGACGCGTGATAAGGGTGTTTACGCCGGTCCTCTGCTCAAGCATGAGCTGAACGTGGATGCCCTGTCGCGTTCGCTGAATCTCGAGGGGTTGATCGCGTACAACTTCGGCGGGATGTGCGGATCGATGTGCACGTTCGGTTGGCTCACCCACGTGCTGATCTTCGTGCTCCGGGCCGCGCATTCGCTGACGCACGACTGGGCGGCGTCGATCATCCTGCTGGTGCTGATCGTGCGCACAAGCCTGCACCCGATCACGCGGTGGAGCCAGATCCGTTTGCAGCGATTCAGCAAGCAGATGCAGGCGCTCGGCCCCAAGCAGGCCAAGCTCCGCGAAAAATACAAGGACGACCCGAAGCGGTTGCAGCAGGAGATGGCCCGTCTCTGGAAGGAGGAGGGCATCAACCCGGCCGGGGCGCTCGGGTGTCTGCCCATGTTCCTGCAGAGCCCGGTGTGGATCGCGCTGTACGCGACGCTCTACTTCGCCACCGAGATGCGGCACCAGCCGGGCTTCTGGGGCGTGTTCCAGGCCATCAGCGGCGGGCAGTGGCACTTCCTGGCGGACCTGTCCAGCCCGGACGCGGCGCTCCCGCTGCCGAAGGCGCTCCAGTTCACGCCGCCCGTGCTGGGCGCCCTCTACGGCAAGGTCGAGTCGATCAATCTGTTGCCCATCCTGATGGCGGTGCTGTTCTACATGCACCAGAAATACCTCTCGCCCCCGCCGTCGGCTTCGATGACGCCCGAGCAGGAGAGCCAGCAGAAGCTGATGAAGATCCTCTTCCCGATCATGATGCCTGTGTTCATGTATCCGGCGCCCTCGGGTCTGCTGATCTACTTCATCACGAACTCGGCCCTGGCGATCATCGAGAACAAACACATCCGCTCGACCGCCGAGAAGCAGGGGTTGCTCGACCCCGAGAAGATCAAGGCCGAGAAAGCCGCCAAACGGGCCGCGAAGAAGAGTGGGGGGCTCGCCTCCCGTCTCCAGGCGCTGGCCGAGGAACGTGAGAAGATGCAGGCCCAGGGGCGGAAGAAGGTCCCCAACAGGGCGCGCCCCGAGCCGAAGAACCGCAACTACAAGAAGCGCAAGTAGAGCGATCGAGGCTCACTTCTTGAGCAGCGCGGCGGTGAAGACCTTCGCCGTTGATTCACGCTGCCACAGGTGCGAAGGCCCGGCCTTGGACTCGTAGAAATCCCACAGCTCGAACCAGTATGACCGGAACTTGTGCGCACCGAACGGCTCGTAGTGGGCCGCGAGTTGTTTCAGGATCTGCCGCTCGCTGCCCGTGTAACCCAGCAGCGCCCTGCCGTGGCGGATGGATTCGGTGTCGAGCGCGAGGCGGGAGTAGCGGCCCAGCAGCTGCATGATGTTGCCGGCGGCGTATGGGCCGATGCCGGGGAGGGTCTTGAGAAAAGCGAACACGTCGTCGTCCGGCGTTTCGGGGTCGGTGAGCCACGGCTCGTCGATGTCGCCCTTGCGAAAGAGCCGGGCGAGGTCGATCATGCGTTGGTCGCGGTAGCCCACCCGGCAGCGGGCCCGGAGCGTGCCGGGGCGGGTGCGGGCGAGCCTGTCGGGCGTCGGGAAGGCCCGCCCGCCGGTGGGGCTTTTTCGGCCCAGCACCTCGCACAGCCGGGTGTTCATGTGCACCGTGCTCGGCCAGGTGACGTTGCAGCTGGTGACGGTCTTGACGACGTCCTCGAACAGCGAGGGCGAGCGAAAAAGCCGACCCCGGCCGGATTTCTTGAAACGGGGGTCGAGTTTGTGGAAGTCACGCAGGTTCTCGGCGGATTCGTCGAGGCGCAGCATGCGGGCGATCTGGGCGCGGGCCTGCTGCTGCTCGGCGCGGGAGAGTTTGCGATCGAACGCCGCCCGGAGCGTTTTGAGATGAGTCCCGCGCGGGGGCTTTTTCTGATGATTCGTCGTTCGGGTGCCGGGCACTCGCTTCCGCTCGGGCCTCTGTTGCATGGTATCCGGTTGTGTGATTCGTACTGTCGTTGCGCCGTCTTCGAGGTCAAGCACGCGGAAGAGGGACTGCGTTTCGACATCCCAGTGGTTGGGCGCGAGCAGGAAGTAGCCGTAGGAACAGACATCGCGCGGGAGGTCGTAATCCGCGGGTGCGGGGATGGTGAGGCGGGAGCCGGTCATCTTGAAGGGGGGTTACGGAAGAGACAGGCGGGACGCCTGTCCCACCGAGAAAGCGTCGCTCACGCCCTCAGCAGCTCCGTCGGTGCGAAGGCGAAACTCGCGATGTTCAGGCACAGTCGGTCGCAGAGCCTCGCGTACGACTCGTAGTGCTTGTCGGCCTGCTCGCTGATCGCCGCCGGTTCGAGGTTCGCCTCGGCCAGCAGGTTGCTCTGGGCCTTGATCACGGCGTCGATGCCGGGGCGGTCGAACTCGAAGTGGAACTGGAACGCATATGTCCGCAGCCCGACGCAATAGGCCTGCACCTTGCACGCGTCGCTCGACGCGAGCAGCATCGCGCCGGCGGGCATGGTCTTCGTCTCGTAGGCGTGCGACTGGAACTGGTGGTGCCGCCATGGGAGGCCCGCGAGGATGCGGTCGGTCTGGCCCATGAACTGGATGTCGATGGGGCAGAACCCGACCTCGGGTTTGTCCATCTTGCCCACCTCGCCGCCGAGGGCGGCGGTGATGAGCTGGGCACCGAGGCAGACGCCGATGACGGGCAGCTGCGCCTCGTGGGCGGCCCTGATAAACTCGATCTCACGGGCCATCCACGGGTGGGGCTCGCCGACATTCTGCGGCCCGCCCATGCTGATGACGCCGTGGACACCGTCGAGATCATCGGGGACGTTGTGCCCGCCCTGGTCGGGGGGGATGTCGAGCCGACGGGTGTCGAGGCGGAAGCCGTGATCGCGGAGTGTCATGCCGAGCCGACCGGCGGTCTGTCTCGGGCCGTGCTGCAGGACGATGATTGTTGCCATGCGTCGATGGTAGGGCGAAGTCCCCGGAGCCGCACCCGGCCGCGGGGCGTCCCGCGGGATGACGTCAGGCCTTGAAGATCCGGGCCGAGGGGCTGATGGCCTTGGCCATCGCGTTGCGGGTGTCGACGATCAGTTTCGCGTCGCGCCCGACGCGATTCCAGTCGACGGCGTCGTGATCCGTAACGATCAGCACGCAGTCCGCGCCCGACAATTCCTCAGTGCTCAGCGGCACCGAGGACATGTGGAAGCTGTACCGTCGCATCGAGGGGAACTCGGCCACGTGCGGGTCGTGGTACCGCACCTCGGCCCCCTGCTCGTGCAGTTCCTTGATGATCTCGGCCGCGGGCGACTCGCGGACATCGTCGACGTTGGGCTTGTACGCCAGCCCGATGACGAGCACCTTCGAGCCGCGGAGGGCCTTGCCCTCGCCGTTGAGGGCCTCCATGACGCGCCCGACGACGTGCCGGGGCATCGCCTGGTTGATCTCGCCGGCCAGCTCGATGAAGCGGGTGGCGTAGCCGACCTCTTTGGCCTTCCACGTCAGATAGAACGGGTCGATCGGGATGCAGTGCCCCCCCAGCCCCGGCCCCGGATAGAACGCCTGGAACCCGAAGGGCTTGGTCGCGGCGGCCTCGACGACCTCCCAGATGTCGATGCCCATCCGGTCGAGGACGATCTTGAGCTCGTTGACCAGCGCGATGTTGACGGCGCGGTAGATGTTTTCGAGCAGCTTGGCGGCCTCGGCCACCTCGGCGCTGGAGACATCGTGCACGCGCTCGATGAACGAGCGGTAGAACATCGACGCGAGCCGACCGCCGTCGGGGTCGGTCCCCCCGACGAGCTTGGGGATGCTCGACGTGGTGAAGCCGGCCCGGCCGGGGTCCTCCCGCTCCGGGCTGTAGGCGACGAAGAAATCCCGCCCCGGCTCGAGATCGAGCCCCCGTTTGGCCGCGCCCTCGCGCAGCACGGGGATCATCTCGTCGCGCGTCGTGCCCGGATACGTCGTCGATTCGAGCACCACCAGCTGACCCGCCCGCAGCACCCCGGCGGCGATCGCCGTGCTGCCGAGCACGTAGCTCAGGTCCGGCTCGCGGTGCTCGCCCAGCGGCGTGGGGACACACAGGATCACGATGTCGGCGTCGGCCAAATCCTCGGGCGACGAGGTCGGCGTGAACCGGTCCGAAGCCGCCAGCGTCGAGGCCAGATCGTTGCCGAGGTGTTTCAGGTACGTCTGACCCGCGGCGAGTTTCTTCACCTTCGACTCGTCGACATCGAACCCGATCACCGGGAACCCGGCGGCGTGGATCGCCTCGACCAGCGGCAGGCCGACATACCCCAGCCCCATGATCGCGATCCGGGCCGTCCTGTCGCGGATCTTCTCGAACAGCAGCCGCCCTGCTTCGGTCTGCATGGTGTTCTCACCCGCCGCCGCCCCGGTCGGGGCCGTCTCGATCGTGCTCATGCCTGCCTCCCGGCCGGTGCTCGGCCGGCTGAATCGACCAGTCCCTCTCCCATCAGACCCCGGCGGCGGCCCGCGCGTTGGCCCGCACGAACGACACCACCGTCTCGGCGACGTACCGCTGCTGCTCATCCGTCAGCTCGGGATAGATCGGCAGCGCGATCGTCTCGGCCGCGGCGTGCTCGGCGTGTGGCAGATCCCCCGGCTTGCCGCCCAGGTCGGCGAAGCACTGCTGGAGATGCAGCGGCACCGGGTAATACACCTCGTTGCCGATGTTGTTCGCCTTCAGGTGCTCACGCAGCGGGTCACGCAGCGGCGCCGGCACCCGGATGACGTACTGGTTGAACACGTGCCGCGATTTGCCGTCGGTGGGCCGCTTGGGCGTGCGGATCACCGGCTCGTCGTGGTCGGCCCAGTCCTCCGGGATCGGCGTCTCGTTCGTCGTCGCACCCGCCTCGGCGAAGAGCCGGTCGTAGGTGTCCGCGTTGGCGTTGCGGGCGTCGTGCCACGACTCCAGATGACGCAGCTTCACACGCAGCACCGCCGCCTGCAACGCGTCCAGTCGCGAGTTCAGCCCGACGATCGCGTGGTAATACTTCGGCCGCGACCCGTGCAGCCGGAGGATGTTGATCTTGTCGGCGATCTCGTCGTCGTTGGTGGTGACGAGGCCCCCGTCGCCGAAGCAGCCGAGGTTCTTCGAGGGGAAGAAACTGAAGCACCCGGCGGCGCCGCGGTTGCCGGTCATCACGCCGTCGCTGTCTTTGGTGCCGATGGCCTGGGCGGCGTCCTCGATCACGGGGACCCCGAGCTCCTCGCCCAGCGCGGTCCACGCGGCCATGTCGCAGGCCTGCCCGAACAGGTGCACGGGCATGATCGCCTTGAGGTTCTTGCAGTCCGCGGCGAGCCGGCGGGTGTGCTCGATGTCCATGTTGTACGTGACCGGGTCGATGTCGGCGAAGACGGGCGTCGCCCCGAGCCGGCTGACCGAGCCCGCGGTGGCGAAGAACGTGTACGTCGGGACGATGACCTCGTCGCCCGGGCCGATGCCCAGCGCCATGCACGCCAGCAGGATCGCGTCGGTGCCCGAGGCGCACCCGATGGCGTGCCGGACGCCGGTGTACGCGGCGATCTCTTCTTCCAGCGATTTGACCTCGGGGCCCATGATGAACCACTGGTCCTCGATCACCCGCCGGACCACCGGCTCGATCTCGTCGCGGAGCGTGTTGTACTGGGCCTTCAGGTCGAGCAGGGGAACGGTGATCTGGCTCATGGTCTTTCCTTTTATCATGCTGCGACGCGGCCCGACGCCGCGCGGTTCGATCTGGGATGGTATTCGACGCGGGCCCGCCGGGTCCGCCCGGCCGATCCGCTCGATGTTGCGTTGTTCAGGCCCGCGGGTCGGCCTCGGACACCGGTTCGAGCCGGTCCCCGCCGGCCTGCCGGTAGGTGTTGCCGCACTCGCCGCACGTCAGCACCCCGGCCTCGTCCGCCCCCGGCAGCAGATACCCGCACCGGCACGCCCACCCGATCCGCCTGGCGGGCACACCCGCGACGACGGCGTAATCGGGCACGTCCTTCGTCACCACGGCCCCCGCGGCGACGAGGGCGAACCGCCCCACGTCGTGCCCGCACACGATCGTGCAGTTCGCCCCCAGGCTCGCGCCGTATTTGACGCGCGTGGGCTTGTATTGATCCCGCCGGGGGATCTCGCACCGCGGGTTGGTCACGTTCGTGAACACCATCGAGGGCCCGCAGAAGACGTAGTCCTCCAGCACCACCCCGGTGTACAGGCTCACGTTGTTCTGGATCTTGCAGCCCTTGCCGATCGTCACGTCCGGCGAGACGACGACGTTCTGCCCGATGTTCACGTTCTCGCCGATCGTGCACCCCGGCATCACGTGCGTGTAGTGCCAGATGCTCGTGCCCGGGCCGATCGTGCAGCCCTCGTCGACGCACGCGGTCTCGTGCACTCGGATGTTCTCTGCGGTTTCTGCGGTCTGTGTCATGGCTCTGCTTCAGGTCAGATCGGGTCAGGATGAATCAGGACGGGTCGGCTCAACCCGGCTCAGACGGTCGCGGGGGCCTTGGCCTCGCGGCGAAAAGAACCGCGGATCGGCGTGCCCTCCTCGACGTGGGCGATGCCGCCCGTCTCGGTCGTCACGGGCACCCCGTTGAGCATCAACGATCGCTGGGCGGCGCTCAGAATGCTCAGCACCCGCAGCCCGTTGCGGCCGTCGGTCCGCGGGGTCACGCCGTTGCGGACCGCATCCACAAAGTGCAGGCATTCCGCGTCGAGCGGCATCGTCGTATCGAACTCGACGTGCGTGCCCTCGCCCTTGATCGGCACGGGCCGGCCCTCGTCGAAATCCACACGCTGGTCGTGCAGGACCAGCTCCTTGGTGATGTCGTTGAAACTGGCCATCTTCTCGGAGCCGACCACCACCAGCATCTGCTCCTTGAACGGGTGCAGCCACGACACGAAGACGTGCGCACGCACCCCGTCGTCGAACAGCAGCTGCGTCACGGTCGTGTCGGCGATGTTCGGGCTGACATAGCACCCCCCGGTGCACACCACCTGGATCGGGTCGGACCCGACCAGCCGGAGGATCACCGCGATATCGTGCGGGGCGAACGACCACAACGCGTTCTCCTCCGTGCGGATCTTGCCGAGGTTCAGCCTGTTCGAGATAATGTAACGGACCTTGCCCAGCTCGCCCGAATCGATCAGCTCACGCAGTTTCAGGATCGCCGGGTGGTATTCCAGCAGATGCCCGACCATCAGCACCCGCCCCGCCTCGTCGGCCAGGCGGACCAGCTCCCGGGCATGACCCAGCTCGGTCGTCAGGGGCTTCTCGACGTACACATGCTTGCCCGCGGCGATCGCACGCGAGGCCAATTCGAAATGCGTCTCGGCCGGCGTCGCGATCATCACCGCGTCGATCGACGGATCGTCCATTACCGCATCGGGTGTCCGGTGCACCGCCGCGTCGGGGGCAAGCTCGGCGGCCAACGCGGCCCCCGCGTCGGAAGGATCGACCACCGCGGCCACGCCGTGGACCTTCGCCATCGTTCGGATGATGTTCTTGCCCCAGCCGCCGCACCCGAGCACGGCGATGGAAGGTTGTGTTGTGTTCATGCTCTGCTGCCCCCACGCATCGGTTACCTGGCTTTGTGCTAGCCTAGTCCGGTGCAACGCTTTCGGCGCGTGCAGGCGGGCCATGTTTCATGCACAAATCCGCGCACAATGGTGTTACCCCGGTTCAGCTCCGCCCTCCGTGCGCCCACGGCTCCCCGGCGGTGTCCTATACTCGCGGCTTAGAACAAACCGGGCCGGATGGTCCGGAACAGACCGAGGGACCGGCAAATGTCCGAGCACGACGCGGCGGGGTGGATCGAACCCACGGGGCTGGAATCGTTCGACGACAACTCTTTCGACGACAACAAGGCGTTGTGGGTCGAGCAGCAAGCCGAGACGCTGGCGGGCCGACCGATGGAGGACGTGCTCCGCTGGGCGGTCGACTCGTTCGGCGACGGGCTCGGCGTGATGACCGCCCTAGGCTACAGCGGCATCGTCATGCTGGACCATCTGCGTCGACTTGTCGACAACCTCACCGTCTACTTCATCGACACCGGCAAGCACTTCGAGCAGACCCTCGCCCTGAAAGACGAGATCGAGCGGCGCTGGCCGATCCGTTTCGAGGTCCTGACCCCCGCGTTCAACGATGAGCAGATCGAGTCGCTCATCGGGCCGGAGCCGTGGCGGACAAACCCCGATCTGTGCTGCCACTACCGCAAGGTCGAACCCCTGCTGCGGGTCCTGCACACGAAGAAGGCGTGGCTGAGCGCCCTCCGGCGGGACCAGTCCGTGAGCCGATCGGGGCTCAGCCCGATCGAGATCGACGGCCGGGGCTCGATCAAGATCTACCCGCTGGTGGACTGGACGCGTGAACAGTGCTGGTCGTATATCCACGAGCACGACCTGCCGTATAATCCCCTTCACGACGAGGGGTACCCGAGCATCGGCTGCCGCCCGTGCACAAGCCCGGTTCTCCCGGGCGAACCGGAACGCGCGGGCCGGTGGAACAGCATGCCCAAACTCGAATGCGGAATCCATGTGCACGCCCCGACCGGCGTGAGAAGGAGCGAAGCGTGAACACACCCGCCGAAGCACCGAAGATCCTCGGTCTGTGCGCCAGCCTGCGGGCCGGGCGTTGGGCCGAGGGGGCCGAGCAGCTCGCCGAGCAGATCCGCGGCCTCGGGTGCGAGGACGATCTGCGCGCGTTCCTCAAGACCGAGAGCCTGGCGCACCTCGAAAACTTCGTCCACGCGGGCCGGTCCGAGGGCAAGCCGTTCGACGAGATCTACGCGAACCTGAAGCGCGAGGTCGGCAACAAGGGCCTGTCGAACTCGGAGGTCGGGCTTTCGGCGGCGTTGTGGGCCGCGAAGGAACTGGGCTGCCGGATCGACCTCGTGTCGCTGGTGGACCACTTCCCGCCGGCGGGTGGGGTGCGTCGCCTCGAAACCCTCATCGAGAAGATCGAGGAAGCCGACGCGATCATCCTCGCCACCCCGGTCTATTTCGGCGACCGCTCCTCGTTGTCGGCCTCGCTGATCGAGTTGTTCCGCGGTGACGAGCGGCTCGCCGAGGCCGTCCGCGGCAAGGTCTACACCGGCGTCGCCGTCGGCGCCAAGCGCAACGGCGGGCAGGAGACGGCGCTGATCTACCAGATCGTCGACATGCTCAACGCGGGGATGCTCGCCGTCGGGAACGACTCCGAGACGACCAGCCAGTACGGCGGGACGGTGCACGCCGGCGACGTCGGGTCGGCGTGGAAGGACGACTACGGGCTCAACACCTCGATGGGCACGGGTCGGCGCATCGCCCGCGTGGCCCACCAGCTCCGCAAGGCCGGCGATGCCTCGTTCATCGACACCCTCCGCGTCGGGTTCTGGGTCCTCCAGGACAAGGACGGCTACTGCGTCTCGCAGATCGAGCGGCTCGTCAACCAGACCCCCGGCGGCGTGGCGGCGAGCGTCTTCGACGCCTCGGATGCGGACGTCACACGCTGCATCGCGTGCGACATCTGCCCCACCGAGGTCGATGTCGACAGCAAGTACCGCTGCATCATCAAACGCAAGACCGACTATTTCAAGACACACCACGAGGGCTTCGTGGGCCTCGACGCGGTTGTCCCCGTGGCGTTGACGCTGCGGGATCGTACCGGTGTCGAGTCCATGTACCAGCAGTTCATGGAGCGCACCCGATACCTCCGGCGTGGGGATTATGTCTTTACCGACCTGCTCACCGCGCCGCTCGTCTTCGAGGAGGTCGGCGCCAACGACAGCCTGCCGCTGCGGATGCTCACCTCGACGCTCCGGCACCACACCGTGATGTCCCGACCCATGATCGGGCACCTGCACGAGGGCCGGCTCCTGAACGAAGACGAGCTCGCCGATTCGTGGCGTGCGTTCGTCGAGCAGGGCAAACGCCTGGCGACGGGCCGGCTGATCAACGCGGCCGAGGACGCCGACGGCGTGCGATACAACCCCGTCGGGTATGTGCTCAGCGCCGAAAAGGACAAGGAAGCCGAGACGCTCGAACGCCGACGCCGGATGACCGCCGATCGCGCCGAGCGCGCCCGGCAGGAGGCGGCGGTGCGTCTGACTTTCTCCGCGGCCACCCCATGAAGATCGCCCGCGTGCGGACCGGGCTGACAGCCGTGCGCCTGCGCGCGCCCTACGCGCTCTCGTTCGTGACGCTCGAATCCTTCCCCGTCCGGCTCGTCGAATGCACGACCGACGCCGGCATCGTGGGCCTCGGCGAGGCGGTCGCCCTGCCCGGCTACGGCAAGGAAACGGACGAGGACGTGGCCCGCGCCCTGCGGCATCTCGCGTCGACGATCGTCGGGCTCGAAGCCGAGGAGGCGTTCGACCGGGTCAGTCGGGACGAAACCGCCGGCCCCTTCGCCCGCTCGGCGGTGATCTCGGCGATCGAGGACGCGATCGAACCGGCTGCGATGAACGGCCCCGTCGAGTGGCCCCAGGTCGGCATCCTCTCCGCGGGCGACCCGGCCGCGTGCGTGAAAAAAGCGGCGTCGCTGGAGGGCTTCACCACGATCAAGGTCAAGGTCGGGCACGATCTCGAAACCGACACCGCATCGGCCCGCGCCCTGCTGCGGGACGGCCCGCCGGTGCGATACCGCTTCGACGCCAATCAGGCTTACACCGAGGACGAGGCCGCCCGGTTCCTCGACGTGCTGGGCGACCACCCCGCCGTCGAACTCGTCGAGCAACCCCTCGGGATCGACGAATGGGCCGCCTTCGAGCGCCTCGCCGTCCGCGCCGGCGTCCCGCTCATGCTCGACGAATCCATCCTCGACGAAACCGACATCGACCGGGCCTCGTCGGTCGGGGCGGACCTGATCAAGCTCAAACTCTGCAAGGCGCGGGGTCGACGGGAACTGCTCGCCCTCGCCCTCCGGGCCGCGAACCTCGGGCTGGGGGTCGTCCTGGGCAACGGCGTCTCGGGCGAGATCGGCAACATCCACGAGGCGACCGCGTGGGCCTCGGCCCCCTCGCTTTTCGATGGTGCGGGCGAGGCCAACGGGTTCGCCAAACTCGCGGCCCCCATGCTCGACAACCCGCCCGTGATGCGACGCGGGGCGATGTGCTGGACCCCCGGCCCGCTCCGGCTCACCACGTCGGTGCGGTGGGACGACGAAACCCGTTGAGGCGTCGGGGGTGGGCGGGTGCGAATCCTCATCGTCAACGATTACGAGCGGATGGGCGGGGCCGAGGTGGTCTGCTCGCTGTCGGCGGACGCCCTGCGCGACGCCGGGCACGACGTGATGCTGCTATCGGCCGAGGGCGCGGGGCTTACGACGCCGTCGCCGTGGGGATATATCGACTCGCGCCGGGGCCGGCGTGTGCTTGCTGAGGCGATCGAACGCTTCTCGCCCGATGTCGTGCACCTGCACAATTTCTATCACCTGTTCTCGCCGGGCATCCTCGCGGTGCTGGCAGAGCGCCGGCAACGCGGCGGCCCGCGCGTCGTCGCGACGGCCCACGATTTCCACCTTATCTGCCCCAACGCGGGTATGCGGTTTTTCGTTCGAGGCGAGGGCGTCGAGGCCGACCCCGACCGTCTCGCGTCGCTCGTCTATCTGCTGACGAAACGGTGGGACCACCGCGGCCGTGCGCACTCGGCGGCGAAACTGCTCCAGCACCTGTTCAACTACCGCCTGCACCACCGACGCCGGGCGATCGACACGGTCATCGCCCCGAGCCGATGGGCGTGCGGCGTGCTGGAACGGGCCGGGATCGGGGCGGTGTATGTGCCCAACCCGGTCGATGTGTCGCCGGCCCCGGCCCGCGACATCGCGCATCCGGTCGGCGTTGAAACCCGCCTCGTTTTTGCCGGTCGCGTCGAGCCGGAGAAAGGACTCGCAGAATTCATCGCCCACCTCCGCCGCGTCGAGCATCTTCGCATCGAGATCATCGGCGACGGCGGTGATCTCGAACGCTGCCGGCGTGCGGCGGAGGACGCCCGCGTCGATGCCGACTTCGCGGGCCGGCTCGACCGAGCAGAGACCATCCGCCGGATCGCCCGCGCCGACGCGCTCGTGCTGCCCTCGCTGTGCGCCGAAAACGCGGCGATGGTGCTGTTCGAAGCCCTCGCGTCGCGCACCGTGCCGCTCGTGACCGACCGCGGGGCTCCGCCGGAGATCATCGAACAGTTCGGCGTCGGGGCGGCATTCGACCCCCGCAGCCGCGGATCGGTCCTCGAAGCGCTGCGCGCGGCCCGCGAAGATACCGCGGATTGGGCAGTTGTCGCCGAGAAACTGGAGGAATGGAGCCCCCGCCGCCACGCGGAGCGGCTCGCCGGTGTTTACGCTGGGGACCGATGCGGGTCCTGATCGTCAGCGCGTTCTACCCGCCGCAGCCGGCGGTCGCGTCGTTGCGGGTGCACGGCTGCGCGTGCGCGTGGGCCGATGCGGGCGAGGACGTGACCGTCTTGACGACGACCAAACGCCCCGACCAGCGCGGCGCACCAGCCGAAAGCCCCGGCGTGCGCGTCGTCGAGGTGCCGTACCGGGCGTCGGTGTTCGCCGAATGGCTCCGGCGCGAGGCGGGGCAGCGCGGGATGCGGACGGGGGCCGCCGGTGTGACCGCCGGCCCACGGGGCAGGCCCGGGCCGCTCGCCCGTTGGCGTGCGCGGTCCGGGGTGTACGCGGGCGTGCGCATGCCCGATCTGACTGATGCCTGGGTGACACCGGCCGTCGAGGCGGGGCTCGCGCTCGCCGAAGACGAACCGTTCGATGTCGTGATGGCATCGTCTGGCCCGTACACGACGCTGCTCGTCGCGAATCGGCTCAAGCGGCTCGGCGCCGCCCGGCGGTTCGTCGCCGAGTTCCGCGATCTCTGGACGGCCAACCACCACGCCCGGGGCGTGTTCCCCCTGACCCTGCGCGAACGCGCCCTCGAACGGGCCGTGCTGCGCGAGGCGGACATGCTCGTCACGGTGAGCGAGCCGCTCGCGGAATGGCTCGGGCGTCGCTCTACGTCTCCCGTCGAGGTGATCTACAACGGGCACACGGGCATGCCGCCGCCGGGGCTTTCGTCCACCCGGGCCGCCGATCCCGGTCGGCTCGTCTACACCGGCACGCTCTATCCCGCGGGTCAGGACGCCGCCCCGTTCATGCATGCACTCGCCCGGTTGCGTCGGGACAGCCCCGCTCTCGCCGATCGAATCCGCCTGACCGTCGCGGGTTCGAGCGGGACCGAATGGCTCCGGGCGGCACGGCAAGCCGGTGTGGCGGCCGCCGTCGAAGATCTCGGGCTGATCGGGCATGCCGCGGCGATCGAGCTGCAACGCACGGCCGGGGCGCTGCTGAGCATCGAGTGGTCCGGGCCGCAGGGCGGGGTGCTGACGGCCAAGGTCTTCGAATACCTCGCCTCGGTCGCGCCGGTGTTCGTGATCGGGCCGCGGGGGCCGATCTCGGATCTTGTCGAACGCGCCGGCCGGGGCGCGTGGGCCGGGCAGGACCCCGCGGCGATCGCCCGGTCCCTGGCCCTGCTCGTCGAGGGCGCATTCGCGCCGGACCGCGAACCGGACCGGGCATTGATCGAGTCATACTCGCGTCAGTCGCAGTCGCTGCGGCTGCTGGGGCGTGTCCGCACGCTGGTATGACATGCTCCGGATCGAGCGGGCCGGGCGGTCAACGCCGCGCCGCGTCGTAGCGTCTGCCGATCTCGGGCCAGTTCACGACATTCAGGAACGCGGCGATGTAATCCCCGCGGCGATTCTGATATTTCAGGTAGTACGCGTGCTCCCACACGTCCACGCCGAGCAGGGGGACGGCCCCGGTCATCGTCTGGTTCTGGTGCTTCTCGGTCTGGGTCACGAGCAGCCGGCCCGAGAGCGTGTCGAGCACGAGCCAGCCCCAGCCCGAGCCTTCGACGGACTTGGACGCCGCCTTGAACTGGGCGACGAACTGCTCGAAGGTGCCGAAGTCGCGGTCGATGCGCTCGGCGAGGTCGCCCGCGGGATAGCCGCCCCCGCCCTTGCCGGCGGGTGCCATACCGGTCCAGAAGAGCGTGTGGTTGACGTGCCCCGAGCCGTGGAAGGCGAGCTCGCGGGACCAGTGCTTGATCAGGCCGACGTCGCCCTTGCCCTCGCGGATGTCGCGGAGCATGACGATCGCCCGGTTCAGCCCGCGGACGTAGCCGGCGTGGTGCTTGTCGTGATGGATGCGCATTGTTTGCGCGTCGATGTGCGGCTCGAGGGCGTCGTAGGCGTACGGCAGCGGGGGCAGTTCATACGCACCCGTGGCCTTGTTCCAGCCGAGGGCTTCGGGCGAGAGCACCGAGGCGGCGTGCGACGGGGCGGCGAACGCGCCCAGCGCGGCGGCCCCGGCGATGGTGCCGATGGCGGTGCGGCGGTCGATGCTGTGGTCGGTCATGCGTGTATCTCCTTCGGGCTGCGTGTGGGACATCGTACACGGATCGAACACGCCGACGGGGCGTTTCATTGCGTTGCGCCGGCGGGCGTGCGGAAGAAAGCAAAGATGCCGTGGTTCGCTGGATACCCGACCAAAATGAGCGGGCACCCTCGGTCAGACGCCGATGTGGGCGGTTGGTTGACGCACAAAAAACCCCGCCTTCGGGCGGGGTCGTGCGGGTGATTTGTTTCACTCGGCTCAGTCGTCGGTCTCGCCGACCTGCCAGCGGTAGAACTTGCGGATCGTCGCGCCGCCGAGCAGGTCCTTGATCTTCTTCGACGGGTCCATCACGAACGGCTGCTCGATCAGGGCGACCTCCGAGAAGAACTTCCGCATCCCGCCCTCGACCATCTTCTCGGCGATCTCCTGCGGCTTGCCGCTCTCGACCGCCTGCTCGACGCGGAACTTCCGCTCCTTCTCGACGATCTCCGGGGGGACGTCGTCGGGCGTGACGCCGGCCGGGCGGGGCACCGCGGCCGTGACGTGCATGCAGATCTGACGCGCGACGTCCTCGTTCAGGTCGCCCTCGACGACGAGCAGCACGCCCGTCTTGCCGTCGTGGTGGACGTAGTGGGCGAACGAGGCGCCCGAGCCGTCGACCTTCTCGGCCCGGCCCATCGAGATGTTCTCGCCCGTCTTGGCGCGGATGTCGTCGATGAGTTTGGTCATCTCGTCGTTCACCGCGGCGGGGCCGACGTCGCCGGCCAGGACGATCTCGGCGCACTTGGCGGCGCAGGTGATGAAGTCATCGTTTTTGGCGGTGAAGTCCGTCTCGGCCTTGAGCTCGACGAGCGAGGCGGCCGACCCGTCGTCGGCGATCTTGATCTCGATCCGTCCCTCGCCCGCGGCGCGGTCGGAACGTTTTTCCATCTTGCCTTTGAGCTGTTTGCGGAGGTAGTCCTCGGCGGCTTCCACGTCCCCGCCGGTCTCGACGAGGGCCTTCTTGCAGGCCATCATCGCGAGCCCGGTGCGGTTGCGGAGGTTCATCACGTCTTTGGCGCTGATCTCGGCCATCGTTGTCGTCCTCGTCTTCGATCGCGCGGCGGAGAGAGCGACTCGCCGCGCGGTGTTCTGCTGGTTCACGTCTCGGGTCGGGGGCCGACGCCGGCCCCCGGGCTGGTTCAGCCCTCGGTCTGTGCGGCCGGGGCGGGTGTCGTCTCGGCGGTGTCGGGCTCAGCAGGTGGGGCCGCGTCGTCGGCGCGGAACTGGGCGCGGCGACTCCGGCGCGGGCGCTGGGCTTCATCGTCGCCGGTCTCGGCGGTTGTCTGCTCGTCGTCCGGTGCGCCGGTGCGTTGCCCCTTGCCCTCGGCGACCGCCTTGCACAGCTCGCGGACGATGACATCGATCGATCGCATGCTGTCGTCGTTGCCGGGGATGGCGATATCGGCGTACTCGGGGTTGCCGTCGGTGTCGATCAGGCAGACGGTCGGGATGCCCAGCTTGCGGGCTTCTTTCAACGCGGTCAGCTCGCGGTTCACGTCGATGACGACCAGCGCCCCGGGCATCTTCTTCATATTGCGGATGCCGTCGAGGTTCCGTTTGATCTTGCGCATCTCGCGGCGGAGCTGGCTCTCCATCTTCTTCGAGTACGACTGGAAGTTGTCCTCCCGCTCGATCGCCTCGAGTTCTTCGAGCCGCTTCAGCCGGGAGCGGATCGTCCCGAAGTTCGTCAGCGTCCCGCCCAGCCACCGCTCGGTGACGTAGTGCATCCCCACGTCGGGGACGTGCTGCTCGATCACGCTCTTGGCCTGCCGCTTGGTCCCCACGAAGCAGACGTCCTTGCCGCCGGCCGTGACCTTGGTCAGGAACTTCTTGGCGAGCAGCAGGCCCTTGACCGTCTCCTTGATGTCGATGATGTGGATCCCGCTCCGCTTGCCGTAGATATACGGCGCCATGCGGGGGTTCCAGTTGCTGGCGCGCTGCCCGAAGTGGATGCCCGCCTCGATGAGTTCCTGAACAAGTGGATTCGCCATGATCGTTCTCGCGTCAGCGACACCGGCGGTGGTGGATCGGCCGCGGCCCGGGGTCGTGACCCGTGCCGCCCTCCCCCGCGCAAGGGCGCTTGTGGTGCGGGCGGTCGCCCGCGATGCTTCTTGTGACAGACAGGCGGCTCCCCGCCGCCCGGACAACCACGCCCGGCCGACCGGACGCCGCGGCAACTATAGCCCCCCCGCGGGCGCGGGATGATTCGGTGACCGTTCGGAAATCGGGCAGGTCCGATCATCCGGGTGCCCGGGCGATCCCTGTCGGGCTCGCGCGAATCCCGCTCAACTCACCCGACTACCGGACCGATCGACCAGATAGCCCTGCCTGCTTCAGGGTGAAGGGGATCAGAATATGCACCCGGATTCCGGAATCCCGGTTCGCCGTTCAACCAGGCAGGAGATCGTGCTCCCCGTGCGCCTCAGTGTCGCGTCGGAGCATCAGAAGCAGGTGCAATTCGCGCACGGCGTCGCGGACAAGGACAACTGCGTCGAAGGAAACCTCATCGATCTCAGCCGAGGGGGCTGCGGCGTGATGACTCCGCAGTTTTTCCCCAAACGCTGTTCGGTCAGGCTCCGTCTTTACGGCCTCGACGGCGTGGACGGCCCGACCCTGCTCGACGGCAACGTCCGAGTCCAACGTGTCACCATGACCGATGCCCGGCCCGGGTACCTCCTCGGGCTTTCGTTCTCCGGCGGCGACGACATCTTCAACCACGACCTCGAGATGCTCCTGCGCCGGCTCGACAATTCGGCCGACGCACCGGCCACACCCGCGGACGGGGGGGATGCGCCCGATGCTTGACTCCGACCAGTTCGTCATCCGGGACCTGCTCGAACGCGGCAAGATCACCCAGGACGACCTCGCCGCGGCCGGCGATCACGCCGTCGAGAAGCAGTCTTCCGTTCTCGACGCGCTGATCGAGATGGAGCGCCTGCGTCACCGCGATCTGGCCATCGCCAAGGCGCGGATCTGTGAATATCCATATGTCGATCTCGAGCGTTTCGACATCGACATCGGCAACGCCTCGCTCATCCCGTCTACGGTCGCCGAGAAGATCGGGGCGTTCCCGTTGTTCGTGCTCGACGGGGTCGCCACCGTCGCGATGACCGATCCGCTCGACCTCCAGGCGGTCGATCAGGTCAGGCAGATCACCCGCCTCGAAGTCGAGCCGGTGCTGTGCAACGAGCGGCTTCTCCGGACGCTGATCAAACGCGCGTACTCGATGCTGCGTTCGACCGAATCGATCGCCGGCATCGACCATGCGGCGACACAGGACCTGACCACGGGCGACGAGCCCATCGTCGCGGCCGTCAACCAGATCATCGCGGGCGCCATCGAGGCCGAGGCCAGCGACGTGCACATCAGCCCCGACGAGAACGATCTGCATATCCGATACCGCATCGACGGCGTGCTCCAGTCGCAGCAGGGCCCGGGTCTGGCGGCCCACACCGGCATGGTCCAACGCCTGAAGGTCATGGCCGGGCTGGACCTGACCCAGACCCGCAAGCCGCAGGACGGCAAATTCCGCTTCGTCCACCTCGGCAGGCCCGTGGACGTGCGCCTCAGCGTGGTGCCCACGATCAACGGCGAGAACGTCGTGCTCCGCCTGCTCCGGCAGGGCAGCAAGGTCGCCGGCATCGCCGATCTGGGCATGCCCCAGGCGATCTGCGACTGGTACCGCGAGGCGATCTCCCGTCCGCACGGGATGATCCTCGTCACCGGGCCCACCGGGTCGGGCAAGACCACCAGCCTTTACGCCGCGCTCGCGGATATCAACTCGCCCGAGCGCAACATCATGACCATCGAGGACCCGGTCGAGATCCGCCTGCCCATGATCCGGCAGATCCAGACCGACCACGGCATCGGGCTGACGTTCGCCTCCGCCCTTCGGTCTGTGCTGCGTCAGGACCCGGACGTCGTGCTCGTCGGGGAGATCCGCGACGAGGAGACCGCCCATATCGCGGTGCAGTCCGCGCTCACCGGGCATCTCGTGTTCTCCACGCTGCACACCAACGACGCGATGGGCACAATCAGCCGGCTCCAGGATCTCGGCGTCCCGCCCTACGCCATCACGAACGCCCTGCTCGGCGTGATCGCCCAGCGGCTGGTCCGCAAGGTCTGCAAGCACTGCTGCGTCCCGGCCGATTCCGGGCCGCTCGAGCTCGCCCGCGCGGGCCTCGCCGTCGACCCGGACGCGACATTCGTCACCGGGAATGGATGCAGCCAGTGCGCCCACACCGGCTACAAGGGCCGATGCGGTGTGTTCGAGGCTCTCCCGGTGACGCCCGCCGTGGGACGCGCCATCGAAACGGAGTCCCCGCGTGAGGTCCTGCTCGAGGCGGCCCGCGACGCCGGGCTGCGCACGCTCGCCGAGGACGCCGCCGAGAAGGCCGCCATGCACATCACGTCTGTTGATGAAGTGCTCCGGCTCGTTGTCAGCACCGAGGATCACGCGGGCGTGCCCGAGTCGTCCGCCCAGCCGCGGAGGAAATCCGCATGAGCCCCGTGACGATCCGCTACACCGCGATCGACCGGCAGGGGCGCTCGTCCCACGGCAAGCTGAGCGTCTCGGGCGAGCCCGAGGCGATCCGCCGCCTCGCGGAGAAGGGGCTGAGGCCGGTTTCTCTGGCCGCCGATCGCGGGCGGTCTTCGCTGCTATCGAGACGCATCACCCGCACGGAACTGGCCACCATGACGCGCGAGCTGAGCGTGCTGCTCGACGCACAGATCCCTATCGGGCGCGGCATGGCCTCGATGGCCGAGCAGCAGAACAACCCCATGCTCCGCGAGATCCTCATCAAGGTCGCCTCGCAGATCGAGTCCGGCTCGAGCATCACCGAGGCCCTCTCCATGCACGAGAAGGTGTTCGGCGAGGTCTACATCGAGACGATCCGGGCCGCGGAGCGTTCGGGCAGCCTCGCCCCGGTGATGGCCCACCTGGCGGACATGCTCGACCGACAGGTCGCGTCGAGCCAGAACCTTCGCCGGGCGTTGACCTATCCCGTCGTCGTGCTGGCGGCGGTGATCCTCGCGGTGAGCGTCATCCTCGTCTTTGTCGTGCCACGGTTCGCCGCGACGTTCAGCGCCAACGGTGTGCAGCTGCCCGCCGTGACGCGGGTGGTCCAGGGGCTCGGGCTGTCGATGCGTGCCCACTGGTGGGTCTATCTGCTCGGCACCGCGGCGGTCATCTGGTCGCTCGTCGCCGCGTGGCGCGCACCCGGCGGACGCCGCGTCATCGAGGCCCTGCTCCCCCGCCTGCCCCACATCGGGCGGATGATCAAGACGATCACGACGGCCCGCTTCATGCGCGTCGTGAGCATCGCCCTCGAGGCGGGCATCGACCTGACCGACGCGATCCAGATGGGGGGCAAGGCGACCGGGCGCCCACTCTTCGCCGAGGAATGCGCCTCGATCGCCGACCGCCTCCGTGGCGGCGAGTCGCTCGAATCGCTCCTGTCGAACTCGAAGTATCTTCCCGCGTTCGCCCGGAGGATGCTCGCCGCGGGGCGGGATTCGCACGATCTCGCCCGCGCCAGCAGTGTCGTCTCGGAGCATTACGACCGCGAGTCCGACCACCTCAGCAAGTCGGTCAGCTCGCTGATCGAGCCGCTGATGACGTTCGCCCTCGCCGGGATCGTGCTGCTCGTGGCGCTCTCCGTGTTCCTCCCGATGTGGCAGATGGTCCGCATGTCGTCCCATTGATCCGAGGTGTGGTGATGGAATCCAGAATCGTTCGTGCCGGTTTCACGCTTCTCGAAATCCTGATCGTCGTGATGATCCTCGGCATTCTCGCCGCGGTCGTCGTCCCTCGTTTCGCCGGCGCGACCGACGACGCCCGCTCGTCGGCCACCGAGGCCACGGTCGCCAGCGTCCGGGCTTCGATCGCCGCGTTCCGCTCGCGCGCCGTCATGCAGGGGGCCGACCCATTCCCCACGCTCGACCAGCTCAACACCGCCGGCGTCGTGATGACCGAGGCCGTCCCGGCCAACCCGTTCACCGGCGTCTCCGGCATCCAGGCCGTCTCGCTGGCCCAGGCCCAGGACAGAACGGTGGTCAACACCGATTCCGCCGGTTGGAACTACTACGTCGACAACAGCGCCGACCCGCCCGTGGCGATCTTCTACGCGAACTCCGACAGCGAAACGACCGTGCCCGACGGCTCGGGGGGCACGCTCACCGCCAACGAGTTGTAAACGACGGAGGGGACGCCCGTGCGACGCGCATTCACACTTCTCGAGGTCGTCGTGGTCAGCGTGATCCTCGCCATCCTCGCTGTCAGCGTCGTCCCCGCGTTCGATACCGTCGAGTCCGCGAGACGGACCGCCGCCGTCGACGAGATCGCGCGCCTCATGCGCGTGATCCGCGCCCACACCATGGCTACCGGCGACGCCGCCGGCATCACCATCGACGGCGACACCCTCACCCCGCTCCGCATCGACGATACCGGAACCGCGACGGAACCCATCCCCGGCCCGCTCGGTGAAAACCGGCCCGCGCTCGACATCGCCGCAAGATTTCCCGGCGTCGAGATCACCGAAATCACACTCGGCGACGGCTCCACCACCGACGGCACGATCTGGTTCGGCTACGACGGCACCCCCAGGCTCCGGGACGCCAACCTCAACGACACCGGGCCCGCCACCGAGGACACGGTCATCGTCGTCACCGGCGGCGAACGCGTCCGGTTCCGCCGCCTCTCGGGCTCGATCATCACGGAGGACGCGCCGTGACCCGCGTGCTCAAACACCGCCTGCCCGCGTTCACGCTGATCGAGACCGTCCTCGTCCTGACCGTGATCGCCATCGCCGTCCCGATCTCGACGAAGTTGATGGGCGATGCCTCGGCCGACCGCGCCGACTCCGTCAATGCCCTCCGTGCCGGCACACTCGCCGAGGCCGTTATCGAATCCATCATCGCCGATGTTCAGTCGGACGCCGCCGGGCTGGGGATCGCGGCCCTGGCCGACTCGTCGACCTACCTCGACACACCAGACACCGGCCTGCGGGACCGCATCAGCCCGACCACGTCCTATTACACGGGCATCGGGATGTCGTACAACGTTGATATCGGCGAACTCGTCGCCTCCGACGGACAGGCCTCGGGCGATGAAGACCTCGACCGATTCCGGCTGATCACCGTCCGTGTTTCCTGGCCCTCCGCCCGGGGCGGGGATCTCGAACTCGCCGTTTCGACATACGTCGGGGAGGTGATGCCGTGAACCCGATCCCCCGCAGCCCGGTGCGTTGCATCCCGATGATCCGCCGCGGCATGACACTTCTCGAGGTCATGGCCTCCATCGTCATCCTCTCCATCGCCGCCACCGCGGTGCTCCCCGTGATCGACGCCTCGGCCCGGACATACAGCGAGACCGCCCGTACCCGCAACGAAACGGGGCGGATCCGCTACGCCATGGACCGCGCCATCCGCATCATCCGCCAGGCCCCCCCCGGCGACACCTCCGGCACCATCGGCATCACCCGATTCGACGCCCAGACCATCGAGTTCACCGACGGCACCGGCCTCGAACTGTCCGGCACATCGCTCATGCTCCTCGACGCCACGCAGGACGACGCGGTCCTCCTCGACGACGTCGATACGTTCGAGATCGTCGCCCTCGACACCGACGGCGTCACCGAGGTCCCCGCCGACGCCCCCGAAACCGCTTATGTCTACCGCGTCCGCATCGCCACCGCCGACGCGGAACTCCGCACCATGGTCTTCCCGCGAGTGGGGATGACTCGATGACACGGCTCCAGAGAAAAACCCGCCGCGGGGCGGTGCTGGCGATGGTGATCGTCATGCTGTCCCTGCTCCAGCTGACGGTGATCTCCTCGGTGAAGGGCACCACCGACGATACCGACGAAGCCGTCCTCCGCGTCCAGACCCTCCGGGCGTTCTATGCCTCTGAAAGCGGGGCCCTGATCGCCCTGGCCGAGGATCTCCGCGGCAACACCCCCCCCGGCACTGGGGACACACTGGCACTGCCCAACGCCACCGCCACCTTCCTCGAAACACCTTGGGACGACGGCAACAACATCCTCGAAGTCGAAGGACAGGCCGACGCCGCCCATCGACGGATTCAAGTCGGCCTGGAATGAATCCGCACCCACGAGTTATCCAAAAACGGGTGGATCCGGTCCAGTCCTCACCACGCATGGCCGAATCAGGTGCTGCGCCTGTCTGTCGCGACGGGTGAGTGGTCCGAACCATGCCGAAACAACGCCATCAAGCCATCCTGATCCTCAGCCCGACCCGAATCGAGCTTGCCGCGGCGTCTTCGGATGAGGTCCGTGCGATGTCGTTCTCGCCCGGCGTCTGGCGCGACGCCGTCGCCTCGGGTTTTCGTCCGTTCGATGCATGGCTCGCGCGGGCCGCGGCCGAATCGGGTCTGCCGAAGAATCCGAGCCTTGTCGTCCACGCCTCGGGGACGGGGATGCGGACCGATATCCTGCAGGCCGCCGGACCCGAGCGGGCCGCGATCGGGATCGCGCACGCGACGATGGCCGAGCAGTTCGAGCTCGAAGAAGGGTTGTTCCAAGTCGCGTTATGCCGCCTCGACGGCAAACCCGACCCCGATTCGAAGGCCGCGCGATACTTCATCGCCGCCGAGACCGACACCACGCTCGACAGGATCGCCGCGTTCGCCGAGCGGGCGGGGTTCCGATGCGCGGGCGTCGTCCCTCTCGCCAGATCCCACGCGTTGCGGGTCTCGCGGCTGGTCGCGTCCGGTTCCCGGCTGGTCTGTGATCTCGGGGAACACGAGTCGATCGTTGCGCTCGGCGAAGACGGCATCGTTCCGCTCTTCCGCCCGTTCAGCGTCGGCGCTGCCTCCTTCATCGACGCCTACAACCGCGCCCTCGAACAGGCCGGGCTCGAGGACCCGCAGGAGGCCGCGAGGGAATTCGTCTTCCGATTCGGCGTGCCCGGCCGCGATCAGGTGCTCGACGAATCGCGGGGGCTGACCGGCCGGGACGTCCTGCCGCTGCTCCAGCCCGTCATCCAGCGCTTCGCCGTCGAGATCAAGAACACCATCCGGTTCGGCCTCGAAGGACGCGACCCCGAATCGCTCCGCGTCGAGATGACCGGGTTGGCCGCGGAGATCCCGGGAATCACCGGCGTGCTCTCCTCCCAGCTCGACACCGAGATCATCGGCCAAGACCCCCCCGAGGGCAGCGCCGCGCCCCCGTATGCCCGGAGTGTCGAGCGCGATACTTCGAGCGGCGGCACACTCAGGCCGCTCCGGTTAATCAGACAGTCCGAGCGAACCCGGCTGAAAAAGATGATGCGATTCGGGGCCGCCGCCGCGTTGGTGGCGCTCGGTACCGAAGCGTTGACCACCTACGGGCAGATCCGGCGCACCTCCGCCGAGCTGGAAGCCCTCTCGCCGAGGATCGAGGCGGTCCGTTCGTTCAACGTCCAGTCCACCCATGCCGAGCGCCTCGCCGGGGAACTCGACACGGTCCGCGCCGCGATCGATGAACGGATCGGCGGGGTCGGCCCCTGGGCACCGGCGCTCAACGCCATCGCTTCGGTCCTCCCCGAGAGCATCGACCTGGTCGACTGCCGCGGGTTCCGCGAATCCGGCGCGCTCTGGTACCGGCTCAGCGGCGAGGTCGCGCTCAGCTCGAGCGAAGACCGCACGCTCGGAACCTTCCTCGACACTCTCGAACAGAGCGACTTCATCGACGCGGTCGAACTCGAATCCGCTCGCGTCGAGCAACGCAAGGAAGCGCCCGTGCAGCGATTCGTCGTCCGTCTCCGGCTCGTCAGCATCCCCGCGGCTCCACGCGGCGTGTTGCTTGTCGAGAATGACAGCGGATCGGCGGAAGGGGGCACGCCGTGAGCGACGAAACCCGCACGCTGATGATGCGGCTTCTGCTCCTGTGCGCCGTCGCGGCCGGGGGCTGGCATCTGCTGGTCAAACCATTGCACAGCAGAGCCGACACGCTCGAGGCCGAGCTGCGCGCCGCGCTCGACGAGGTTTCCACGGGCGAGGTCATCATCAACGCCGCGCCGCGCGACCCGCAGTACGTCCTGGCCTCGCTGGAGCGCAGCGCCGAGGCCTACGAACGCTGGTGGACCGGCCCGAACCCCAAGGCGAGGATGTACGACGCCGTGCGGGAGATCGCCCGCGCAAGCGGTGTGCAGCTGACGGGCGTCGAGCCGGGGCGCTCGCAGACACGGATCATCGGCGAGGGCGATCAGGAAAACGACACCCTCCTGCGGATCGAATCCTCGACCATCGACGCGACCGGCTCGTTCGAACAGATCACCCGGTTCATCCAACGCATCGGCACCGACCTCGGCGCCGTCCGAATCGAATCGTTCCATCTCGGGCCATACGACGGCTCGGGCACGCTGCACATCCAGGCGACCGTGACGCGGTTCTTCATCGAGCACGCGTTCCGCACGCCGCCCCGGCAGGAGGTGTCGCCGTGAACCTCGATCAGCTCGATCGCAAGGCGATGCTGCTGCTCACGGTCGCCGCCCCGTCGCTCGCCGTGGGGCTGGCGCGATACATCCCCGCCGGACCGGCGAACGCCTCCGCATCGCAGGACGACGACAGGCCCTCGCCCCCGCCCATGCTCCCGCGTTCGGATGTCGGCATGGTCGAACTCAACGAGAAACAGCGAGCCGTGGCGGGCTCTCTCGATCCGCTCGTGGAGATCGCCCCCAGCCCCTTCCGAAGGGACGACCTCCCGGAAGAACAGCTGATCGAAATGAGCGCCCCGAGCGTCATCGACGACACACCGATGTTGCCATCCATGCCCGATTTCCGCCTGACCGCCGTCGTTTCCGGCCGACGGACCATCGCGATGATCAACGGCAAGGCCTGCGTCGCCGGGACCTCTCTCGGAGACGGCTGGATCGTGCAGAGAATCGATCCCGATTCGCAGAGTGTGACCATCCGCCACCACTTGCTCGGCGAGGCGACGCTGATGCTGCGCCGGCATTGAGTTGCGACTCCACCGAAACCCCGGTCTTATGGGTTCACTCGCCGCCCTCGCTGTGGTCGTCCACGACCACCGCCGGCACGCGAAGTTCCACCATCTTGTCGTTGAACGCGGCCACGTCCTCGTCCATGACTTTCTTCAGCCGCTCCAGTTGCTCGTCGAGTTTCGTCTTGAGCATGCCGAACACCTCGCGTGACTGCGCGGTGGGGGGGTAGTCCCCGTCCACGACACCGGCCAACGCCGACAACTTGTCGTTGAGCATCACCGGGAAGTTCAGCGGGTCCTGCGAAGACTTGCTCTTCGTCTGGATGATCGCTTCCTCGATCTCCTTGATCGCCCCGCGGATCGCCTCGGCCTGCTCTTTCAACTCATCCTTCAGGCCCGCCGCCTCCGCCCGCTCCATCGCGGCCTTGATCTGCCCGCGGATCTTCCGGATGTCGTTGACCGCCCGGTGCGCCGCGTCGATCGAATCGTGGATCTCCTTCAGCAACGCGAACTGTTCCTCGTACTCCTCCGCCGTCGTGTCATACCGCGGGTCCGGCAGGACCTCGAAATCCGCCGACCGCGTCACATCGCCAGAAACCAGCCCCACCGTGTACGTCCCCGGCGGCACACGCGGACCCGCGGGCGTCCCCGGCCAGCCCACCGCCCCCGGCACCGTCGTCGGCCTCGCCTCGCGGAAGTTCCACCGGAACAGGTTCATCCCGGCCTCCGCCTTGAACGAACCCTCCCCCGGCTCCTTCTTGTGCTCCACGCCCTCGATCTCGACCACGAACGAGCGCACAACCTCGCCGTCCGCGTTCAGGAAACGCAGCGTCGTCGGCTCCTCGATGTCCTCCGGCAGATAGAAATGCACCCGGGCCGCGTCCCACCGCTCCCGGTACGCCGGCTCGGGGGTCAGCAGTATGATCTCGTCGCCCAGCGAATCCGGGTCCAGCTGCCGCAGCACCGCCAGATCGTCCAAGATCCAGAACGACCGACCCTGCGTGCTGATAACAAGATCGTCATCCTTGACCACCAGATCCGTCACCGGCACCACCGGCAGTTCGAGTTGCAGCGAATGCCACGACTCCCCCGCGTCGCGCGAGTAATACACACCCGTCTCCGTCGCCGCGTACAGCAGCCCCGGCACCACCGGGTCCTCCCGCACCGCGCGCACAAACGCGTCGTCGTCGATCCCATCGACGATCAGGTCCCACGTCTTGCCCCGGTCCCGCGTGCGATAGATGTACGGCTCGAAGTCGTCCATCTTGTACCGCGTCACCGCCGCCCAGGCCGTGTCCGCGTCGTGCGGCGACGCCTCGATCAGGCTGATCATCGGCCAGTCGCCCATCTCGGGCGGCGTCACGTCCTCCCACGTCTGCCCGTTGTCGCTCGTCACATGGATCAGCCCGTCGTCCGACCCCGCCCAGATCACGCCCGCCTCGACCGGCGATTCCGCGATCGTGAACACCGTGCAGTAATACTCGACCGATGTGTTGTCCTTCGTGATCGGCCCGCCCGACGACCGCTGCTTCGCCTTGTCGTTCGTCGTCAGATCGTCGCTGATCGCCTCCCACGACGCCCCCCGGTTGTGCGTACGGAACACACGCTCGCCGCCCACGTACACCGTCTCCGGGTCGTGCGGGCTGATCACGATCGGGAACGTCCACTGGAACCGGTGCGTCAGCACGTCCGCGCCGCTCCCCATCGGGTCCTCGGGCCACACCGAGATGTTCCGGCTCTCCCGCAGCGAATGGTCATAGATCGACAGATAGCCCCCGTAGCACCCCGCGTACACGATGTCCGGGTTCTCCGGGTGCACCGCGACATACCCGCACTCGCACCCCCCGACGCTGTACAGATCACGCTTCCAGTCGCCGAACTGCCCCGCCCGGCTCGAGATCGACGCCGTCGAGTTGTCCTGCTGCCCACCGTAGACGCGGTACGGATACCGGTTGTCCACCGTCACGTGGTAGAACTGCGCCGTCGGCTGGTTCGACAGCGGCGACCACGTCCGCCCCCCGTCATACGTCACCGTCGCCCCGCCGTCGTTGCCGTTGATCATCCGCCGATTGTCCAGCGGGTCGATCCAAAGATCGTGGTTATCACCGTGCGGCGCGCGCACCCGATGGAACGTTCTGCCCCCGTCGATCGATTTCTGCACGCTCACGTTCATCACGTACACCGTGTCCGCGTCCACCGGGTCGGCGTAGATGTGCGTGTAGTACCACGCCCGCTGACGCAACGCGCGGTCCGAGTTCACCTTCTTCCAGTGGTCTCCCCCGTCGGTCGAGCGGAACACGCCCCCGTCCTCCGCCTCGACGATCGCGTAGACAAGATCACGCCGTGCGCCCGACACCGACACGCCGATCTTGCCCAGCGTGCCCCCCGGCAGCCCCTCGGCGACGCCCTCTTCGCCCGTCAGCGCCTCCCACGTGTCGCCCCCGTCCGTCGAGCGCCACAGCCCGCTGCCCTCGCCGCCGCTCTCCAAACTCCAGGGCGTCCGGCTCACCCGCCAGAAGCTCGCAAACAGCACCCGCGGGTTGTTCGGGTCCATTGCGATCTGCACCGCACCCGTCCGGTCGTTGACATACAGGATCTTGTTCCACGTCTCGCCCCCGTCCGTCGAGCGGAACACCCCGCGCTCGGCGTTCGGGCCGAAGATGTGCCCAATCGCCGCGACGTACACGGTGTCCGGGTCCGCCGGGTGCACCACGATCCGCCCGATCTGCCGCGTGTCGTCGAGCCCCACGTGCGTCCAGGTCTTGCCCGCGTCGGTCGAGCGGTACACCCCGTCGCCGTGGCTGAAGTTGCCCCGCACGTCGCCCTCGCCCGTCCCGACGTAGATCACGTTCGGGTCCGACGGGGCCACGGCGATCGCGCCGATGCTGCCGGTGTGCAGCTGCCCGTCGGTGATGTTCCGCCAGTGCTGCCCGCCGTCGGTGGTCTTCCACACCCCGCCCCCGGTGGCGCCCATGTAGTACGTCTCCCGGTCCCCGATCACCCCGGTGACGCTCTGCACCCGCCCGCCCCGGGCCGGCCCGATCGCCCGCCACGAGAGCGACCCCAGCGCGTCGGGCCGCTCGTCGTCGGCTCCGACCGCCGGGCTGAACACAACCATCAGGACCGCGACCACGATCGATGCATACTTCATCGGTTTTCCTTATTCCAGACAGCCCCCGGTCAGGGAACACAGCCTACCGCGTTCCGGGGGGCGTTGTCCACGCCCGCGAAGGCGATGATCTCGGCTGCACAACCCCGATCGGCTTGCCGTTGTTCCACCCGAGGGCCTAGCATGTCCGCCGCCGAGCCGGCAAACCCGGCCCGGCACCGCGACGCGGACGTGGCGGAATTGGCAGACGCGCTAGGTTCAGGTCCTAGTGGGGGTAAAACCCCGTGGAGGTTCGACTCCTCTCGTCCGCATTGATCAAGGCCCGGACCCCGGGCCTTTTTCATGCGCCGATCCCGCGCGCCCCATCCGACGACCCCGGGCACCTTGGCTTCGGATACCTTGGCTTCGGATACCTCGGCTCTCCGAGCCGAGTCTCCAGTCATCATTTCCACCCTCGCCCGCTTGCGGGGAGAGGGCCGGGGGCATGGGGCTCTTTCTTCATCTCCTTTCTCTCGGTGGGATGGGCTTCCAGCCCGTCTCTCTCTTCTCCATCTCTCAATCTCTCATCCCCAGAGAGGCCCGAGCGGAAGCGAGGGCTCCCTTCTCCCCCCAAACCAAACGACCCTTCACGGCGCCCCGACCCAACCTGCCATGCACTTCAACCAACAGACGCCGACGCTGAGCATGCGAAGCGTCGGATTCTCCGCCCGCCCAAAGCGCACCGATTCCACCCTCCCTCTCCCCGCTTGCGGGGAGAGGGCCGGGGTGAGGGGCTCCCTCTCCTCCTCGATCTCCATCCCTCCATTTTTTCACACCCACCACACCCGAAAACCACCGTCGGGGATCACCGGCAGCTTGCCGGTCGGTGTTTCAAATCGCGTGTTCTCCTTCTCCCGACAAAAAACACCCGCCGGGTGGGGCCCGGCAGGTGTGGGGAGGATGGCATCGGGCACCTGTGGGAGGTCATGGTGGGAGTTCGCCCGCTGCCGGTCACGCTCTGTCGCGACGCAAACGCCGCATCGTCAATGCACCCGGGCCGCCGCTCGCGGGCCGGGCACACGCTCGCGATTGTCCGGGCTCGGCGTCCCTGCCTCGCCCGCGCCGTCCCTGGCGCGGCCGGTGTGCACTCCTCGGTTCACACCGGCCTTCTTCCCCGCCCGGCGATCCCTGCCGGACGGTCACATCGACCCGGGGCAGCGAGCCGCCCCGTTCAAGCCCCACGGGCGTGCGCTCGCACACCCGCGGTTCGCCTCGGCCTCGTGGCGTCCGGATGGTCCGGACACCACAAAGGCGTTGTGTTCATCTCGACCCGGGCCTTTCGCCGACCCGGGTTCATGCCTGCGTCTCGCCCCGGCGCTCCGATCGCTCGTACAGCGCCGCCATCTCGCGGAACCGATCGACCATGCTCGCCCGCCAGACGTCCCGGGCATGCACTTCGAGCCGATTCCGCGCACCGATCACCATCACCTCGCTCGGCATCCCGACCAGGTCCAGGTGCCACTTCAGCAGCCGGACCCGCCCGGTCTTGTCCATCTCCAGCGGTTCGACGAAGCTGAACGACTGATCGATCTTGCTCGCGTCGCTCCCCGCCGTCAGCGAATCGTCCAGCCGCAACGCCAGCGGTTCGTACACGCTCGCCGGGTACAGACGCAGAATCGACCCTTCCGGCCACGGCACGCAGTACCACGTCGTCTCCCCCTCGGGCAGCCGATTGCGGTACTTCGACGGCACGGCGAGCCGCTGCTTGGCGTCGATCGTGATCTCGGCTTGTCCTGTGAACAGCACGGGTCGTTTCCAGCGCGGTCATCTGGCTGCCTTGCCTCGGCCAATTCCGCCGGTTTCGCGATCGCCGCGTGAAATGAAGGCCTCCTGCATTCACCACCCGACGAAAAGTTGTGGGATTATGCCCTACTTCGCCCCACTCTGCAACACATCCTCGGCCACTTCGCCCCAAAACTGTTGTTTCTCGACCCCGGATCGCAAAAAACCTGTTCTTCGGACCTGTAAAATTGCTCTTTGTCAGGGTGTTTGCCGGACTCGAACCGATCCGATCGCTCGCGTAAAGAGCAGACGGCATTTTTATGTTCGTATTACACTCGGCAACTCAGCTCTGCCAGCCGCGATCTCGTACACTCCCGTCGATCCGGCCGTGCTGTTCGCCGATAAGCAGGTCACACCGCAACCACACGGGTTCGATATGCGCTCCCCGGAAGACCCCAGACCGCCCAGCAACCCCGAGAACGCCCCGGCCGACGGCCCCGAAGAGGTCGCCACGGTCCGGGGGCCGATCGACGAGGCCCTGAAATTGCTCCCGGAGGGGGTGTTTCTCATCACCGCGGCGCACGACACGGAACGGTCGGGTATCCGTGTCCGGAACGTGATGCGATGCGCCGATGTCCCGGTGCTGATCGCCGTGGCGTCACGGAAGGGACACGTCATCGAGCCGTTGATCCGCGACAGCCACCATTTCGCCTTGTGCGTGGTCCGTCCGGATGACCGTCTTTTGATGCGGAAGTTTCCGGTCGGGGCCGAGCCCGTGGGTGGGGGGGACCCGTTCGACGCCATCCCGACCGAGGATCTCGGTTCCGGTGCCCCGGTCCCGAAGCGGTGCATCGCCGCCTTCGACTGTGAAGTCGTCCGCCACTTCGATCTCGACGCCGACCACGAGATCTACGTCGGCCAGGTCCTCACGGTCAAAATGTTCGGTTGAGTTTCAGACCCGTTGCCTCCACCAATTCGGGTGGATGAGTCCTGTAGGAGGGCGGCGGGGCGTTGACGGGTGCAGTTTCGGTGCGGTGGCATACCCGCATGTTGATCAGATCAGGAGGGGGTCTCGATCGACTTCATGCGTCAGGCCCGCGGCGACGAGGAACCGCCCGAGGTGGCGGGCATCTTCAAGATCGAAACAGCGCGGCTCGTAACTGTCCGCGTCCAGCACGCCCCAGCAGGAGCCGTCCGCGTCGAGGCACGGGAGCACGAGCTCGGCCCGGTCGCGCGGGTCGCACGCGACGTAGTCCTCGCCGAGGTTCGCCACGTCGGTGACGACCATCGCCCGGCACTGTCGCCACGATCGGCCGCAGGCGCCGTGCAGGCCGATGGGGCTGCACGCGGGCTTGTCGCGGTGGGGGCCGAGGATCATGGCGTTGCCGGGCTCGGCCCCGTGTGTGTTGTTTTCAGGGGCGATCTCGTAGAAACCGATCCACGACACGCCGAGGGGATGGAGGGCTTCCCACAGGGCGTCCGCGGCCGACCGCATCCTGTGCGCACGATCTCCGGAGAATGCACGCGCAGCATCGACCAACCCGTCAAAGATGGCGGCGGGCTCGCTTTGATCTGTGCTGAGCATGGGGGGTGTTCAGAGCGTCGCGGAGGTGTAGGGCAGCAGCCCCATGAACCGGGCCCGTTTGATCGCCTGTGCGATGAGCCGCTGCTCGCGGGCGTTGGTGCCCAGCCGCTTGCGGCCGTAGATCTTGCCGTTGGGGGTCATCATCCGGCGGAGGTCGTCGACATTTTTCCAGTCGACATAGAGCACGCCGTTCTCGCTGACCTTGGTGACATTGCTCTTGGAAGGTGTGTGGAATCGTCCGAATCGGCTCATGCGTGGTTCTCCGTCGCGGTCTGTTCGGCCCGGGTTCCGCCCGGGCGACGGGTCGGCGGGACAAACCCCGCCGGGTCAGAGTTTTATGCCGGGTCCGAGGCCCGATCCACCCCGTCGGGATCTGTGCGGGAGGTTCCCCGGCGTGCGATGGCCGCGTCGACGGCGAGCAGCCCCCCGCCG
The DNA here is from genome assembly GCA_027083355.1 of Phycisphaerales bacterium. Taxonomy (GTDB): domain Bacteria; phylum Planctomycetota; class Phycisphaerae; order Phycisphaerales; family UBA1924; genus UBA1926. Next base: position 22,491 of record JALWOY010000081.1, on the reverse strand, counting down.
CGCCAGACGAGCAGGGCCGACGCGACCATCAGCACCGCGTTCCGGGCGATGTTGCACCACCCGGCCGGGCCTTTGCAGACGAGTTGATAGTTCCCGAAGCAGGCGCACTCGATGTCGATGTTGTTGGAGATGACGTGGAGCAGGCCCGCGGTGAAGGCGAGGAGCATCAGCACCAGCAGCACCGCCGCGGCCCGGGTCCACACCCCCAGAAGCAGGCACAACGCGGCGAGCAGCTCGGCCCACGGGATGACGAACGCGAGCAGCACGATCGCGTGGCCCTGCGTCGACGGGTCGAACACCTCGTAGGCCTTGATCGAGAACGCGAACGCCTGCGGGTCGCTCAGTTTGAGCACGGCCGCCATGCCGAACAGGCCCGCCAGAGCGAGCCGAACCGGTAGCAGGAGCAGGATCGATTCGATCCACTGCCAGATTTTCACGGCGATTCTCCCGCGCCCGGGGTGGGCTCTTCGACCGGGAGCCCGGCGTCGTGCCAGGCGTCATACCCGTCGGCCATGATGGCGATGTTGTTGTACCCCGCGGCTTCGAGCAGGATCGCGGCGTCCTCGCTCGCCTCGCATTCGCCCCCCGTGCAATAGACCACGAGCAGCGTGCCGTCGCCGGGGGTGGCGAGCATCGCCAGTTCATCCAGCCCGTCACCCCCGCTGAGGCGGGAATGGGGCATGTTCAGAGCGCCCTCGACGTGGCCCGCGTTGAAATCCTCCGGGTTGCGAGCGTCAAGGAACAGGATCGGCTCGCCCGCGAGGAACTTTTCATGCAGGCGCGAGGCGAGATCGAGCGAGATCTTGCCCGCGGGCTCGGCCGCCCCCGCCCCCGCCCCTGTGGACTCCGCTGCGTTGGTCTCAGCCGATGCGCCCGCCGACGGTGTGTCCGAGGCGGACGGGGCTTTCGTCGATTCCCCGTCCGGCGTGGTCGGGGTTGATGGGCCGGTGCTGTCGGGGTGCTCGTTTTCGCCGGGGATGGTGAACCCGCCGCCCTCGCGCTCGAGGTGGACTGGGACGACGAGCGAATGCACACCGCCCGCGATGGTTGCCAGGCCGATCAACGCGAGGACGCGTGCCGAGAGGGAAGCATCAGCCACCCGAGCCGTCCTTTTTCTTCCGGGGAATGAGCTTGCGGATCGGCTTGCCCTCGGGATGGACCATTTTTTCCTTGTTCGCGGGCTTGAGCGTGGTCTGCGGGACGGGGGCTTTCTTCGAGTTCACGAAGCCGTAGATGGGCAACTCGACGGTTGGCTCCTCGGGCATGTCGGTGTGGACGAGGATACGCCCGAGGATGCGCTCGTTTTCCTGCGGGGCGACACCGTGCACGGTAATCTCGTACGCGTCGTACTTGCCTTCCTCGACGGGGGCGTACGAGATATCAAGCTGGCCGACCTCGCCCGTCGATTCGACGCTCACGATCTTGAACGGGTCGGCGACGCGGTTGACGAGGTGGACACTCTGCTCGAAATCCTGCCCCGGCTCCAGACGCCCGAGGGCGAATCGGGGCGGGCGCCCCTGCAGATCGCCCACGACGGTCACGATGCACCGCAGTTCGAGCTCGGGCCGGCGGGGGTCGTTCGTCTTGATGATCAGCCCCGCCGAGTGCCGCCCGACGGGCACACCCTTCTCGACCCACACCCGGACCACCGTCTCACGCCGCGGCTTGCCGTCGACCTGTGTCTCCACCGTTTCCACGGATTCGACGTGGAAATATTTCGATTCTTCGGGCTGCTTCTCCGCGGGCCAGGCCTTGAAGTCGTCCGTGCGCCCGATGATGTGGACCTTGAGGCCCTTTTCCTCGTTCTTGAAAATCCGGCCGACGTTGGCCACCGGGGGCTTGATATCGAGCACCTTCGAGACCTTGGCGGTGAACGCGACTTTCACGGTCGGCGTCAGCTTGCTGTCCGTGGTAACGGTGATGACCTTGTGCTGCGGCCCGCTGCGGTTCTCGGGGTTGAAGATCACCGTGATCTTCCCGGATTCCCCGGGGGCGTACACCGTCTTGGTCAGCGACGGCACCGTGCACCCGCACGACGACTTGACGTCCGTGATCGTGAGCGGCTCGGTGCCCGTGTTGGTGAACGTGAATTCGTGCGTGACCTTCTTGTGGTCCCAGATGTCGCCGAAGGAGAACGAATCCTCATCGAACTTCAGCATGCCGGCGGCGCCCACGGGCCGGGCGATCTCGGGGGGCGGCGGGGGCAACTGGGCCGAGGCGACGCCCGTGCAGACCAAGCCGATCAGAACCGACACCATACGGAACACGTTCGTGCTTTTCATCCGAGATCTCCTGATGCTCGCGTCTCCGCCAACCGGCGTGGATACGCACCGGACAAACCCGGGGTTCGCCCGTTTGATGCGAGGATTCTACCCGCCGGGCCGCCCCCGGCTGCGTCCGACCCGCGGATCGGCCCCAGAATCACGTTATGGGCACCCCGCCGAGAAAGCCGACACGAACGCCTGCACATCCGCGAGATCCCACACCCCCGCCGGGTCGGCGATATCGGCCTCGGGCTGCTGGTTTAAGAACGCGCTGATGAACAGACTGATATCCCCGAGGTCGAGTTGCCCGAAGGGCTCGGCGATATCCGCCGCGTTGCACCCCGTCGCCGTCCCGTACACGGTCAGGGTGAAGTCCTGCCACACCGCCGCGTCGCCGGCTTTCTCGTCGGAGATCCGCACGGTCCACGTCCCCGCCGACGATTCCCCCCAGGAACGCAGCGACATGAAATCGAACCCGCTGATGTCGTCGGAAGGGTCGGTGTGGGGCACCATGAAAACGGATTCGGTCCCCTCGGGGCTTGTGAGCACGATCCGCAGATCGCCCACATTCGTCGTCGTCAGGTTGATGTTGAGAACAACCGACTCGATCGTGAGATCCTCGGCGATATCGGCGGTGGACACCACCCCCGCCGGGTCGTTGTCCGGCAGGGGCGTCCCGACGGCGACCGTGCCCCCGGTGGCACTCGTCTCGGGGGGGAGGTTCACCCACCCCTCGGCCGCGGCGACCAGCGCACCCGCGTCGATGGCACCGAAGCCGAACTTCTCGCTGATCTCGTACCCGGCGGCGTTGGTGGTCCAGCTGGTATCGAGCGGGTCGTTCATGCGGGCCGTCTCGACGATCAGGGCCTGCACGTCGCGCCACGACAACAGAGGATTGGCCTGGAGCGCCAGCGCGATCGCCCCCGCCGCGAGCGGGCTGGCGCTGCTGGTGCCCCCGAAGAAACTGGTGTAGTTCGAACCCGCCGTGGTCGTCGTGATGCTGCGGTTGTTGCCGCTCGAGTGCGTCACCGCGAGCATCGACGAGCCCGTCTCGTTGTAGCCCGCTTCGCGGTCGAGGTCGCCGATGGCGCCGATGGCGAACGTGAATCGGCTGCTGGTGAACGGGTCGTAATCCACACGGTCCGCAGAGCCACCGTTGCCCGCGGCCCAGCAGGTGATGGTCCCCAGCCCGCCCCGGCCCAACTGGGCGGAATCGCGGAGCGCGTCCAGCTCGATCGACGAGGCGAAATCATCCCACAGCTTGCCCGTGTCGAACGGGCCCCACGAATCGTTCTTGATGTCGTTGAGGTCGTTGCGATACGTGAACGCCTCGGCCGTCTGGGCGGCGGTGCCGATGATCTGCGCCGATACACCGCAGTCGTACGCCAGCCCGGTGACCCCGGTGGCGTTGTTGCCGACGGCGCCGAAGACGCCCGCGACGCTGGTGGCGTGCCCGCTGGCGACGCCCCCGCTCTGGCTGGCGTCGGTGTTGAAGTGCGGGGCGATATCCGGATGCGTCGTCTGGAACCCGCCCTCGGTCACGCCCACGATCACACCGGCGCCCGTATAACCCATCGCCCACGCCGCCTCGGCATTCACATCGGCATCGGGGATCGAAGTGTTTCGAAGATGCCACTGGCTCGCAAACAGCGGATCGTCCGGCAGCGAGCCCCGCAGAACCCGCGGCCTCTCGATATCGACTTCCGCCGACCCGACCGCGCCCGAGGCCCGGAGCTCGGCCGCCAGCGCCACCGCATCGGCAACGGAACCCGTCTCGATGATCGTGTAGCCTCGGACCCCAGCCGACCGCATCATCGCCCGCCCGGCGAAGCGTCGACGCACCGCCTCCGCGATCGAGGCCGGCTTGTCCGTCCGGACGATCACCCGATTCGTGACGGTGTAACCGGCCGCCGGCGCGGGGATCACGCCGGCCTTGTCGGCGAGGTCGGAGTTCACGCGCCACGCCGGGCTGGTCCGGGCCGAGGGGTCGGCGACGATCAATGTTTCGAGCCCGGCCCGCACAGGCGCGGCGAGCATCACGGCGCGGGGGCCGTATGAAGCCGGTGCCGAGACGTTCGATCCCGAGGCCGCGAGGACGCCGCACGCGGTCAGGGCGGTCGCGGAAAGAGCAGTCGCTGTGCGCAATGTTTTCATCGGATCCCCTCTTTGCGAGTCGGCGAAGCAGAAGACATGGGATGCGGCGGATCGCCGAGGCCTGTACGCACCGGATCAATCGTCGGTATCAGAAATACAGGTCAGTTCAATCCGTCCCCTCAGTGATATCCGCTTCGCCCCGCCCCGTGCAAGGGTTCCCGGAAAATCACGGCACGCCCGATAACCCCCGTCGCCCGGCAGTCCGTCGACCGAGGAAAACACCCGAGTCTGAAGCGGGGTCTCATTTCGGGAATGCGTTCCGCAACGCAGACAACGAGCCGCGACCGCGTGGGAACGATCATCTCTATAAACACCCGGAAACCTTGCCGATCGAATCAGTGGGCGAGACGCCCACTTACGCGAGCATCCGCTCCATCGCCGCGTGCATCTTCGCATCGAACGCGGCCTCGCTGAACCGCTCGGCGTGCGCGCGGCACTGCTCGTCCACGCCCTCGGGCACATGATCGGCCGCCTTGCGCAGCGACTCGGAATCCGGCTCGTTGAAGAAGCACCCCGTTCGCCCTTCGAGCACCGAATCCAACGCCCCACCCGCACGCCGGGCCACCACCGGGCACCCGCACGCCTGCGCCTCGACCGCGACGATCCCGAAATCCTCGATCTGCGGGAAGATCAGGCACCGCGCCCGGCGGTACAGCCCGATCAGCGTCGCGTCGTCGACGCGGCCGAGGAACTCGACGAGCGTGTCGCGGCGTTTGCCCATGCCCACTTTCGCCAGCCGGCGGGCCTCTTTTTTGGCGAAAGCCTTCAACGCCCCGGCCTGCGAACCCGTTCCTGCGATCAGCAGCCGGCGGCCCGCGAACATCGCCGCGGAGATCGCAAGGTCCGTGCGCTTGTACGGCTCGAGCGCCCCGGCGACGAGCCAGAAATCCTCGCGCTTGACCGAAGGATCGGGGGTGAACAGCTCCGTGCGCACGGGTGGGTGGATCACCTCGGCCTCGCGGGCGAAGCAGCGTTCGATCTCGCGGGCGGTGTGCCGGCTGTTGGCGATGAACGCGTCGACGTTGGTCGTCGTTTTGCGGTCCCATTGCCGCAGCCGCTCGCCGAACATCGAGAACCCGGCTTTGCGCACCGCGCCGCCCGGGCCTCGGGTGTATTCGTCCTGGATCGACCAGAGGTAGCGGGCCGGGGCGTGGCAGTAGCACAGGTGCCGGGCGGACCCGGGCGCGCGCATGCCCTTGATCAGCCCCGAGCTGGTCGAGACGAGCAGGTCGATGGGTGATCCCTCGGTTTGTCTGGCGAGCCGGTCGGAGAGCCCGTTGACGGCCGCGGGGTAGAGCGGCAGCAGCCATCGCCGGGCGGGCCCGGGCAGCAGGTTGAGTTTGCTGACGTGGATGTCGAACCCTTCGAGGGCGCTGAAGGTGTGCCCGCCTTTGCGGAAGAGCGTGTAGAGGCCCGCGTGGATGTAGTTCGTGCGCACGATCCGGGCGATGCGTTCGAGCACGGCCTCGCCCCCCCGGCGGGCGACGAGCCAATCGTGGGCGAGGGCCACGCGCGGCAGCCGCCGGCCGGCGTCGGCGCGGTCGCGTCGGTGCGGGCTGAGCACGGCTTGCGGCTCGTCGAGTGTGTTCGGGGTGGGCTGGTCTACCATCGGTCGATGTCCGTTCAATCAAAGCCTATCACGACCGGTCGCGACCCGACGCCCGCGAACCGGTTGGGTCTGGATTATGAAGCCGAGGCGGGGCGGCTGGGCCGGCCCGTCCGGCCGATCATCGACGCCCATGCGCACATCAACGGCCCCCGGGCCGCCGCGATCTGGAAACGGGCGGCGGATCTATACGGCGTGGTGCGGGTGTATTCGCAGACGCAACTTTCGCAGGCGGCATCGGTGCGAGGTGTGTTGGGCGACGCGGCCGAGTTCATCGCGATCCCCGAATACATGGCCGACGACCGCGAGCACGCGATGACGCGGGGTTTTCTCGAGAATCTCGAACGGTGGCACGGCGAGTTCGGGGCCCGGTGCGTGAAGTTCTGGGCCGCCCCGCGGCTGCGTGACCTCGTCGAGGGCATGGAGGACCCGGAGACGCTCGTGCCGATCGACGGGCTGTGGCGACGGAAGGTGGCGGACCGGGCGGTCGAGCTGGGCATGATGCTGATGGCACACGTGGCCGACCCGGACACCTGGTTCGCGACGAAGTACGCCGACACCGATCGGTACGGCACCAAGGCGCGGCAGTACGAGGGGCTGGAGCGGATGCTCGGGTGGTACCCGGTGCCGTGGCTGCTGGCGCATATGGGCGGTTGGCCCGAGGATCTGGGTTTTCTGTCGGGTCTGCTCGACCGGCACCCGAACGTGATCCTCGACACGTCGGCGACGAAGTGGATGGTGCGCGAGTTGAGCGCACACCCGCGGGAGGACGTCGTCGCGTTCCTCAAACGCTGGCGGGGGCGGATCCTTTTCGGCTCCGACATCGTGACCAACGACGAGCATCTGGCGCCGTCGGACCCGGAGGCCGAGCGGTTCGGGGTGCATCTCGCGTCGAGCGAGGCCGAGGCGTTCGAGTTGTACGCGAGCCGATACTGGGCGATGCGGACGATGTTCGAGACGGCGTACCTCGGCGAAAGCCCGATCGCGGACCCTGATTTGATGCTGATCGATCCCGGGCGGTACGACGAGATGTCGGCCCCGACGCTGCGGGGGCTGGCGCTGCCGGAGGACATGCTGCGGGTGCTGTACGGCGGCGCGGCCGAGGCGACGATGCAGGCGTGGTTCGATTCGCACCGCTGATCGGATCGCGGGGTGGCGTGCGGATGTTTCGATGAACCGCACGGAGCTCCGCGGGCTTGCGCCCGCGGCTCGTTGGTTGATATTGTGGAACTCCGCGGGCTTGTTCGTTTCGGGTGGAGGGGCGCTGGCGTCCGTGGTTTGTTGTGTTGCAGGTTTGTCGGGGGCCGACAAATCAGCCGCCCGAGGGCGTGCACTGTGATTGGATCAGCGTGGATGCGGCCTGTTTCGCCACTTGGGCCGGGGCCGCGTCACCCCTTATCTGAGCCGCAACCATCGAGCCGGTGAGCAGGATGAGGAGTTGTTTGGATAAACCTTCCGGGTCGCTCGCGCCGGCCGAGCGGGCCAGACGTTCCAGATAACCCCTGAGCAGGTGCGAGTGTTCGAGGCACACCCTGTGGACGGGGTCGTCGGTGTCGGCGAATTCGCCGCTGGCCCGGATGAACAGGCAGCCGTGGAAGTCGGGGTCACGGAACCAGTCCTCGACGACATCGAACACGGCCAGGAGGCGGTCCTGCGGTGACCGGGCCCGGCTTTCGACGCGGCGCATGATCTCGTTTCTCTGCTGCTCGTCCTTCAGCCGCAGCGCCGCCAGGATCAGCTCATCCTTGGACCGGAAATGCTTGTACAGGGTGTTCTTGGCCACCCCGGCCCGGGCCAGGATCGCGTCGATGCCGGTGGCGTGATACCCGCGCTCGTTGAACAAACACAGGGCGGCCTCGATCAGATCCTGACGTTTCGACGACATTCGGGCTCCGTAAAGGACTAATCGGTCTATTGATTATCAATGATGATCGCTGAAAAATTTTGATTATTCGCGTTTTTTCTTTTTTTCTTCCGCATCTGGAATAGACAGATCTGTCTATTGATTTGTTCCCTCGTTCCCGGCTCGGGCCGGGGTGGACAACATCCGGGTGCCCGCATGAGCGGGCCAAACAGGAAGGAATCGTAGATGCCACGGATCAACCCCATCGACCCTGCGACCGCCAACGGCCAAGCGAAATCGCTCCTCGATGCCGTCCAGAGCAAGTTCGGGATGGTCCCCAACCTGCTCGCCACGATGGCCCACGCCCCGGGCGTGCTCCAGTCGTACCTCCAGTTCAACGAGAACCTCCGGGGCGGCACGCTCGACGCGACGCTCTTTGAGCAAATCGCCATCACGGTCTCCACGGTCAACGGGTGCAGGTACTGCGTCAGTGCGCACTCGGCCATGGGCGAGTCTGCGGGCATCCCCCGTCAGGCGATCCAGGATGCGATCAACGGTGAGTCGAGCGATCCGCGGACCGACGCGGCCCTCAAGTTCGCCCGTGCGGTCGTGTCCAAGCAGGGCTGGGTGGGTGACGATGAGCTCGAGGCCGTCCGCGGGGCGGGGTTCGATGACAGCGAAATCGCCCAGATCATCGGGATTGTCGGGATGAAGACGTTCACCAACTACTTCAACCACATCGCCCAGACCGACATCGACTTCCCTGAGGTCGACATCCCCGAACCCGCGCACGCCTGACAAGACAACGCGGTGTGATAGTCTCCGGGCGGGGAGGGGTGAGGCGGCAGCCCTCCCTCCCCGGCCGCGGGACTGTGCCGGTCTGCCGGCTTGGATACGCACCCGTGGTGGACCTTGGGCGGTTGCACGCGAGACGCCGAATCTGAGTGATGCGCCGGCGCTGCGGCTGCGATCTTGGCCTGGTATTTTGCTCGACCGCAACGGAGCTCCGCGGGCTTGCGCGCGCGGCTCGTTGATTGACAGGGTTCCGTGTTACCCGTTGCGTTCCTCGATCCAGTGTTGCTGGATGGCTTCGAGGATGCGTTCGTTGACGGGGTGGCCGGGCTGCTCCTCGAACCCTTCGAGGTTCATCACCATGTTTTTCAGGTCGACGAAATTGACGTGCAGCGGGTCGAGGTCCGGGTGGGTGTCGTTGAGTTCCTCGGCGATGCGTTGCACGTCGAGCCAGTGGAAGGTGTCGGTCATGGGCTGCCTCCTGCGCGATGATTCTATCTGTTCAACGCGGCAGGGCACGGTGTGGTTCGGTATGCTTTCGGCATGATCGCGAGAGTTGAATCGTGTCTGCTGCAGGGGATCGATGCCGGGCCGTGCGAGATCGAGGTCGATCTCGACGACCGGGGGCTTGAGAGACAGACCATCGTGGGGCTGCCGGACGCGGCGGTGAAGGAATCGCTCGAACGGGTGCGGGCGGCGCTGGGCAACTCTGGGTATCCGTTTCCGCTGGGGCGATGCCTGATCAACCTTGCGCCGGCGGACGTGCGCAAGGAAGGGCCGGTGTATGACCTGCCGATCGCCCTGGGGTTGCTGCTGGCACAGGGCGTGCTGCGTGGGGACGCGGACGGGCTGGACCCGAGGCGGTGCGTGGTCGTGGGCGAACTCGCGCTGGACGGGCGCGTCCGGCCTGTCAAGGGGGCGATCGCGATGGCGGCGATGGCCCGGCAACGCGGCATGAGCGCGTTCATCTGTCCCAAGGACAACGCGGGCGAGGCGGCGGTGGTGGGCGGTGTCGATGTCTTCGGCGTGCGCACAGTCAGCGAAGTCATGGGGCTGCTGTCCGGCGAGATGGACGCCGAGCCCGAGCCGGCGCCCGATGTCGAAGCGATGCTGCGGACGGCCCGGGCGCCGATCGACTTTGCCGAGGTGCGGGGGCAGGAGGGGGTCAAGCGTGCGATCGTGGTGGCGGCGGCGGGCGGGCACAACCTGCTGATGCTGGGTCCGGCGGGGACGGGCAAGACGATGATGGCCAAGGCGCTGCCGGGGGTGCTGCCGCCGCTGACGCCCGACGAGGCGATCGAGATCACGCGGATCTACTCGGCGGCGGGTGCGATGCGGCCCGGGGAGAGCCTGATCACGACGCGGCCCGTGCGCACGCCGCACCACACGGCCTCGCCCCCGGCGATCGTGGGCGGGGGGATCATCCCGCGGGCCGGCGAGATCAGCCTGGCGCACCGGGGGGTGTTGTTCCTGGACGAGTTGCCCGAGTTCGGGCGGGGCGTTCTGGAGACCCTGCGCCAGCCGATGGAGGATCATGTCGTGACGATCGCGCGTGCGCACGGGTCGGTGCGATTCCCGGCGTCGTTCATGCTGGTGGCGGCGATGAACCCGACGCCGCGGGGGGATGTCGCCCCCGGCGAGGTGGGGCGGCGGGAGATGGAGCAGTATCTGAGCCGGCTCTCGGGCCCGCTGCTGGACCGGATCGATATCCACGTCGAGGCGCCGGCGGTGCCGTTCAAGCAGCTGAGCGATGAGCCGCGGGGGACGGGGACGGCGGAGATGCGCGAGCGGGTGGCGGCGGCGCGGGCGCGGATGACGGCGCGGCAGGGGGCGGGCATCCCCAACGCTCGGCTGAGCGGCAAGCAGCTGGATGAACTGGCGCCGATGGGCGAGCGGGCGATGTCGCTGCTGGGGCAGGCGATCAGCGGTCTGGGGCTGAGCGCCCGGGCGTACGACAAGATCCGCCGGCTGTCGCGGACGATCGCGGACCTGGACGGGCAGGACGAGATCGGCGAGGCGCACGTGGCCGAGGCGGTGCAGTATCGGTTGCTGGATCGGAAGGTGTGATGGGCGCTTCGTTTTGTTGGGTGTGCCAAATCGCTTTATCGATAAGAACCCCCGGGCCTGGGCCCGGGGCTCGTTTGTGAGTGCAGAGACAGGCGGGACTCCTGTTCCGTTTGGAGGTGGGAGCCCTCGCTTCCGCTCGGGCCTCTTTGGGGACGAGAGATGGAGATGGGAGAGAGACGGGCTGGAAGCCCGTCCCACAAGGGAGAGGAGGAAGAATGAAGCCCCTCACCCCGGCCCTCTCCCCGCAAGCGGGGAGAGGGAGCATGAGAAAGCCCTCGCTTCCGCTCGAGCCTCTTTGTGATTGGTGAGCACAGGGGTGCCTGTTTTGCCGGTAAAAAAAGAACCCCGGGCTTGCGCCCGGGGCTCGTTTTGGCGTGTATTGAACGACGCGAATTTCAGTGGGGGTCGAGTGTTACGGGCAGCCGGCGGTGAAGGCGGTGATGAACGCCTGGATGTCGGCGAGGTCGACGAGGCCGTCGCCGGTGAGATCCGCGGAAGCATCGCCGGTGGTGAACGCCACGATGAACGCCGAGAGGTCGGCGAGGTCGAGGGTGCCGAACGGCTCGGTGAGGTCGGCGGCGTTGCAGCCGGGGGCGTCGGCGTTGGCGATGAGGTCGATCGCGCCGGCGGCGTCGAGCCCGGCGGCCGAGACGCTGAGCGTGAGGATCACGCCGGCGGTGTCGGTGCCGAGGGTGGGCAGTTCGAAGGGGATGTCCGGCAGGGGCGGGAGGGTCGAGGTGTCGAAATCCTGGCTCATGTCGCCGAGGTCGACGGCGATCTGGACGGTCGCGCTGCCGTCTTCATGCATGGTGAGCGTGCCGGTGATGGGCAGGACGCCGGCGGTGGGGCCGGGCTCGATGGGGTTGCCGAAGGCGGAGCCGACGACGGTGATCTCGACGGGGATCTGGCCGGCGAGGGTGAACGAGTTTGCCTCGGCGGGGATGAGCACGCCGGGCGGGTCCATCGGGCCGGTCTGGTTGATGGTGTAGGTGGTGAACTCGGCGGCGTCGAGATCAACGGGCAGGGGGATGCCGCCGAGGTAGAGCATGTCGGGGTTGACGGTGTGGAAGGTGTCGTAGAAGAACGTGGCGTTGATCATGGAGGTGACGGTCTGGCCGTTGAGCATGTCGGCGTTGAAGTCGGCGATGGTGAATGTGAGCGCGTCGGTGTCGGCGGCCATGTTGAACGCGCCGGCGGGGCCGAGGTCGAGGTCTGTGGTGGAGGTGGTGTCGATGCTGACGGGGATGGGGTTGTTGCCGGACCCGCCGAAGAGGCCGGTACGGGTCTGTGTGCCGTCGGGGTTGGTGTCGGGGTCGTAGTCGCCGATGAGTGTGCCGTCGGTGGAGATGGAGACGACGACCGAGCCGGTGATGCTGCTGGCGTCGGAATCGACGGTGAAGGCGAGCTGGGCGGATGCCGACCCGGCGAGTGCGGCGGCGACGAGGATGGCGGGAACAGTTTGATACTTCATGCTTCTTGATCTCCTCTACGTCCCACGAGTGTGGCCGCCCGGGTGAACGGGCGATGTGGTCATCATAGCGTATGTCGATCTGCACCGGAACCGTGAATTCGGGGTGTCCTCCCGGTCGATCCGATAATCCATACCGAACATGATGCGGTCGCGCGAGATTCGCTTCAGAACCGTTTGTGTGTCGCCCGCTGGGCGGGGGGCTTGAAGCCCGCGATGGCCCTGGCGAGCGGGATATCCGCGGGCGTGGTGATCTTGATGTTCCGCGGGTCGCCGGGGGTCGTGACCACCGGTTCGCCGAGCCGCTCGACGAGGCCCGCGTCGTCGGTGCTGGGGGTGTCGATCTTGGCATAGGCCCGCAGGAGAAGATCCTTCTCGAACACCTGCGGCGTCTGGGCATACGCGAGGTTTGTCCGGTCGATCGTCTCGGCGACGCGCCGCAGGTCCGATGGGCCGTCGTTGCCCAGCCCGAGGATCGCCGCGGCGGGGTCGGCCGGGGTGTCTTCGATCGGCTCGGGGTCGAGGCGTTTGATCGTGTCGGCGACCTCCACGACCGGGATCACGGCGGGGTGCCGCGAGGCGAGATCGAACACGCGGTCGATGAGGTCGGCCGGGGTCACGGGCCGGGCGGCGTCGTGCACGGCGACGTGGGTCGCGTTGTCGGGGACGTGCGCCAGGGCGGCCTTGACAGTTTCGCCGCGGTGGTGCTTGCCGCCGCGGCAGAGTGTGACGCCGAGCAGGGCGAGTTTGTCGCCGTGGCGGAGCTCGAACCGGGCGAATGCCTCGTCGTCGTGTGGCCCGGCGACGATGACGGCGGCGACGTCGTCGCGCTTGTTGAAGAGTTCGACGGTGCGTTGGAGGACGGGGCGGCCGCCGAGGTCTTCGTCGAGTTTGTTCTTGGGATCGAGCAGGCCCGTGGGGGCGTTGTTGAACCGGCGGGAAGAACCCGCGGCGGGGATGATGACGGCGATGTTCATTCCCTGAGGATAGAGCATCCGGCATCGATCTGTTCCAGACGTCGGTGCTGAGCATGCGAAGCGTCGGATCGTGCCGGGGGATTTTGGGGGGCGCTCGATCCGACACTTCGGCTGCGTGCGCAGCCTCAGTGTCGGCGTCCTGAAACGCACCAAGGTCCGATGGCTTGAAACATGATGATGTTCGGCTCACGGGCTCGGGCGACGCGGCGGCACGGGCCCGGGGCGGTTTGTGGTTCGGACGCGGGGGGTGGCCGCTATAAATTGTGAAGGAATCGTTCAGAAGCCGGGGGCCGATAACCGTTAGTAGGGTGAATGATCGCGTTTTTAAATGCTCTCGGGGGCGTCGCACTCATCCTGTTCGGCGTCCGCTTCCTGCGTAAGGGGCTGGACAAACTCGTCGGGCCCCGGTTGTCGCTGTGGATCGGGCGGCTGCTTGGCGGCCCGGTGCGGACGGCGGGCGTGGGCATCGGTCTGGGCATGATCTCGCCGAGCAGCAGCTCGCAGGGGCTGATCTCGGTGTCGCTGGTGCGTGACGGGATGGTTACGCCGGCGCGCGCGGTTCTGCTGCTCATGGGCGGATATGTCGGGTCGACGCTGCTGCTGCACATCGTCGCGGCGGATCTTGTCGATTATGCGCCGATCGGTGTGCTCGTCGGTGTGGTCCTGTTCCAGGGCACCGGGTCGACGAGGTCTCGGGGGACTGGGCAGATCATCATCGCGTTGGCGTTGATCCTGCTCGGCGTCGGGATCGTCGGGCGGGTGTCCTCGGAGATGGAGCACGCAAGCGATGCGCAGGAGCTCGCCCGGCTCGCGTCGGGGCATCCGGTGTTCGCGGCGGTGCTGGCGATGGCGGCGGCGGCGATGTTCCAGTCGTCCACGGCCGCCCTCGCGGTGGTCATCGGGCTGGCGTTGCGGGATGATTCGTTCGCGACGGGGAGCCTGACGGTCGCGTGTGTCGCCGGGGCGAACATCGGGATCACGTCCATCGCGGTGCTGTCGGGATGGAGTGACCCGCCGGCCCGGCGGTTCGCGTTGGTCGTGCTCACGATCCGCGCCGCGGTGGCGGTGGTTGTGCTGGCGGTGCTCCCGGTGCTGACGGTTCTGGTCGAGTCGATCCCGGGGAGCGGGGCGCAGCGTGTGGCGATCTGTCACACGGGTTTCAACCTCGCGGCGCTCATGGTCGCCCTGCCGGCGGCGGGGTGGGTGACGGGGTTGATGGAGCGGATGATCAGGCAGCGACCGAACGGCAACATCCTCGAGCCCAACCCGATCGACCCGCGTTACGCCGAGGACCCCGGCATCGCGTTCGTGCAGACGAAGCGGGAGATCATGCTGGCGGTTCGGGTGACGGCATCGATGCTGCGTGACGCGTGGACGGCGCTCGCCGATCGTGACGAGGCGGCGCTGCGCGAGATCCGCCAGCGGGATACGACCGTCGATCGGCTGGAGCGGCACGTCAAGGCGTTCCTGACGCAGCAGCTCACGAACGAGCTCGACGCGATGAACGTCCGGCGGCGTGTGCTCCAGCTGCGGTTCGTGGGCGACCTCGAGGCCGTCGCGGACATTATCGACAAGCGGATCTGCGAGACGGCGATCCGGGCGACACGCCGGGGCGTGCGCTTCAGCGAGAGCGGGTGGGAAGAGCTGCACGGTCTGTTCATGACCGTCTGCGACGTGATCGAGCTCGCGGGGGCGGCCTTCAGTGAGGAGAGCGTCGAGCTGGCCGACCGGCTGCTCAAGATGAAGGACGAGGTTCGCGACGAGGAACTGCACCTGCGCGAGCAGCACTACAAACGGCTGCAGGACGGGCACAAGGAATCGATCGAGACCACCGGGCTGCACCTCGAGATGCTCGGCGAACTCAAGCACATCGCCCATGTCGTCGCGGGCGTCGCGTACGGCGTCACCGAGATCGCCGAGATCAAGGAAAAGCACTGATACGGATCCCAAAACGATCTCGTGATTTCCGGCGCAAGATCCGGGTGTTCTCGTCTCCCACTCCCCGCGTGCGGGGAGAGGGCCGGGGAGAGGGCCGGGGAGAGGGGCATCATGTCTCCGTTCGTTCGTTTGCACTTGCCGATCGACGAGGCGTGAAGGAGGGGAAGAAGTTGAAGCCCCTCACCCGCCGACGCTCCGCGTCGTCGACCTCTCCCCGGCGACCGGGGAGAGGTGGGATTGACATCCCTCGCGCACACCACGAAACCCGGACGCTTAGAGCGGCTTGTGAAATCCTGTTCTGTGTGGTACGGTCATCTTGGCCGTGTGAAATGGCTGTGTGTCGCAAGTATGCCCAAGACACGGCTCACAGAGCCGTGGCACACTTCAGAACGCGATGATGAAATACGCTCGAAAACCATGTCGGACAGGAAAATACCCGCTCCGTGCGCCCGGGCCCGGTCAACACACACGAGTTTTTCTTAGAATCCGCCTGAAACAAGGCATTGTGTGGATCAACCCGTGGTGTGATCGTGCGCGATGCACCGGTCGAGCCGGGCGAGCGTGGTGTCTCGTCCGACCAGCGCGAGCGAGATCCCGAGTGGCGGGCTGACGGCCGTGCCGGTCAGGGCGATGCGCAGCGGCTGGGCGGCCTTGCCCATGCCGATCCCCTTCGACTCGGCGAACGCGGCGATGGCGGCTTCGATCGGTTCGGGCGACCAGTCCTCGATCTGCGCGACGGCATCGCGGAGGTCGGGCAGGATCGCCAACCCGTTCGGCTCGCCCTTGAGCAGGTGTTTCTTGACGCTCTTGGGGTCGTAGGTGATCGCGTCGGTGAGCGCGAAGGCGATCGACGCGCGGGCGTCGGCGAGTGTCTTCGTGCGCGGACGGGCGGCGGCGGCGGCCAGACGCCAGCGGGCCTCGTCTTCGCCGGCCCACGCGGCGAGTTGATCATCGAACCGCTCGGCCCAGGCGAGCCATTCTGTTGCGAATTCCTCGTCGGTCATGCCGTGCTGGATCGTGTCGGCGTTGAACGCGAGCAGTTTCTCGCGGTCGAACTTGCTGTTGGATTTGCCGATGCGGTCCAGCGAGAAATGCTCGGCGAGGAACGCGGCGTCGAAGCGTTCGAGGTCGGTGCCGTCCTCGTTCTTCATCCCCGGGTTCCACCCGAGCAGGGCGAGGTAGTTGATGATCACCCCGGGGAGGTAGCCCGAGGCGCGGAAGTCCTCGACGTCGATCTCGGGCAGCCGCAGGTCGAGGGCGGCGGCGACCGCGGCGACCTGATCGCGTGGGAGCTGGCGTTGCTTGTTCTTGAGCCAGGCGATGAGGTCGGCGTCGGTCAGGGATCGCAAGACCGCTCCCTCACGGTCGCGGCTCGTCGGGGGCAGGGCATCGATGAGGGCGGCAACGGTGTCGATCTTCGCATCCCGCACCGCCTTCTTGGCGGCCTTGTCCTTGTCGCGTTTGCTCATCTTCGTGCCGTCGGTGTTGAAGATCAGCGGCATGTGGGCGTACGCCGGGGTGTCGAAACCGAGTGCGCGTTGCAGGGCGACGTGTTTGGGTGTGTTGTTCAGGTGTTCCTGTCCCCGCAGCACGTGTGTGACGCCCATGAGCGCATCGTCGACTACGACCGCGAAGTGGTACGTCGGGAAGCCGTCCGCCTTGCGGATCACGAAATCGTCGATCTGGTCGTATGGGAATGTCACCTCGCCGAGCACCTCGTCGCGGACGGTGATCGGCTCGGGGGGCATCTTGAAGCGGAGGACGTGGGGCTCGGACGCGGCCCGGGCGAGAGCCGCGGCGTGGTCATAACCGGGGGGCCGGCGGTAGATGAACGAGCGTTTCTCGGCCTCGGCGGCCTTGCGCATCGCGGCGAGCTGCTCGGGCGTGTCGAAGGCGGGGTAGGCGAGGCCCGCTTCGAGGAGCGTTTGGAGGTGGGCGTCGTAGATTTCCCGGCGTTGGGACTGGTAGAACGGGCCGACGTCGCGGGGGTCGCCGCCGCAGGTGACCGCTCCCTCACGGTCGAGGTTCGTCCTGAATCCCGGCCCCTCGTCCCAGTTGATGCCCAGCCAGGCGAGGTCTTCGAGGATGCCCCGGGCGGCGTCCTCGCTGGAGCGGGCCCGGTCGGTGTCCTCGATCCGGAGCAGGAATCGGCCGTCGCGTCCCTCGGCGCGGGCACGGGCGGCGAAGGCCCAGCAGAACAGGGCGGTGCGGGCGCCCCCGATATGGAGGTGCCCGGTGGGGGAGGGGGCGAAGCGGGTGATGGTCGATCCCGTGGGCGTGCTGTGCATGGGCGAGTGTACGGCCCGAGCCCAAGAGATCGGGATATCCGGAAAAACCGATCCCGTCCTCCCCATTTCTTCGCGGAGTGTTTACAATGCCGCCCCGCGGCGGCGTCGCCGCCCGGATCGGCGGGGCCCATCGGGGGTTTCCGCCGGCACGCCACAACCCGCTCGGCCGGTCCTCGGAGGGAGGGGCCGGGCGGTCATCCCGCACGCTTTTCTGGAGGCCGCCGCGATGGCTGTACGCAACCCCGCCGACATCCGCAACATCATCCTCACGGGCCACGCCGGTTCGGGCAAGACGACGCTCGCCGAGCGTTTTCTCTTTGCCGCGGGCGAGACGACGCGGATGGGGTCCGTGGAGGAGGGCAACACCGTCAGCGACTGGCGGGACTCCGAGAAGCATCACCACCGCTCGCTCTACACGACGGTGATGCATTTCGAGCACGAGAAGCACATGGTCAACGTGATCGACGCGCCGGGCTCGCCCGATTTCATCGGCCACGCCATCGCGGCGTTCCCCGCCGTCGAGACGGTCGTCGTCGTGATCGACGCGCACAAGGGGATCGAGCCGGTTACGCGGCGGATGATGGCGGTGGCCAAGTCCCGCAACCTCCCGCGGATGATCGTCGTCAACAAGATCGACGAAGAGAACGCCGAGATCGAGAGCCTGACCGAGCAGATCCGCGAGGAGTTCGGCGGCGAGTGCCTGCCGGTGAACCTTCCGACGGCCGACCGGAAGGATGCCGTCCCGGTGTTCGACGAGTCCGCCGACGGGCCGACGCTGTTCAGCGACGCGGCGTCGGCGCACATGGCGATCGTGGAGCAGATCGTCGAGATGCAGGACGAGCTGATGACGCAGTACCTGGAGGAGGGCGACGACGCGAACCTCGACAGGCAGAAGGTGCACGACGCGTTCGAGGCCGCCCTGCGCGACGGGCACCTCGTCCCGGTCTGTTACTGCTCGGCGAAGACGGGCGCGGGCATCGGGAGCCTGATGCACGTCATCGCGAGCCTGCTGCCCAGCCCGCTCGAGGGCAACCCCCGGCCGTTCCTCAAGACGGTCGATGGTGTCGAGGTCGAGTACAAGCCCGAGCCCGACCCGTCGGCGCCGGTTCTGGCGCACGTGTTCAAGGTGACGACGGACAAGCACGTCGGCAAGCTGGGGGTCTTCCGTGTCCACCAGGGCACCGTCCATTCGAAGGACGAGTTGATCGTCGACGATCACAAGAAGCCCGTCCGCATCGGGCACATCATCAAGCGGCAGGGCAAGGACCACGAGGAGATCGAGGCGATCGGCCCGGGTGATATCGGCGCCCTGACCAAGATCGACGAGCTGCATTTCGACGCCACCCTCCACCAGGACCACGACATGGACTCGGTCCATCTCCGGCCGCTGCCCCTGCCCAAGCCGATGTACGGGCTGGCGATCGAGCTGAAGAACCACGCCGACGAGACGAAGTTCGGCTCCGCCATCCAGAAGATGATGGAGGAGGACCCCTGCCTCGTCCTCGACCGGATCGCCGCGACGAAGCAGACGGTCCTCCGCGGGCTGGGCGAGACGCACCTTCGGATCGTCCTCGAGCGGCTCCAGGAGGAGATGGGCATCGAGCTGGAGACGGCCCCGCCCAAGGTCGCCTACAAGGAGACCATCCGGGGCAAGGCCGAGGGGCACCACCGCCACAAGAAGCAGACGGGCGGCGCCGGGCAGTTCGGCGAGGTCTATCTCCGTGTCGAGCCGCTGCCCGACGGGAGCGAGGAGGACCTCGAATTCGTCAACGCGACGGTGGGTGGCTCGATCCCGAAGCAGTTCATGCCGGCGATCGAGAAGGGCATCCGGCAGGTGCTCAGCGACGGGGCCGTGGCGGGATACCCGATGACGGGCGTGAAGGTCGAGGTGTACGACGGCAAGCACCACCCGGTCGACTCGAAGGAGATCGCGTTCATCACGGCGGGCAAGAAGGCGTTCATCGACGCGGTGAACAAGGCGAAGCCCGCGTTGCTCGAGCCGTTCGTCACGCTGGAGGTGACGGCGCCCTCGCAGTACATGGGCGATCTGACGGGCGACCTCTCGACGCGGCGCGGGCGTGTGCAGGACACGCGGATGCTGCCGGGCGACCGCTGCACGATCGTGGCGCAGGTGCCGCTGGGCGAGCTGCAGAACTACTCGACCGAGCTCAAGAGCATGACCGGGGGCTCGGGCTCGTACACGATCGACTACAGCCACGACGAGCCGTGCCCGCCGCACATCCAGCAGGAGGTCATCGCGGCGTTCGAGGGGCACAAGGACGACGACTGACCGGCAGGCCCGCGACGGCTTTCTTCAGCCGTGCGTTCTCGATCTCGAGTTCTTTGAGCCGTCGGGCTTCCTCGGCCTTCATCCCGCCGTACTGGTTCCGCCAGCGGTGGAAGGTCGCCTCGCTGACGCCGAGGGCCTGGACGACCTGGGCGATGGTTCGTCCCGCCGCGAGCATCGCGTCGGCCTCACGGAGTTTGGTCACGATCTGTTCCGGACTGTGTCTTGTTTGCTTCATCAGGAGTCTCCTCGGCCCGACCGGAGCCGCTCGGGACTCTCATAGCACATGGATCAGGATTTGGGGAGCAGGCCAAGACCTGTCTACGGCCTCGGGTGTTCTTCGCATGGCGATCACGGCCCGTCCCTCCTTCCCTACACTTCCCGCCCGAAGGAGAACCCGCGATGACCGACAACGCACCCGATGCCACCGCCGACGCCCAGAAAAAGTCGATGGACGACATCATGGCCCTGTGCAAACGCCGGGGGCTCATCTATCAGGCCAGCGAGATCTACGGCGGCATCAACGGCTTCTGGGATTACGGCCCGCTGGGCGCCCAGCTCAAAAAGAACCTCCGCGACGCCTGGTGGAACGACGTCGTGCTGATGGGCTGCAACGGCAAAACCGGCCCCAACGGCAAGCCGGTGCGGATCGTCCCGGTGGACACATGCATCATCCAGAACCCGAAGGTGTGGGAGGCGAGCGGGCACGTCGGGGGGTTTAGTGACCCGATGCAGACATGCCGGCAGTGCAAGAAGCTTTTTCGGGCGGATCATGTGCCCGATCTGCTGTCAAAGAGTTCTTGGGTGTGTGATCTTGCGGGAGTTACTGAAAAGGACGAGCAGGAATCAATTCTTGTGGATGGTACGGCGGCACTTACATGGACAAAGAAAAAGGGAAGTAAACTTGCGCCAGGGCTTGCGGTATTCCGCGACCAAGCCAACGAAATCATCGCAACACTGAAGAGTTCAACCGCACCGATTCCTCTGACGATGTTGATACGTATCCTCGGGGCCACAACCGAAAAACCATCGCCTTGGCCGTGCCCGAACTGTGGTGGAGAACTTACAGAGCCCCGTGAGTTCAACCTCATGTTCTTCAGTTACACCGGGGCTGTCTTCGACGAAGAAAATAAGGTCTATCTCCGCCCCGAGACAGCTCAAGGTATCTTCATCAACTTTAAAAACGTCGTCGACACCACACGCGTCGGCGTCCCCTTCGGCATCGCCCAGACCGGCAAGGCCTTCCGAAACGAGGTCACGCCCCGCAACTTCACCTTCCGATCCCGCGAGTTCGAGCAGATGGAGATCGAGTTCTTCTGCCACCCCGACGACACCGCCGACTGGTACGCATTCTGGCGAGACTGGCGCATGAAGTGGTGGCAGGGCCTCGGCCTCGCCGGCGACAACCTCCAGCTCCGCGAGCACGACCGCGACGAGCTCGCCCACTACGCCAAGGAGGGCGCCGGCACCTCCGACATCGAGTACCGATTCCCCTTCACCGCCCCCGGCTTCGGCGAGCTCGAGGGCATCGCCGACCGCACCGATTTCGATCTCCGGCAGCACGCCGAGCACTCGGGCCTCGGCGACAAACTCAAATACTTCGACCCCACCCGCGGCGAACTCGCCAAGAACGGCCAGCCCAAGGGCGAGCGGTACTTCCCTCACGTCATCGAGCCGTCCGCGGGCCTCGACCGCGGCGTGCTGGCGGTGCTGTGTGAGGCGTACACGCCCGACCCCGGCCGACCCAGCAAGGTCTACATGAAGTTCCACCCCCGCCTCAGCCCGATCAAGGCGGCGGTTTTCCCGCTGGTCAAAAAAGACGGCATGCCCGAGGTAGCCGACAAACTCCGGGCGGAACTCGTCCAGCGGTTCGGCCGCTACGGGGCGATTGAATACGACGAGAAGCAGTCCATCGGCAAGCGGTACGCCCGGATGGACGAGGCGGGCTGCCCGTTCTGCTTCACGATCGACGGCGAGACTCTGACGGACGGGACCGTGACGGTCCGCGATCGCGACACGCTCGCGCAGGAACGGATCGCGCTCGACGCGGTGGGGGATTTCCTCGCGGAGAAGCTGGGCTTGTGATCGGGATGATGCCCCTCGCTGACGCTCCGAGCGCCTTCCCGAGAGAAGGCGGCGCAAAAGAGCCCCAAGCATGAGCGCGGGGCTGCTGAACTTACCGTTCCTCTTTCATATCTTGATGCCGCGTGACATAGTCGACCGCCTTGGTCAAACTCGCTTGATCGAACAGATACCTCGTGCTCCCGTGCCGGGTCCACACCCGCTGCCCATTCTCGGCGAAACCGGATTCCCGCAGGGCTCTCGTCGCCCACGACTTGAAGCCGGCCATCACCCGTTCGGGTTGCGGGTTCGCCGCGACGACGACATGGACATGGTTCGACCGGACATTGACCGCGTGCAGAAGCCAACCCCGGTGTTCACACACGGAAACGATCGCGTCGTGAACGTACGGTCTTGCTTCATGCGTAAGCAGAAAAGGTTTATTTTTCAGCAAGCCCGTATCGCGCGAAGAAAGCCTGCTGTTCGGGGTTGCGTATGCCCGGCCCCATCGGTTTTCATCGACGACACTGCCTCGGCGGTCTCCCCTGAGCCAGGAGCCGTAGGTGGTCCACGTCAGGAAATAGGCGAGCGGGGGCATCGAGGCAGGGTACACGGGCGTCCACGGCGAGTTCGGCCCCTCGCTGACGGGCCTTTTGCATCATGCGGCGATTGGGAGCTTTCTTTTTCGTCGGTGTGCCGCGTCGATGAGGAGTTTTCCGATCACCCAGCGTTCGACGCGGCACACC
>JALWOY010000080.1 GCA_027083355.1 Phycisphaerales bacterium | reverse complement strand
TAAAGCTTTAGCCATTTTAGTAAATCTCCTATCATCTATGTCACCATTTTAGCACTCAAAGGCTAAGAGTGCTAATAATACTCAAAGTTCAAGCTATATTAGTTATAATTAATATATTTTTCTCATCGCTAAAGGACATCTGAGTAAGCTAAAGCAAGGCTTCGAGACCTCTAAGAAATTGGAGCATAAATTAAGGAGAACAATACAATAGCAACAAGCAAGCCAGCAGAAGCACCTTTGATAAAACAAACTTGCGATGACGATGCATAAGACGTTACCTTGCTACTCAGCTTATCTAAATAGCGATCCTTTTCTTTTATAACAAGATCCCGTTCTTTAAGCATTTCGTCACGTTCCTGAATACTTTTAGATAACTGTGCAATTTTCTCATCAAGGTGTTGAATATGTCCTATTTTTTCTTTAACAAGACTTTCTCGTTGTTCGATGACAGCTTCTTTTTCTTTTATGACTAAATCACGATCTTTTATTACATTATCACGTACTTGTAGCTGCCCATCACGTTCTTTTATTTGAGCATCTCGTTCAAGGATTTGCTGATCACGTGATTGTATTTGGGTTTCACGCTCTACTAACTCTGCATCACGAGCTAAAATATGCTGGTCACGTTCTGCAATAATACGATCTTTTTCTTGCAGTTGAATATTTCGCAAGTGCACTTGACCATCGCGGTTAGCAATCGTTGTTTCTCTGTCTTGTATGACCTCTTCTTTTGATGAAAGCTGGAAATCTCGCTCTTTTAACGAGTCATCACGAATCTGTAGCTGCTGATCTCGCTGAGATATTTTGTTATCACGATTTTCTATTTGTTTATTTAATTTGGTGGTATGTTGATCTCGCTCTTTTACCTGTTCATCACGTTGTTGTATGCTTAAATCACGTTCTTGTAAAGATTGATCACGTGCTTTTAACTGTTCGTCACGATCCTGTAGACTTTGATCACGCTGGGATATTTTTTCATCTCGACCTTTTAACTGTTCATCACGTTCGACTAAACTACGGTCTCTTTCTGTTAGTTTTTGATCACGTTCTTGTAAGCTTAGATCTCGCTTTTGAATAATCTCATCACGTTCTTGAATTTTCTCATCACGTTGTTGTAGCTTTTGATCACGTTCTTGTAAGCTTAGATCTCGCTCTTGAATTTGTTCATCACGTAATCTTATCTCATTATCACGATGCTGTAGTTGCTCATCCTGTGTGCTAATATGTTCTTCGCGACGATTCAGTTGCTCATCACGTTGTTGTAGTTGTTCATCACGCTGTTGTAACGATTGTTCTTGTACTGTAATTCGTTCATCACGTTCTGAAATTTTTTCATCACGCTTTTGTAAACTCACATCACGCTCATTAATTCGATTATCTCGATCAATAAGCACTTCATCTTTTGACTCTAGTTGTAGATTACGGCGATGTAGTTCATCATCTTTTTCTTGAATGACGACTTCTTTTTGTCGCAAACGCTCTGATATTTTTTCTAATGATTCATCACGTAATTGGATTGTTGTTTCACGTTCTTGCAATACATTATCACGCCGAACGATTTCATTATCTCGTTCATGT
>JALWOY010000079.1 GCA_027083355.1 Phycisphaerales bacterium | reverse complement strand
ATCGGGCCCCTCGCCGACGGGCGGCAAGGGGCCCGATAACGGGCGTGGGCTTTTCGGGTTCATCATGCTCTTGTTGCTCGGGGCGATGCTCATCACGGTGTTCACCTATTCGGGTGGTGGTCAGCAGGTTTCGTGGGCGAAGTTCAAGCGGTACTACGAATCGGGCATGATCGTCGGGCAGCCGTTGCTGACCGAGACCGCGATCCTGGCGCAGCTGAAGGACGCGGCCGATCCCGAAGTGATCAAGCCCATCCGGGTGGTCATCAACGCGGCCGATCGGCAGAAGGTGGCCGAGGATCTCGACGCGCTGACATCGGGCGGGGACGGGTATGTCTCGAGGGCGCCGTCGCCCTGGATGCAGTTCGCGCTCGTGTTCGGGCCGTTCATCCTGCTGATTCTTTTGTTGTGGTTCCTGATCAGCCGGGGCATCCGCAACGCGGGCGGGGGCCCGGGGATGCTGGGCAATTTCGGCAAGAGCCGGCACAAGACACTGACGAAAGAGATGACCGGGGTGACGTTCGACGACGTCGCGGGCATCGACGAGGCCAAGGAGGAAGTCGCCGAGATCATCGAGTTCCTCAAGAACCCCAAGCGGTTCACGAGGCTGGGCGGTCGGATCCCCCGCGGCGTGTTGCTGATCGGGCAGCCGGGCTGCGGCAAGACGCTGCTGGCCAAGGCGATCGCGGGCGAGGCGGACGTGCCGTTCTTCTCGATCTCGGGTTCGGACTTCGTCGAGATGTTCGTCGGCGTGGGGGCGAGCCGGGTGCGCGACCTGTTCAAGCAGGCCAAGGAGAGCGCCCCTTGCATCATCTTCCTCGACGAGATCGACGCGGTGGGTCGCCGGCGCGGCGGGGGGTTCAGCCAGGGCGGGCACGACGAGCGTGAGCAGACGCTCAACGCGATCCTCGTCGAGATGGACGGGTTCAACTCGGGCGACGGTGTGATCGTGATCGCGGCGACGAACCGGGCGGACGTGCTCGACCCGGCCCTGACGCGCCCGGGCCGCTTCGACCGACAGATCAACGTCCCGCTGCCGGACGTCAAGGGCCGGCTCGAGATCCTGAAGGTGCACGCCAAGAAGGTGATGCTCGGCCCGGACGTGGATCTCGAGAAGATCGCCCGGGGCACGCCCATGTTCAGCGGGGCGGACCTCGCCGCGATCATCAACGAGGCCGCGATCGCCGCGACGCTCCAGAACAAGGACTTCATCGAGCATGAGGATCTGGAAGAGGCGCGCGACAAAGTGAAGTTCGGCCGCGCCAAGAAGAGCCGGGTGCGCGAGGCGGACGAGAACAGGCTCGTGGCCTACCACGAGGCGGGGCACGCGGTGCTGCAGGCGCTGCTCAAGGACGCCGACCCGCTGCACAAGGTGACGATCATCCCCCGCGGCGGCGCGGGCGGCGCGACGTTCAGCCTGCCCGAGAAAGATCGCATGGGCTACGGGCTCAAATGGCTCCGGGCCACGATGCGCGTGCTCTGCGGAGGGCGGATCGCCGAGCAGCGGGCGATGGACGATGTTTCGAGCGGCGCCAGCCAGGACATCGCCCAGATCACCCAGCTTGCCCGGCTGATGGTGCTGGACTGGGGCATGAGCAAGCGGCTCGGGTTCGTCAAATACTCTGGCGAGGACACCCGCGAGATGTTCCTGCCCGAGCGGGACTACTCCGACGAGACGGCCCGGCTGATCGACGAAGAAGTGCGCACACTCGTTGACGAGGCGTACGACGACGCCGAGCGGATGCTCTCGGAGAACTGGGAAAAGGTCGTCGCGGTGGCCGAAGCACTGCTGAAATATGAGACGCTCAGCAGCGACGAGGTGCACCGGCTGATCCGGGGCGAGACGATCAACAGGCCGACGGTGGTCGATCTGCTGACGAAAGGCCCCAGGCCGACGCCCCCGCCCGAGCCCGCGAGCGGCGAGGAACCGGAGATCCCGCCGGGCACGCTGCCCAGCCCGGCATAAACCCGTTCGCCGGCGTTGCACACCTGACGGCTACCTTCCAACGGGAGGCGGTCGCCGAACGCGCCGCCCCCGTCAGGAAGCGGTTTTCACCCCGCGACGATGCGTTGCTCGCTCCCCCACGGTCGCGGACCGTTGATCGATTGTCCGAGCCCCTCCCCGGCTTGGTGCGATGGGGTTGTGGTCCGGGTCGCATGACCCGCTCGGGAGGGTGCGGGCCGGGGAAGTGAACCCGGGATCGCGCGGGATCACATTTTTTTTCGCCGATGCGTGAGAATGAGCGGGGGGTTGTCGCTTGAGAATTGGCCCGGAAACAACCGGGCCGATCCGGACCGTTGGACCTCGGAAGGTCACCCACACGGCCCGGAGGGAAGCGGGCGCCGGCGGTGGGAAGAGCCGCCGGCAGTGTCCGCGAGAGCACATCGTATTTGCGAGGGAAAAAAGATGTTGAGCACCAGAACCATCGGTGCCGCGGCGCTGTCTCTGTGCGCCGGTCTGGCAACCACCAACGCGAACGCCCAGATCTTTCAGCGCGCTTACGGCGACGAATCGAGGGAGACCGCGTTCTCGATCGAATGCACCAGCGACGGCGGGTACGTCACCGCGGGCTTCCGCGACTACGGCGACCCCACCGGCGGGCCCGCCGAGGACGTGCTCATCAGCAAGTTCAAAGCCGACGGCTCGCTCCAGTGGCAACGCCTGTGGAAAGGGCCCGGACGCGATATCGGCTATTCCGTCCAGCAGACGTTCGACGGCGGGTACATCGTCGCCGCCGAATCGACCTCCTCCGGCAGCGCCGGCATGAACCTGCTGCTGATCCGCCTCGACGCCTTCGGCGGGCTGGTCTGGAACAACTACTACCCCGGTGGTTTCATGTCCGACCCGATCCACACACCCGCCCCCGGCGTTGCGCTCGACCAGGGCGGGGACGGGCAGATCTTCGTCACCGGCAACGTCGGCGGTGTGCCCCTCATCCTCGCGGTCGACCCCACCGGCGCGCTGATCTGGAACGCGACCTATGTTGATCCGACCGGGACCGGCCTCCTCCGTTACGCGTTCACCGACATCAAGTACGACGGCATCGACAACACGCTCGTCGTCTCGGGCACCACCCTGCACCCCGACCCCGATGTCCCCGGCGGGCCGATGCTCCAGGACGCGTTCATGATGCGGACCGATCCCACCGGTGTGCCCATCTGGGCGTGGGACTACGACTTCCCGTTCGATCTCGACCCCAACAACGGGATCAACAACCGCGAGACCGGCGACGGCCTCGACATCGGGCCCAACGGCGACATCATCCTCAACGGGCGGACCGATTTCGGCACCGGGTCCGCACGGCGCGGCACCCACCTCGTCGCCACCGACCGCGCGGGCATCCCCGTCTGGTCCAACGAATACTTCTATACGGTGCTCGACGGGATCGCGGCCCGGCCCGAGACCGCCTACGCCGCCGTTCGTTGGAACGGCGAGATGAACATCGTGCAGACCGGGCGCCTCCCGGATGTCGCGGGCCTGCTGCACGCGTGGGAAACGCTTACCTCGTTCAGCGGCGCGCCGATCTGGTTCTGGCAATACGGGGGCGACAACTTCTCGCGGGGCGAGTCCGTGATCCCGACGCGCGACCCCTGCGGCAACGCCATGGCGGGCCAGATCGACTTCATCCCGCCCATCTCGCCCTTCGCCCGCGGAGAAACGTACCTGGTCAAGAACAACGACGCCGGCGTGACCGGCTGCCTCGAGGAGCAGTGGGCATTCCAACCCGACTTCTTCGCCAACGTGTTCGAGATCCCCATCGCGCCGTTCTACGTCCAGCAGGTCCAGCCCGCCGAGGACTGGCTGACGGACGTCGATTCCAACGAGAACATCCTCTGCTTCGACCCCGACTGCACGCCCGGGAACCCCTGCCCGTGCGACGTCAACGGCGACGGCATCCTCGACCTGACCGACGTCACCGCCTTCATCTCCTGCTTCACCCTCGGCTTGCCCTGCGGTGATCTCAACGGCGACGGCGTCCTCGACCTCAACGACGTCAGCCTCTTCATCTCCTGCTTCCTGTCCGGATGCCCGTAACACAGAAGAGGGACCGGTGGTCCGCGTGCCGCCGGGATTTCAAACGCCCCGCAGGGTTGACAAGCCCCGCGGGGCTTTTTCGTGGAATGTTTTGCACGCGGGGTCTCTTGTGCGCGGTGTTGTCAACACAACCGATCGCACGAAAAAAGCCGCGGTGTCCGTGCCCCGCGGCTTCTCGGATTTCGGGGATGGACCGGTCGTGCCCAAGGCGATGGCCCGGGCACGACCAGGTCCGGCCTGGCGACCGCGTCGGAAGTCGCCGGCCCCGGGGATGACCGCCCTCCCCACACGGGCGGAATCGGTTCACAGATCCATGTACCACCTGACCCACGTCAGCAGATCCGAGAGGGCATACAGCCCGTCCCCGTCGAGGTCGGCCGAGGGATCCGACGCGAGGAACGCCGCCACGAACGCCGCAAGGTCGTTCGCGTCGAGCGTGTCGTCGCCGTTGAAGTCCGCCGGATGGAACGGGGCGTGGACGGTGAGGATCTGGTTCGCCGGCACGTTGCTCAGCGTCGTCGATGTCCCGTCGGTCCACTCGACGCGCACCGCGTCGAGCATCTCGATATCGCCCAAGCCGAAGTGCGCCCCGTGCTCGCCGGACGAGCAGTGGTTGGTCGCCCCGTCGATCACCTGCAGGTGCCGCGTCTCGCCCGCGCGGATGCGCACGACGGACTGGAACCCGTCCGGCGCCAGACCGGGCCGCGCCGAAGTGTCGAGTTTCACACGCAGCCAGTTCGCCCCGGGCCCGACCAGATCGTTCCGCCAGACCCCCACGGGCCCGCCGTTGGTGAATACGACGATGTCCTCGTCCCCGTCGTTGTCATAGTCGAAGTTCACGAGGCCCCGCCCGCCCGCGTAGTGCAGGAACCCGCACTGCAACGAGATGTCCTCGAACAGCACCGCCCCGTCGTTCTGGAAGATGTACGAAGGCGACGAGCCTTGCGCGTTCTTCGTCGCAACAAGATCCTCCAGACCGTCGTGGTCCAGATCGACAATCAGCACACCCCAGCCCCAGCCGCACTCGTTGACACCCGCCGCTTGCGCGTGCTCGGTGAACGTGCCGTCCGGCTCCTGGATATACAGCATGTTCCCGCTGGTCGCCAGGAACGAGTGGAAGATCGACGAGGCGTAAAAATCGAGACGCCCGTCGTTGTTCACGTCCCCGATCGCCAGCCCCATCCCGTTCGGCTCGTCGAGCCGATCGACGAACGGTGTGAAGTCGCTGAACATCCCGTTGCCATCATTCTTCAGCATCCGGCTCGAGCCGTGGTCGGCGATCAGGATGATGTCCAGATCCCCGTCCATGTCGATATCGACAAACCCCGGCACAAACCCCGAGACATCATCAGAGATGGCCGCGTCGACGCCCGTCTCGGCCGACACGTCGGTGAAGGTCTCGTCGCCGGTTTCGCGCAGGTTGTTCCGCCAGAGCCGGTTGCCCTGGTGGTGCAGCGTGTACGCGGTCGAGAACATATCCAGATCTCCGTCGCCGTCGTAGTCGCCGAACGCCGTGGCGAACGAATCGACCGTCGCCACGCGCATCGCCACGCCGGCGGCCTGGGCGATGTCGGTGAACGTCCCGTCACCGTTGTTGCGATAGAGCATGTTCATGCCCGGACTGGGCGACCCCGACGACGGCCCCATGCTCGACACGGAGATGTCCATCCACCCGTCGCCGTTGAAGTCGGCGCACACCGCCGCCGTCCCGTAGTGCGCCAACGCGACGCCCCACGCCGCGGCCTGATCGGTGAACGTCCCGTCCCCGTTGTTGATGAACAGCCGGTCCGGCTCCACCCCGCCCGACATGACGAAAAGGTCCTGCCATCCGTCGTTGTTGAAATCGCCGACCGCGCCGCCGCTGACGACCGCCCCCATGGGCATGTCCGCGGGCACCTGGTGGTTCACCACGATCCCGGTCTCGGCTGAGACTTCGGTAAACGTGAGCGTCTGTCCCGACGCCGACGCCGAAAACACGAGCGCACACACAACCCCGCACGCCGGCAGCGCGCACACATTCCTCGTCGAGATTTTCATCTCTTTTTCCCTTACAAATCGACCTCGCCGCAGAACGCGGCACCGAACTGTGTCGTGCATCCCCACACGACGCGCCCGAGGAACCGGGCAGATCCCTTTGTATACCGCAGAACCGGTTCCATCACAAGCCAAAAAAACCGGAAAAAATGCGCCAAACCCCCGATTCACCCCAGACGCAGCCCCCGAGAACGTCCGAGATCACCCCGCGAGCATCGCCGAACGCACCCCATCGGCCGTTTCCCGTCCCGCCAACACCGCCGCCAGTTCCAGCGAAAACGCGAGCGCCGTCCCCGGCCCCCGGCTCGTGATCAGCGTTCCGTCCACAACCACTTCCCCCGGCTCGTGCCGTGCCCCGGCTGGAAACCGGTCCTCGAAGCCCGGATAGCACGTCGCCCGCTTCCCGTCGAGCACACCCAGCGGCGCCAGCACCACCGCCGGGGCGGCGCAGATCGCCGCGATGACCCGTCCCGCGTCCCGATGCGCGCGCACGATCCGCGATACCTC
>JALWOY010000078.1 GCA_027083355.1 Phycisphaerales bacterium | reverse complement strand
GCGCACCGCCATGACAGACCTCCGTCCCCCGTCACGATCCGAGCCCCGGAACAACGGCGTCAGCATATCATGCGCGAAGGCGGAGGTTGTTCAGAGGCTCCAGCTTTTCTTCTTTCGACAGCACACTCGTCATCGCGGTCATCGCCAGGATGAGCGCACCGCCCGAGACCAGTGCACCGGTCAGGAACATGATCGGAAAAAGCGAAGAATGCCAGTAGGGCCTGGCCGAGAGCGTCGCGAACAGCGCGCCGACGCCGCCGTGGAACGCGATCGCCAGCGGCACGCCGAGCGACCCGAGCACGCGCATCACGCGCTCGCTCTGTCGATGGCATGCCTCGGCTTCCTGCGTCGTCTGCGGGCACTTCCAGCCCAGCGAGAGCACGCGGTAGACAGGCCGGAACAGGCCCGGCCGCGTCGCCAGCGCCGCCAGATCACAGCGGAGCTCGAACCAGAGTTCCGCGAGGATCAGCAGGAAGTAGGCGGAATACAGCCAGACCATCCATGCCATCATGGAGGTGAAGTTCGGTCGGGTCATCACCTCGTAGGCCCGCCACATGTGCCCGAGGTCGAACCAGATCGACAGCAGGGCCATCATGAGGGTCAAGGCCGCGGTGAACAGCGCCAGCCGCCCGATCTTTCGCAGCGCCTTGATCTGGAACACATAGATCAACGAGGAGAGCAGGAACGCCCCGGCGGAGAGCCCGATGAAGTAGATGTACGAGGAGACTCAGAGGCCCCACGGGACGTAGCTGCCGTAGTTGGCGAGCTCGCGTCCGCCGGAGAATCGGTCCATCACACCCGTCAGCCCCCAAGCGAGCAGGGCGACCCAGAGAATCCATCCGATGCCTTTGATTGTGCGTGTCACCTTCGCCTCCTTTTTCAGACGAGGTAATAAACCTTGGGTTCGGTACCGAGTTCTTCCTTGAGCCGCATCACGCGAGTGGAGCCCACGAGCGAGTGCACCAGGCTCTTCTCGTCGTTGTAATCACCGAAGTAGGTCGCGGCCCCGAGGCACGTCGTGACGCACGCCGGGAGGATCCCGTTCTCGATGCGGTGCAGGCAGAAGTGGCACTTGCGCGCGTTGCCGATCGGCGAATCGCCCCGCCCGGGCTCGCGCTGCCATTCCTTGCCGTACTCGAAGTTCGGGCGGGTCTCGTAGTCCATGATCTCCGGCGAGTCCTGGTTGTAGAAGTCGCCGAAGTCCGCCGTGCGCGCGTTGTACGGGCACGCCGCGATGCAGTAACGGCACCCGATGCAGACGTCGTAATCGATGGCGACGATGCCGTCGGGGCGTTTGTACGTCGCGCTCACCGGGCAGACCGGCGTGCAGGGCGGGTTCTCACACTGCATGCAGGGCCTCGGCGTAAACCGCTTCCTCACGTCGGGGAACTCCCCGATCTCCTCCTCGATGACGGGCCGGTACACGACCCCCGGCGGCAGGTTGTTCTCCGCGACGCACGAAACGGTGCACGACTTGCACCCCGTGCATTTCTGCAGATCGATCACCATCACCCACTTCCGCTGTTCGACAGGCTTGGCCAGGGCACGCTCGAGGTCGAGCAGCATCCGGTCGAGGTGATTCACCGGGAGATCCTCCGGCCCGTCGAGCAGGCTCGCCACCTCGACGCGGGGCACCTCGGCGGCGACCGCGCTCCCGGTCCCGAACAACGCCGCCAGACCGCCGGCGCCGAGGACGGCCCGCCTGAGGAAAGCCCGGCGATCGTCGCTCACATCCGCGAGTGCACCGCGGTGCGCGCTTTCCGGGGTGTGCGCACCGTTGAGCACGGGCAGGGACCGCCGCGAACGGCTCGAATCATCCGATACCCTGTGATCATCCACAATCATGACCTTGCCCTTTCGATCGGGGATCAATTCGTAAATCCGGTGTGATGCATGGTTTCGGCGTGACACAGGCGGCCCCACGCGATCCGCGGCACGCACGGGCCACCTTCGTTGAGCGGATGAACCGACGGCCCGGGCCGGCAGTCAAGTCAACAGGAAGCATGTTGACCGCGGCGGAAGCCGTGCAGGTCGGGTCGTGTTGGCTCAGCGTCGAATTCATCGGTGTTTCCTCGACACACATGGCTCAATCACAATCCGGAGGCTTCCGGTCGTCGGTCTCTGCCTTCACATCCCGGGTGCAGCACGTCGTGCAATGAATCAGGCGATCGTGCAAGTGATCCGCGACGTCCTGGATCGAGACGCCCTCGAGACCAGCACGGATTCGGCCGCGGACGTCGTCCCAGAATGCGCGGGTCGGACACGATTCCTGATCGAAGCCCTCGGTCAGCTCGAACAAGCATTCGGGCAACAGCTTCTCGCCCTCGATCACCTGCGCCACTTGAAGCAGATTGATCTGCTCGGGTGGATACGCCAAAGCGAACCCTCCCGTGGTGCCGCGCCTGCCGGTGACAAGATGCGCCATCGAGAGCTAGTGGAGAATCTTGGCGAGGTAGGTTGTCGAGATCCCCGTGCACTCGCTGATCTCGTGGACCTTTTTGCGGCAGTTGTCGTTCGCCGCGATGCAGGCCATGGCGAGAATCGCGTACTCGGTTGTCTGCGAGAATCCGAACATCCGAGCCCTTCCAGCGGTGAATACCTCCTCGTGACGACTGAATAGTAACCAATCACGCTAAAGATATCAAGTTATAGTTTTATCGTTTTTTATACGCACATTTTGCTTACATTTGCGATTATTTACTAACATATGCCGTTTTTCTGGGCCAAATCAGACCCCGCACGACAGAATCTTGTCAAATGTGGACGGCGCGGGTGGATTTGGCGCATACGGCCGGGGCCGACCAGTGGTCAGACCACGACCGGTTCACGCGGCTTTGTCTCGCGGTTCAGCCGGCGTATTGCATCGGGGCACGGCTCATCCGCGATCTTGGACATGCCATGCGAAACCGTGATATGCCACGTCTTCACCGGGACATCCGACGCCTTGCTCACTGTCGGATCTGCGCACGAAGAACCCCCGCGACGGATCGAATGGGATTCATTGCATCATCCGGGATGGTTTTCCATCAGCGCCGGCGGTGGAGAGCAGGCCCAGGGATTCCCGACCCAGCACGCCCCGAGCTCAGCAGAATCACGGGACACGGGAACGCTTGACTCGTGGGGCGTGAACACCGTTCGTATTCACTGTGTCTGTACCCGCGTGCGGCAGTCATGATTGGGCACGGGCGTGCTTGATCTGGTTGATGGCGCGGAGAATCTTGCCCTCGGTTTCGAGTTGATCGCTCCGCATCAGCTCCTTGTTGTTCTCGACACCGACGATGGTCGGTACGAGCGAGACGCGGTGTTCGGCCGCCAGCCGGGCACCTTCTTCGGTCGAGGTGTCGATGATGGTGAGGCTCCAGTCACCCAGCGCATCGCGGATTTTGTCCGAGTCTTTGATGATTTCTTTCGTGAGCTGACACCCGTTGCACCGGGCATCGGTGAACAACAGGAGCTGCCGGCTGCACGCCCCGTCAGAAGTGCCCGATGCGTGGGGCTTGCGGACGCTTTGATGCCGGCTCACGCTGACGAGCCGAGACTCGCGGCGCGGGGCATCGCCGGCCGGACCGGTCGCCGTCCGAGCCTGATGCTTGATGACGCTCTCGGGAAGGCGGAGGTGCTGGGCGAGGAGTGTCGGATCAGACCATTCTTCCTTGTCCCAGTGGATGTGCATCTTGTCGAGGCGACGGGGCCAACCTGGATGATCGAGATCGCCGAGGACGAGCTCCTCGCCCTTTCGTTTCGCGCCCTTGACCAGCCCCTCGGCGTTGAAGATGCTCCCCTTGCCGCCTCCGGAAACGGGTACGGCCTCGAGCGTGTCGTACGCGGCGAGGCGGTACCCCCTGGCCTGCTCGCCCACGATCGACCGGACCCGGTCCGGCTCAAGCGAGGCGATATCGACGAGAAAATGCTTGCCCGTACTCACGAAAAGGACCGGGCGTGTGCCGGGGCGGGCATCGATCACGTCGCGGACAACCCAGTCGTCCTTGCCGGTGATCGGGGGCTCGACAGCGTGCTCGCGGTGCTTCTCGATCGTCGAGAATTGACGTTGCGCATTCCGCTCGACGTCCGCCGAAACGAAGACGCCGTGGTAACACCCGCAGGTCTGGGCATACTCGTAAACGGCGGGGCGGCCGTCCGTGTCGAGGGTGATGCGCAGAACCCCGCCGTCGATCGACCCCGTCTCGATCGTGCCCACCGGGCGTCGGGGATACCAGAAGACATAGACCAGTTGCTTGAGCGGTTGCCCCTCGACTTCGGCGTGCTCGATCCGCCAGTACAGCTCGGGTCGATCGGTGTTCACCCTGACCCGCTCGCCGCCGGCGGCGAGATACGGCGAACCGATCGCGTCATCGGTGACGGGGTAACTCGCCCGCTTCCGGTCGGTCGGCTGGAATCCCTGAACGATCACCGGTGCGTAGCGGACGATGTCCTGATCAATCGTGTCGGCGTCTTCCTGCGCACGTTTTCCCAGCGGGAAATAGCCGATTGCCCTGCCGTTGACGACCCGCTCGGGGTGTTCGAGGTCGTCCGCGGAGAGCGAAGAACGCGGCTGCGTGTCCACCAGGCCTTTGACCAGCCCGGAGCACCCGCCGAGGAAAGAGACCAGGATGCCGACGATGATCGGAACATATTTCGGCATGGTTGTTTCCTTCTTCCTTACTTACACAGACATCGTGCGACGATGAAGACGCAGGATGTATACTCACTTCCGCCCTATCCTGTTTTCTTCATCGGGTTATTTCAAGCGAAAAGAGAGCATCGTGCAAAGATTGCACGGCACCGTCGGCGGGCCGCCGGTTGGCGACGGCTTCCGCCTCGCCGGCCGCGGCCGTCACGACGCGGGATTCTCGGGATCGAGCTGGCCCAGCGTTTTGTACCGGCTGAGGCGGTAGTAAAGCGTCCGCACGCTGATCCCGAGTTCCTTGGCCGCCTTGGACCGGTTCCCGTTGTTCCGCTCGATCGCGTCCAGGATGTGACGCCGCTCGATCTGTTCGATCGTTTGGGCGCGTTTTTCCGAAAGATCTCCGGCGGTTTTCCCGCCGGTCCCGGGCGGTGTGCCCGCTTCACCGTCGGGATGCCTGGCCGCGTCGGCATGGCGTTCGAGCGCCCGTTCGAGGGCCGTGCGGAGTTCCCTGTGGTCGCAGGGCTTGGTCAGGAAATCAACCACGTCGAGCCGGATCGCCTGTTTGGCCGCTTCGAGATCGCCGAAGCCGGTGAGAATCACGATCTGGACAGAAGGGAAGTGCTTTCTCAGGTATCGGCACAGTTCCAGCCCGGACATCCCCGGCAGGCCGAGATCGACCAGGGCGATTTCCGTGATCTCGTCTTCGAGCGCGGGGATCGCCGCCTCGGCGCAATCGACGGGCCGCGG
This sequence comes from Phycisphaerales bacterium, assembly GCA_027083355.1. Lineage (GTDB taxonomy): Bacteria > Planctomycetota > Phycisphaerae > Phycisphaerales > UBA1924 > UBA1926. The sequence continues at coordinate 18,344 of JALWOY010000078.1, read as the reverse complement.
GTCGAAACCCATCCCCCCGATGGCCCGGGTGAGCATCTGACGGAAACGCGAGCCGTCTTCAACGATCAACACCCGCCCACGGTGCTTCGTGATTGTCACGCCATCACTGTTCACAGATCGACTCCGCGGCAACTTCTGCGGGGAATTCAACGACGAACCGGGTTCCCCGGCCCTCTCCTTCGGAATGGACGCTGATACGTCCACCGTGGGCCTCGACGATGGCATGCGAGATGGTCAGCCCCAGCCCGAGCCGATGGTTCTCGCCGTTGCTGTGGCCGCTGAAGAACGGCTCGAAGACGTTGTGGATTTTGCCCTGTTCGATCCCGTGCCCGTTGTCCTTGACAGACAGAAAGATGCGCTCCCCGGAGCGGCGCAGCCCGATCGTGATCTGCCCCGTGTGGTCGTCGGTGGCGTCGATGGCGTTGACGATCAGGTTGAGGACGACCTGTTTGAGTTCCACGGCGTTGGCGGACACCATGTACTGCTCCTCGGGGTCGTCACCGGGGTCCTGCTCGAAAACGATCGTTCGTGTCTTCGAGCGTTCGAGACCCTGCACGAGCACAACAAGTTCCTCGACCACCCGCCGCAAGGAGACCGGGTCGCGAGACCCGTCGCCGATCATCGACAGCGTCACGAGTTGTTCGACGATCTGCTTGCACCGGAACGCCTCTTCGCTGATGATCCGGCACGCCTCGGCGCTCTCGTCGATCTGCTCCCGGTCCGGTGTGCCGGCGAGCCAATCGCGTGCCATCGTCGCGTACCCGTTGATGATGCCCAGGGGGTTGTTGATCTCGTGCGCCACGCCCGCGGCGAGAAAACCGACACTGGCGAGCCGTTCGGACCGGACCAGCTCGCGGCTCTTGTGCTCGATGCGTCTTTCCATATCCCGGTAGAGCGTTTCGAGCTGAACAGTCATCTTGTTGAAATCACGGGCCAACGCGACGATCTCCTCGTCGCCGTGCTCGTCGACCCGGCGGGAAAAATGGCCCCGTGCGATCTGCCTGGCGCCCGTCTGCAACCGGTGGATGGATCCCACGATCCGCCTGTGCAGCGAGCGGCTGAGGACAACCGTCATGGTGATCATCAGCAACGAGAGTGCCCCGACGACGAGCACACCCGCCCAGGCAGCCCTCGATGTCTGACGCTCCACGCGGTCCAGATTCGGGTCTACAGCCAGGCCGTGCAGGCGATCGCGCTCGCCGGCGAGAACCCGGGCCACGGCTTCCCTGTCCGCGATGGTCTTGGTGTTTTCTTCGATCGCCCCCATCAGCGTGTTCACCCGGTCCAGGGTGATCCGCACCGCCTGGAGCTCCGCGCGTTCCCGCCGGGCCTCCGCCCCTTCTTCGTGCTCTTCTTCGGCATGGGCATCGACGAAACCGGTCAGGTTTGTGCGGATACCCTCGAGCTGCGCGCGGATCGAATCGGGCCGGACGGTGTCCAGCCGCAGCAGCAGCTCGGCGCGCTGAAGCAGCTGCTCCGCGTGCTTGAGCATCATCATCTCGCGGTATTCTTCGATCGCCTGCTCGGTGCCGAACCGCAGCACCACGAGGCTCGTGATCGCGGCGGCGCAGAGCACGAACACCGTCCCGATCAGCGCGGCGTTCACCCGCCGGAAGCGTTGGCTGAGCGAACGGTTGTTCATGGCATCTTTCTCATCGCACAGCCCCGCGCCGCGGCGGGCCCCGGCCCCGCTTTTCCTCTCCGTGCATGCTGCAAAGTCTGCACCCGGTGTCCCATCAGGGCCCGAAGCCCGACGGCCGATCATACAACATCGTAAAAAGCGTATCCAGACAGGTGCAAAGATTGCAGCCCGGAGCGATACATGTTGACACGGACGGGTTGTTTTCTATGCTCAGCTCGAAGACTGGGTATCGATAACAAGAACGACGAGGAGTATTGATGTTCGGAACGAACCCGACCGGCGAGCATGTTCGTAACTACCGAGCGGTCCGGGCCGCGGCCGGTATCACCGGCTGCGTCGCGTTTTCCGTGCTGGTGTCCTGCGCCGGCCCGCAGCCGTTGTCCCGCGCGATCCGCCCGCAGGATGAGCAGGCCTATGACGAGATGATGGCCCGCGGCGCCGCGACCCCGCGGCTCGCCTTCCTCACCAACCGGGCGGAGGAAATGGGCATCACGCTCGCCGAGGCGGAACGCCGCGACGATGCGCTCAGCAGCACAAGAAACCCGTTCAACGCGCGCCGCGACCCCGTCGCGGTCAGCCGGGGCGCGGTGATCTACAAGAACGAGTGCATGGCGTGCCACGGGGAGCACGTCGACGGACGAGGGCCGGCGCTGCCCGTCCCCCTCGATTCGCTCAACTTCCACCGCACCGGGCTGCGGTGGGATATCACCATGCGCGGCGGCGCCGCCGGCAAGTGGTTCAAGACGATCGAAAACGGGACCTCCGTCGAGGTGAAAGACAAATCGGGCACCCCCATCACGATCTCCATGCCCCCGTTCAAGGACCGCCTCGCCCGGGAGCAGATCTGGCTGGCGGTGACCTATCTCCAGAGTCTTGACAAGGACATCCCCGAATCAGCCACTCCCAAATCGACCGAGCCATGAACCGGGCGTCCGGCATCCGATCGAACGGTTCCGTGTATCGAACCCCCGCTGGAGGAACGCGAAAGACACCGATGCACCTCATGGATCCAGGCGAACCCCGTGCCCACTCCGGTGAGAAGCCCTTTCTCCTTCTCACCGGGGTGACCGGGTTCGTCGGGAGCGTCCTGCTCGGCGAACTCCTCCAACGGGGTCATCGGTGCGTGACGCTGATCCGTCATCCGGGAAAGAACCGAGACCGGCTTCTCGGCCTGCTCTCCGACCGTGGCGTCGCCGCGGAACACCTGCTCGGCAGCGGTCGCCTCGTCATTCTCGGCGGGTCGCTGCCCGACGAACTCCCCCGGTCACTCCCCCACCCCGTCGGTGCCGTGGTGCACGTTGCCGGGTCGACACGCTTCAACCCCGATCCCACTGGCGACCCCTGCAGGACCAACGACGACGGCACCCTGCGCCTGCTCCGGTGGATGGACCTTCACGCCATCACCGCCATCCACCATGTCTCGACGGCCTACATCTTCGGCGATTCGCCCGAGCACGCTCCCGAGGCGGTCCCCGACACCCCGCCACCGTTCCGCAACGCCTATGAACGCAGCAAATGGCGCGGCGAACGGCATGTCTGGCGATGGGGCCGACGACCCGGACGGACCGCCACGGTCTATCGCCCGTCGATCGTCGTCGGCGACTGGCGGACCGGCTACACCACACAATTCAGCGGGCCCTACATCGCCTTCGCGGCGCTCGACAAGATGAGGCGGACCGATCTTCACCGCCCCGACCAGCCGCTCCGGATCGCCGCCGGGCGGGACGCGGACCTCAACTTCATCCCAGTGGATTATCTGGCCGAACTGATGGCGTCGATCATCGAACAGCCTGAAAGCCACGGTCTGGTCTACAACCTCGTGCACCCCGAGCCGATCCCGACCTCGACGCTTTTCGAGATCGCGGGGCGGATCTTCGGCGTGCGGTGCGTCCACCATGAAAAACCGGGGGCCGACGGGCCGGCGCCCATGACCCCCGGCGAGCGCAGGTTCCTGGCAACAACACGACACCTGAACCCCTACCTGAGTCGGCCGCACCGCTTTGAGCGCACCAACACCTCTCACATCGAACAACGGATCGCCAGATCCTGCCCGAGATGGGACGAGCCGGCGATCGGTCGGCTGATCGAATTCGCCCGCCGTCGGCACTGGGGACGCAAGCCATGACCACGCCACAAACCGACCCGATCGCGCAGTATTTCGAGTCTTTCCTCCCGCAGCGGATCGCCTCGCTCGGTCTGGACGAGATGGACTCGTTCACCACCACCTTCGGGTTCGTCGTCGACGACCATCCCGACGGGCACTGGGTCTTCCGATTCGAGCGAGGCTCTCTCGTCGAGACCCGTCGAGCGGGCCCGGAAAACGACGCGGATGAAGCGTTCCGATACCGCATGAACACGGACGCCTTCTGGGAAGTGGTCGGCGGCCAGAACGACCCCCGCGCGGTCTTTCTGGAGGGGCGGGCCGAGATCATCGGAGACACGGAGCAAGCCCTCAAGGCGGGCATGGTCCTGTCACAGTTTTCCCGGCAACACCCGTACCCGAAGGACAATCGCCTGCACACCGCCGGAGGGTGTGATGCCTGACGCCGACACCATCTGCGAGGTTGTCGAGTTCGCCGGGCCGAGGGGAACCCTCAACGGCCGGCTGACCTACTGCGAGCCTGAACGCGAAGAGACCGCGGCCCCCGGATCACCGCCGAGGCCCGGGGGTGTGCTGGTGCTCTCCCCGCACCCGTTCATGGGCGGGCACATGGATCTTCCCCTGCTGACCGCGATCGCGGACCACACCGCCGCCCTGGGCATCCCGACGCTCCGCTTCGACTACGGCGGCGTGGGCCGCAGCGAAGGCCCCCCGTTCGATATCGGCGAGGCGATGGACATGTTCTGGAAGACGGGCACCGCGCCGCAGGACCCGGTGCTCATCGAAGAGGCCCTGTGCGCACGCGACTGGTTCACGCGACAGGTCCATCGCCCGGTCGTGCTGGTGGGCTATAGCTTCGGCTCGTTCGTCGCGACGCGGGTCTGCGATCGAACAACGCCGGGGCTTGTGTTGATCGCGCCGACCATCAATCACCACGACTACTCGGGCTTCAGCAATGCAGACGTGCCGACGCTCATCGTTGCCGGCGAGGGTGATTTCGCCACGGATGACTCGGCGCTGGCCGAGTGGGCCGGGGCACTGCCGGGGCCGACCCGGGTCGAGCAGATCGCCGGGGCCGATCATTTTTTCCGTGATTCGAACGACGAGGTGGGCGCGCTCGTCGCGGGCTTCCTTGCCGAATTCCCCGCGGGCACGCCCGCGTCACAAGGGGAACGAGCCCTCCCATGACCATCACGGAACAATCCGACACCCGAAACACCACCCGGCGAGAGCGGCTCGACGCCAGGCTCCGGCGGGTCGTCGGCATCCATTTCGACCCGGACCTCGGCACGCCCTACTGGCTCGACAGACAGCGAAGCCTCGGGTGCGATGCCCGCCGGGATATCCGTTCTGTCGACGATCTCCCGATCCTCGGCGAGATGACACAGACCGACCTCGCCGAACGTCCCCTCGTCGACTACATCCCCCGTCGCTTCTCCGACCAGATGCACCGCTTCATCATCGGGCAAACCGGCGGCACCACGGGCCCCGGCGTCTGGACCGCGTACCTCGAAAACGAGTTCGCCGAGGCGTTCATCACCCCCTTCGAAGTCGCCGCGAGGCATGTCGGTTTCCCGAACCGGGAGCAATGGCTCTTCGTCGGGCCTTCGGGGCCGCACATCATCGGCAAGGTCGTCCGCGCCCTGGCCAACGCTCTCGGCAGCGCCGATCCGTTCACCATCGACCTCGACCCCGGTTGGGCGCGTCGGCTCGCCCCCGGCTCGTTCGCCCACAAGCGATACCTCGCCCATGTCACCGAACAGGCCATGCGGATCATCAACGCACAGAACATCGGTGTTCTGTTCACCACCCCCGCGGTCATCGAATCGCTCGCCGAGGAGATGGCCGAGCACCGACGCCGGGCGATCCGCGGCATCCACCTCGGCGGCTTGCGCGTCCGCCCCGAACAACTCACTCGAATCCACGCCCTGTTCCCGCGGGCGGTGGTGCTCGCCGGCTACGGCAACACGCTGATGGGCTGCTGCCTCGAACTCGATGTCTCGCCGAGCCGGGAGCACCTCGACTATTACCCCTTCGGCGACCGTCTGCTGCTCGATGTCGTGGATCACCGGGGCGACGCCAAACCCGTGGGCGAACAGGGCACGGTCCGGCTGACCCGGCTCGATGAAAGTTTCCTCATCGTCAACATGCGCGAGCGGGATCAGGCCGTCCGTGTCGCCCCGAAACCCGGCGTGCCCACCGGCTATACCGACGCCGGCCTGCGCAACCCGCACACCCCCGAAACCCCGAGTGCCCGCCCCACCGGCGGGTTGTATTGACCCGGCCCCGACCCTGTTCCAGCGCAAGGCGATCACAAAGATGCGAATGAAGCTCATCAGAAAAAACGAAAACCCCACACGCAACCAGACCCTCACCGTCGCCTACACCCCGGACAGCGACGATGTCTTCAACTTCTACGCGTGGGAACAGGGCATCCTCTCGCTGCCCGGCTACGACCCCGTGTTCACCCGCAACCACATCGCGCAGTTGAATCAAGACGCCCTGAACGCCGTCCACGATGTTGTCGCCGTGTCGAGTGTGATGTTCCCGTTGCTTGAGAAGGACTACTGGATCCTGGCGGTCGGATCGAGCGTCGGCCGCGGGTACGGGCCCGTGCTGGTGTCGAAGGAGTATCCGACGATGGCCTCGCTCGCCGGCCGCCGCATCGGCGTCGCGGGGAAAAAGACCACCGGCGGGATGCTCGCGGCGATGTACGCCCCGCCGGACGCGCAGCTCATCGAGATGCCCTACGACACCATCGCCGACCACATCCTCTCGGGCGATCTCGACGCGGGGGTCATGATCCACGAGGAACTGGTGCACTTCCCCGCGCTCGGGCTGAACCGTGTCTGCGACCTCGGCAACGCGTGGTGCACGGACACGGGGCTGCCCCTGCCGGTCGGGCTGAGCCTGGTGAAGAAATCACTCGGACGCGAAACCGCCGTCGAGATCGCGCGGGTCTGCCGCGACTCGCTCCTGTGGGCACTCGACCACACGGAAAAGGCCATGGGCTACGCCAACGGCTTCGGCCGCGGGTGTTCGGACACCTTCGTGCCCATGTTCAGCAATACCGATACGCTCAAGCTCCCTGAGGATGTCCGACAAGGGCTCCGCGTCCTGTTCGATCGGCTCGCGCGTCAGAATCTCATGCCGGAGTTGGAACACTATGAAATCATCGACGCCTGAAATCCAGACCGCCGACCCCGCCCCGCCCGCCGGGCCCGAGAAGTTGCTGGAGATCAAGGCGCGTGCGCTCATGCCGTGCGTCTACCACTTCTACAAGGACCCGCCACAGATCGTTTCCGGCAGCGGGTGCGTACTCACCGACCACGCCGGGCGTGAATACCTGGATTGCTACTCGGGCGTCACGGTGATGAACGCCGGCCACTGCAACCCCGCGATCACCGAGCCGGCGATCAACCAGATCCGCACCCTCCAGCACACCACCACGATCTACCTGACCGAGCCGATCCTCCGCCTCGCCGAGCGGCTCGCCCGGATCACCCCCGGAGACCTCTGCCGGAGTTTCTTCTGCGCCTCGGGAAGCGAGGCCACCGAGGGCGCCATGATGCTCGCGGCCCGGCACACACGCCGCCCCGGCATCGTCGCCTTCAACAACGCGCTGCACGGCCGCACACGCTGGGCCATGAACGCGACCGGGCTCGACATGTGGCGCGGCGATCCCTTCCCACTCCCCCACGTCCATCACGCCCGGTTCGGCGATATCGACGACCTCGAACGCGTCATCCGCGAACACCCCGACGAAATCGCCGCGATCATCGCCGAGCCTGTCCAGGGCAACGGCGGCATCGTGGCCCCCCCGGACGGGTTCTTCCCGCGTGTCCGCGAACTGTGCGACCAGCACGGCATCGTTCTGATCTTCGACGAGATCCAGAGCGGCTTCAACCGCACCGGGCGGCTGTTCGCGTGCGAACACTTCGGCGTCACCCCCGACATCATGTGCCTCAGCAAAGCACTAGGCAACGGCTTCCCCATCGCCGCATTCATCGCCACGGAACCCGTCGCCCGATCGCACGACACCCCCGGCGCCTCGACCCACGGCGGAAATCCCGTCTGCGCCGCGGCCGCTCTGGCGACACTCGATTATCACGAATCGAACAATCTCGCCGCCAACGCCGCCGCCCGAGGCGAGCAGCTCCGCGCCGCCCTCGACCGCATGGCCGGGGCGTCACCCCGGCTCGGCGAGCCGAGGGGGCTGGGGCTGATGCTCGGCTTGCCGATTCTCGACCCCGCCAACCGGACCCCCGACGCGGCGCGGTGCGATCTGCTCCTCGAAGCCCTCAAGGATCGGGGTGTTCTGGCGGGCAAGACCGGACCGGGGAGAAACATCCTGACATTCATGCCGCCGCTGGTCATCGAGAAACATCAGGTCGCAACACTGATCGACGCCCTCGAAGAGTCCATCCCCCTGATGGACGAGGCGCCGACAGGCTGATCTCATCGCTGTGCATTCCGACGCGAAACATCCGCCCCGCACCGCCCGGAAATGGATCGTCTGGCTGCTCCTAGGGATCGCCGGGCTGTCCGGGCTGCCCCGGTTGCACGTGGACAACTCGCTCAACGCCTGGGTTCCGCACCGACTGGCCGGCACCGACATGGGGTCCTACCTCATCGTCGGCTTCGAGACCAGCCAAACCCCGGTCCGTGCTGTCCGGCGGGCCATCTGCGATCTCCCGCAGGTCGGTTTCTGTCTCGACCCGGACACCCCGCTCTTCGAGACGATTCTCCACACCACGCCCCGCGGCCTACTCCTCAGCACCGACGACACATACGCGGGAATCCTGTGCATCGCGGCCTCCGGCACAGACCCGGCCCGACTGGCAACCGCCGTGCGCACGGCTCTGGGCACCATCTCACCCGCCCCCACAACCGGGTTCGCCGTCGCCGGGCCCGCCGCGTTCGCCGAGGCGCTCAACGACTACAGCCGGCGTCGGATGGGCCTTGTCATCACCCTGATCATGCTCACGGGCGGCCTGCTCATGGGCGTGGTCACACGCTCCGTCAAGCAGGCCCTCCAGAGCACCGCGGCGATCACGCTCGCGATGGTGATCCTGCTCGGGGCCATCGGGTGGTCGGGCGTGCGGGTCGATATGTCGATGCTCCTCGTCCCGCCGATGATGATCTCGATGGGCTTCTCCTACGCCGCCCACACGGCGCTGCGCAAAGACGCGGCAAGGGTGCTGCTGATGTGCGCACTGACGACCATCCTCGGCGTTCTCTTTTTCAGCACCAGCGGCGTGCCGTCGATCCGCGCTTTCGCCTTCTGGGGCGCGCTGGGCGTGGCGATCGTCTGGTCGAGCGTCCTCTGCCTCGTCGACAAGCCCGAACGGTCGCGGCCCCGGCTGATGACCCGCTCGGTGCTGAACCGGCACTACCGCCGGTTGGTCTACAGACTCGCCGGACGCCCCCGCCCGATCATCCTGACGATCGGGGCGGCCGTCGCGCTGCTCGCCCCGATCGGGGCCGGCCGGTTGCCGGTCAACCCCCAGCCGCTCAACTACTTCCCCCCCGATGCCCGGATCGTCCGCGACAACGCGACCATCGAGGCACGCCTCACCGGCATGCTCCCGTTCGAGATCGTCACGGACGACCCCGCGTCCGCACGGGAAATCGTCGGGCGGTCCCGGCTCGTGCGCGCGGTCGCCGATGTCACCTCGATCCGACCCGCCCCGTCTGGCCGGAACGGGCATGTGCTCTGGTGCACGAGCAACAACGAGCACCTCGACGCCCTGCGCGGGGCGTTCGACGACTGGACGGCGCGCGCACGCGAACGGGGGGTCTCGATCGAGTTCCGCGGCGTCGCCGCGCAGCTGCTCGAACTGCGCCATCAGATGAAACGGATCGCGGCGATCTCGATCCCCTCGATGCTGCTTGTCGTCGCGATCGTCTGTGCGCTGATCGCCGGCCGCGTGCGCGCAGGATGGGCGGGCCTGATCGTCAATCTGCTGCCCGTGTCGGCGGTGCTGCTCGTCGCCGAGGTCGACTCGATCCCGTTACAGCTCACGACGCTCATGGTCGGCGCGATCGGTATCGGTGCGGGCATCGACGACGCGATCCACATCCTCTGGCTCGATCGACACGCCTCGACACCGACGATGCTCCGGACCTGCCTTGTCCCGTGCTCGATGAGCTCGGTGATCGCGGGTATCGGCATGGCCCTGTTCACGCTCAGCCCGTTCTCGCCGACGGCCCAGTTCGGCGTGCTCATGGCCGTCATCCTGCTCATCGCCTCGTTGAGCAATCTCGTTCTTCTGCCGATCTTCCTGATCGACCGCAGAACGCACGGGCCGGTTCACTGAACCATCCGAAGAATCCTCCCCGATCATGCCGCATTCTTCAGTTTCCGATAATCCAGCCCCCGGCTCGAGGGCCGAGGCCGGATCATCACCGAAGGTCTCCCTCTGTTTTTTTGACATAAGCGGTTCGCGGTCATCACCACGCTTGCTATCATCCCGCCGATGTCGAGCCGCCGATTCCATCCGCTTGTTGTTCTCGTCCTGTGCTGGGCGCAGGTCGCGGCGGCACTCGCGGCCGTGGGTTTCGAGCGGACATGCCTCGACGCGAACGGCGAATCCCATGTCGAGATCGCCGGCTCTTTCTGCTGCCCGCCGCCTTCTTTGCATACGGATCGGGCGGACGAACACACTGACCAACTCACCGTTCAATCCGCTTGTGAATGCGGCCCGTGCACCCATCTTCCCCGGCAAAGACATCAGGCAGTTGTACGGAGGTCGGCCGACCGACCCGGTTGCTTCGTGCCCGCTGCCCGGCCGGTGCTGATTCAGCATGCCATCGCGCCCGCCGTCCCATACCCGACGGATCGGGTGCGCCCATCTGCCGCCCCAGCGCACAAGCTACCGCCGGGTTCATTTTCTCCGCTCAGTTCGATCATTCTGATCGTGTAGTTCTCGGGTTCGTTCAGGATTGCTGCCGTCGATTGCGAATCGGCGGCGCGTGTCTGTTCGTGAACACACCCGAGGAGTTGAACGCAGATGGACAAACTCAGAATGGTGGCCCTCTCGGGCTGCCTGCTGGTCGGTGGTTGCGCCGGGCCGATGGACCGTTCGTGGGACGACCCGGTCTACCGAGAGATCCGAAGCCGGTATCACCTGCACGATGAAGGAACCGCCGGGCTGGCGGCGAACGACGCCCCGACGGAGCCCGCGGCGCTGCCTCTCGATGAACTCGACGCGCTGTCGGTGAACGACGCGATCCGTGTGGCGATCAACAACGCCCCGAGCCTGCGCCGAGCGGGGTATCGGGTTGATTTCGCCGCGGGGCGAGTGATCCAGGCCGGCCTGTACCCCAACCCCACGATCGGCTTCGACGGCGAGGGGCTGGGCAGCGGCGCGGGATCTGGCGGTGAGACAATCTACCGCGTCGAGCAGGAGATCGTGCTCGGCGGCAAACTGGATAAAGCCAGACAGGTCGCCGAGGTCGATCAACTCTCGGCGCAAGCGGGTTTCGTCGCCGAGGAGTTCGCGGTCGCGGCGCGTGTCACCCGGGCGTACTACGAAACCGTCGCCGCACGGGAACGGCTGGAAAACCGGCGTGAGCTGCTCGATCTTTCTGATCGGCTGCTCGAGGCCGCGACCGCCCAGGTCGATGCGGGCGCCGCGACCGAGCCGGACAGGCTCAGGGCGGAGGTCATCCGCGATCAGGCCCGGATCGAGCACGAGTCGGCCCGTCTCGCGTACGAAGCATCCAAGCAGAATCTCGCGTCGGCGATGGGGCTTGAGCGTCTGGACGATCTGCCCCTGTCGAGCGACATGCAGCAGGTGCCGACGCTGCCGAACCTTGAGTCATTTCTCGCGGCCTCGCTCGAGAGCAATTCTCGCATCAAGCAGGCACAACTCGCCATCGACAAGGCGCAGAAGGTGCACACGCTCGCCCGGGCGGAAGCGATGCCTGATCTCGTCGTCTCGGCCGGTCCGAGATATTCAGATATCGAGAACGAGACGACCATCGATCTCGGCATCGGGATCGAGATCCCGTTGTTCGACCGGAACCAGGGCAACATACGCGCCGCGGTGGCCGAGCGGCTGTCGAGCGCGGCGGCCCTGCGTGAGGTCCAGCTGAAGCTCATCGCCGAGGTCTCCCGGGCGTACGCCGACTATGAGTCGGCCAGGATCGCGGTCGATCGATACCGCGAGCAGCTGCTCCAGAAGGCGGAACGCACGCTCGAACTGACCCGGCAGGCATACGAGCGGGGCAAGACCGACTACCTGCGTCTGCTCGATGCTCAGCAGGTCGTGATCGAATCCAGAATCGCGTATGTGGACGCATGGCAGCGCCTTCACGAGGCCGCCGCGATGCTGCATGAGCTCGCACAAACAGATGCGCCGTGGCGGGATTCCACCACGGAAAGAACGACCGGAGGAACCACCCGATGAAGATGCAATCTTCAATCAACCTGCTGCTCATCGCGATCGCCTGTGCCGGACTGGTCGGATGCGGCGAATCTGTGAGCGGACACACAGACGACGATGGCCACGGCCATGCCGCCGAAACCGCGGGACGTGGTGAACACGGCGAAGGACACGATGAGCACGGCGAAGACGAACACGGCGAACACGGCGAGGAGGTCGTCCGCCTGACGCGGGCGCAGCTCGGCGAAGCCGGTGTCGAGATCCGCCCTTTGAGCGGCGGGGTGATCACCACGCATATCACGCTGCCCGCCGAAGTCGGTCTGAACATGGACACGGTGGTCCATGTCACCCCCAGGGTGCCGGGGATCGTGAGCGAAGTGCAGAAATACCTGGGCGATCGGGTCGACCGGAACGCCGTGCTCGCCGTGATCGAGAGCCCGGAACTCGGCGAGGCGAAGATCGCGTATCTGCAGGCGAAACAGTCGCTTCTCATCGCGGAGGCGGACCTGAAGCGTCAACAGACGATCAGCGAGAACACGGCCAAGCTGCTCGAACTGCTCAGCGAAGAACCGAGTCTCGTCACGCTCCGCGAAGCGGCCGCAGGTTTGCGGATCGGTGAGAACAAGGGCCGCCTCCTCTCCGCCTATGCAAAGACGAAGGCGGCGGAAGCAAACTACGCACGCGAGCGGGATCTGCGCGAAAAGAACCTCTCCACCGAGGCGGATCTGCTCGCTGCGCAGGAGGCGTACAACAGCAGCCTGGCGGATTATTTCGCGGCTTACGAGGACATCGACTTCATGTATCAGGTGCGCCTCGACGAGGCACGCCGAGCGGCCGGGATCGCGAAGTCCGAGGTCGAGAACGCGGAACGTCGCCTCCACCTGCTGGGCCTGACCGATGAACAGATCCGCGGTATCGCCGAGGAGCCCGGAGCCGATGTCGCCCGCTACGAGCTGCTCGCTCCGATCGAGGGGCGGATCGTCGAGAAACACCTCGCCCCGGGGGAGAAGATCAGTGACGACCAATCGGTCTACACCATCGCGGACCTCTCGACAGTCTGGCTGAACATCTCGGTCTACACGGAATACGCGGATCAGATCCGCGAGGGGCACCGCGTTGTCGTCCACGCGGGTGATCGAACAGCGGACGGCGTTGTTGATTACGTCAGTTCGGTCGTTTCGGAAGGGACGCGGACGGTGTCGGCCCGGGTCGTGATCGACAACAGCGATCGCGCGTGGAAGCCGGGCGAGTTCGTCACCGCCCGCGTTGAGACGGCGGAGGTCCGCGTGCCGCGGGCCGTCCCGATCGAGGCGATCCAGACCTACGAGGGGGGCGATGTCGTGTTCGTTCAGGATGAGGAGGGCTTCAGGCCCTTCCCCGTGCGCCTCGGGCTGCGCAATGACACCAACGTCGAGATCCTGGGCGATGACCTCCCGCTGGGGACCCCCATTGTTGTCAAGAACAGTTTTCTTCTGAAGGCCGACCTCGGCAAGAGCGCCGCCGGCCACGAACACTGAGGAACCACCAATGCTTGCCAAGATCATCGAGTTTTCGATCCGCCAGCGCGTGGTCGTTCTTCTGGCCACGATCGCGCTCGTCGGTGTGGGCGTCTATAGCTTCACCCGGCTCCCCATCGACGCCGTCCCCGATATCACGAATGTTCAGGTTCAGATCAACACCAACGTGCCCGCGCTGTCGCCGGTGGAGATCGAGCAGCAGGTGACCTTCCCGATCGAGTGGTCGATGGGCGGGCTGCCGAATATCGATTACATCCGCTCGATTTCACGCTACGGGCTCTCGCAGGTCACCGTGGTGTTCGAGGACGGCACGGATATCTACTGGGCGAGACAGCTTGTCGGCGAACGGCTGACCGAAGCGAGAGAGTCGCTCCCGCCGGGGCTGGCCGAGCCGCAAATGGGGCCGATCTCGACCGGGCTCGGCGAGATCTACATGTGGTCGGTGGAAGCGGACGGGCCCAACGCCGACGGCGAGGCGTACACGCCCCAGGATCTGCGCACGATCCAGGACTGGGTCATCCGCCCGCAACTCCGCACCGTACCCGGAGTGACCGAGGTCAACAGCATCGGCGGGTACGAGGAGCAGTATCACATCACACCGGACCCGGCGAAACTCATGGCCTTCGGGCTCTCGTTCCGCAACATCATGCGGGCCGTCGCCGACAACAACGCCAACGCGGGCGGCGGATACATCGAACACGCCGGCGAGGCGTACCTGATCCGCGCGACCGGCCTGATCGGTGATGTGGACGACATCGGCAACATCATCCTCAAAACCGACGACGGCGTGCCGGTCCGCATCCGCGATGTGGCGCGGGTCTCCGTGGGCAAGGAACTGCGCACCGGCGCCGCGACACACGACGGGCAGGAAGTCGTCATCGGCACCGCGATGATGCTGCTCGGCGCCAACAGCCGAACGGTCTCGGAGGATGTCCATGATCGGATGGAGCAGATCAGCAAGACGCTGCCGAAGAACATCAAGATAAAAACGCTCTACAACCGGACCTATCTCGTCGAGGCGACGCTGCACACGATCCAGAAAAACCTGTTCGAGGGCGCGGTCCTCGTCATTGTGATCCTGCTCCTTCTGCTCGGCAACCTGCGCGCAGCGGTCATCGTGGCGTGCGCGATCCCGCTCTCCATGCTGTTCGCCGTGACCGGGATGGTGCAGGAGAAAGTCAGCGCGAACCTGCTGAGCCTCGGGGCGGTCGACTTCGGCATCATCGTCGACGGGGCCGTGGTGTTCGTTGAGAACATCGTCCGCCGGGCATCGGAAGAACAGGAGCACAAAGGCAGACGCCTGACCAACGACGAGCGGCTCTCGATCATCGGCGAGGCCGGCAGGCAGGTCGCCAAACCGACACTCTTCGGCATGCTCATCATCATGATCGTCTATATCCCGATCCTGACCCTGACGGGGATCGAGGGCAAGATGTTCCGACCGATGGCCGGCGTCGTGCTGCTCGCGCTGACCGGGGCGCTGATCCTGACATTCACGTTCGTGCCTGCGGCGTGCGCCCTGCTTCTCCGTGGAAAATTCGCCGAAAAGGAGAGTTTCCTGATTCGCTGGACAAAGTCGGGATACGCAGCCTTGCTCGAAACCGCCCTCAGATTCAAGCCCGTCACGGTCGGCGCGGGTGTTCTTCTGCTGGTGATCTCGGGTTTCATCGCCACGGGCCTCGGCAGCGAGTTCGTGCCCAAACTGGGCGAGGGCGCGCTCGCGGTCCAGCCGGCCAGGATCCCGAGCATCGGCATCACCACCAGCATCGAGATGCAGAAGACAGTCGAGCGAGCACTCCGCGAAGAATTCCCCGACGAGATCGCGAGCATATTCGCCCGCACGGGAACCGCCGAGGTCGCGACAGACCCGATGGGGCCGAACGTCAGCGATACATACCTGATGCTGACACCCCGCGAGCAATGGACCCGCGCCTCGACCCAGGAGGAACTCGCCGAAGAGATCGAGGAATTCCTGCAATCTCTCCCCGGCCAGAACTACGAAATCTCGCAGCCAATCGAACTGCGTTTCAACGAGCTGATCAGCGGCGTTCGGAGTGACCTGGCCATCAAGATTTTCGGTGATGATCTCGACGCGCTGCTCAAGACGGGCGCGGAGGTCGCCGCCGTGATTCAGCAGATCGACGGCGCGTCGGACGTCAAGGTCGAGCAGGTCTCCGGGCTCACCGTGCTCACCGTGGATATCGACCGCTCAAAGATCGCGCGGTACGGCCTCAATGTCAGCGATGTGCAGGAGGTCGTCTCGATCGCGTTCGGCGGCCAGGAGGCCGGGACGCTCTACGAGGGCGACCGCCGATTCCCGATTGTCGTCCGCTTGCCCGAGGAGCTCCGCGGCGAAGTGGACCTTGTGCGGCAACTACCGATCCCGCTGCCCGAGGGCGGGAGCACCATGCTCGCCTCTGCCGATGAAAGCATGATCGGGATGGGTGCGGAGATCCGGTACATCCCGCTCGAAGCGGTCGCCCGTGTCGAACTCGCCGAGGGACCGAACCAGATCAGCCGGGAGAACGCCAAACGCCGGATCGTCGTGCAGGCGAACATCCGCGGGCGTGACATGGGCTCGTTTGTCGCCGAGGCCCAGCAGCGTCTCGACGCCGAGGTGACGCTCCCCGAGGGTTACTTCATCACTTGGGGCGGGCAGTTCGAAAACCTCGCCCGCGCCCGCGCGCGTCTGATGATCGTCGTCCCGCTGGCGCTCTCGTTGATCTTCATCATGCTGTTCACCGCGTTCGGCAACGCCCGACACGCGATCCTTGTGTATACGGGTGTGCCGCTGGCGTTGACGGGCGGGATCATCGCCCTTTGGCTGCGTGGCATGCCCTTCAGCATCAGCGCGGGCGTGGGGTTCATCGCCCTCTCCGGCGTCGCCGTGCTGAACGGCGTCGTGATGATCACGTTCATCAACCAGCTGCGTGACGAGGGCAAGCCGATGTTCGAGGCCGTGAAACAAGGCAGCCTCGCGCGGCTGCGCCCGGTGCTGATGACGGCTCTCGTCGCGAGCCTCGGGTTCGTGCCCATGGCGCTCAACACGGGGATGGGGGCCGAGGTGCAGCGTCCCCTCGCGACTGTCGTCATCGGCGGGCTCATCAGCTCCACCATCCTGACGCTCTTCGTGCTGCCCACCCTCTACCTCTGGTTCGGTGGCCGAAAGAGAGAAGTCGTTGTCTGACACGGAGGCATCCAGGTGAAAGAAATCAAGGCGTTCATCCGGCCGAACATGCTCGGCACCGTGCTCGACGCACTCCACGAGCACCCGAACTTCCCGGGTATCACGGTCACGACGGTCCGAGGCTTCGGCCGCGTGGTCGGACGGGATCAGCAGGAACTGGCCGGATTCGGCAAGAAAGAAATGGCGAAGCTCGAGTGCATCGTTGACGACGACATGGCAACCGATGTCGCCGAGGTGATCCGCGACAACGCGTCCACCGGCCGACCGGGCGACGGCAAGATCACCATTACCGCACTCGAAACGGTGATCCGTATCCGGACCGGTGAATCGGGCTCATCCGCACTCGCGTAGTCATTGGCCACGCTGGGTGTTCGCGGAACATACTCCCGGAGAAAACTCATCGGCCGGCCGGTCCAGCGGGCCATCTTCAGCCCCCTCGGCGGGATGACCCGCTGGTCCTGGTCGCGGGCCAGTTGCCGCGCCCGGCGCTTGGCCCGCTGCGACAACCCGCCCTCGGCCAACGCCTGGATGCGCCACGCGCACCGGCGGATCAGCCACTGCTTGTTGCCGCTGCGGGACGGCTCGCCGTACAGCTCGGCGTACCGCTCGCGCAGATGCGCCGGCGTCATGTCCTTCAGCGCCGCCAGTTTCCTTTCGATCAGTTGTTCCATGCTCAGCGTCCTTTCCCGCGGCGTAAACCGCGCGACACACTGAGCCATCAGTGTTCCGAGAGTTCAAGTCCGATCCGCGATTGTGGGCGAAGTTTTTTCAGAGCCGATTCATGCTCGGAATCTGGCGTCGATCCGGGTCGTGAAACCGGGACATCGAGGGCCTCGGGCATGCGCGCCAGATGGCCCGCGAGCAAATCGATGATCTCGCGACGTCGTTGTGCAGCGGTCAATGTGGGCGCGGACTTCCGTGTCCTGGGCAAGGCGTCGCTCCTCGGTGCGTGATGGCGTGTGTCGTTGCCATCTATCCCCGCACCGAGCGGTGAACTGCCGCGCGATGACACCAGAAATGGTTGCGTACAGATGGCCGTATATCCCTGCAACCGCCTACACTTACTCGCCAGCGATGCTGATCCGTAGTTGTGGTGCAGGCTTTCGTGTCGGGCCTATGCGTAAATGCTCGGGGCAGATAATAGGATAAGCGAAGTGAACAACCAGATCGACAAGAAATCTCATGATGACAACTCTCTTCATAAGGTATGGAGATATGGCTTTACCTTTGGCGGAATAATATTCTGCCTACTCTCACTTTATTTGTTCTGGAATTCTCCTTTGAGAACGGAATGGCAAGAAGTGGGTGTTTCAGATAATATGTCTATCCAATCTCAAAGTGATCCGACAACCTACAGTATCGCGCTTTTGGTAGGTGGTATTCTGAAACCTCTGAACTACCCCCATCATAGCGGATTTTCATCCTGAGCGAGCGGATTTTCTTTGCATTGTCGAGGATTGCGGGCTGGGCGATGCTGCCCGCTGCCGATTCGTTGGGCTGTCGGCGG
>JALWOY010000077.1 GCA_027083355.1 Phycisphaerales bacterium | reverse complement strand
ACACTCACCCCCGCAAAAAACCCGAGATCGCCTCGATCAACGAGTCCGACGCATACGGGCTCAGCCGCGGCGGCGTCGGTAGCGATGACAACCGATCCAGTTGCTCGACCAACGCCCGCTCATCCTCGGCGACCGCGATCCCCTCACGCTTGCACAGCCGCGACACCGTCGCCAACTGGTGGTCGTTGCGCGTCTCGCGCAGATCGCTCCGCCTCGGCATCACCACGATCGGCCGGCCCGCGCCCAGCGCCGAGATGATCGACCCCGTCCCCGCGTGCGCCACGATGAAATCCGCCGACGCGATCCGCTCGCCGAACGCCGCCGGCTCGAGAAACCGCGCCCATTGCATGTGCGCCGGCTCGTATTCCCCCTCCCCGATCTGCGCGAAGACCTCCTCGCCGGGGTGCGACGACGCCCACGCGTCCACCGCGCGGATCAGCCGATCGAACGGCATCTGGGCCCCCACCGTCACGAAGATCACATCACCGCTCCGCGATACGCCGGCCCGCCCTCGCCGGCAAGGTGCTCCCACTGCGTCAGCCACAGATCCGCGAACCGCCCCGCCATCCGCCCGCTCATCGAGAGCTCATCGACATTCGCGATGCTGTCCAGCCACACCGTCCGACGCCCCAGCATCTTCCCCAGACGAACCGCGAAATACCCCGGCGCCGCACCCGTCGTCACCACCGCGTCCGGCCGGACGCGCACCAGCAGCCAGAGCACCTGAAACAGCAGCACCACGAGCGAAAACTTGTTCCACCGCGTCGCGTCACGCACCGTGAAAAACCGCTCGCCCGGAACCTCCGCCGAATACGCCCGGTCCACCGTCGCCCACACCACCTCGCAACCCGCAAACGCCGGGCGCAGCCGCAGCAACTCGGCCCAGTGCCCCCCGCCGCTCGAGATCGCCAGCACCCGCGTCGCCCCGCCGCTCATGCCGCCCCGCTCCTGATGCGGTCGTGATATTTCTGCATCGTCCGCCGCTTACCATGCAGCAGCGATTCCATCTCATACCTGCGAAGATGCCGGATGAACGCCTTGTCTTCGATCCGCGGCTTCCGCATCACCCAAGACTTCACATAGCCGTACAGGATCCCCAGCCCCCCGATCACGAACGGCCTCTCGAACATCCGGTACACCGACACCGCCAGCACATACACCGGCGACGAGCCCATGAAATACTTCCCCCACCCCCAACGCTTCCGCCCGGTCCAGATCCCCACCTCGCTCGAACCCATCAGCCGACGGTGCACCATCCGCAGCTCGGGCCGATCCTCCGAACGCGCCATCCACCCGT
Source organism: Phycisphaerales bacterium (assembly GCA_027083355.1). GTDB lineage: Bacteria > Planctomycetota > Phycisphaerae > Phycisphaerales > UBA1924 > UBA1926. Next base: position 333 of record JALWOY010000077.1, on the reverse strand, counting down.
GCAGACGGCACATGTGCCCGTCGATCCCGTCCCAGCCCACCTCGCGCACAAACCCGCCGATTTCCTTGAAACACGCCACGCGATAAAACTTCGCCTGCCCGTTCGCGTTCTCGTCGCCCGTCCGCTCGTCGATCAGCGTCCCGTCCGGCAGCCGGATCTGAACCTTGCCCGAATAATTCCCCAGCAGCGGCTCGCGACGCATCTCCTCGATCACCAGCTCGAAATACCGCGGCGGCAGCTCCAGGTCCGCGTCCAGCTTGCACACATACTCGAACGAATCCAGCCCCCCCGCCGCCTCCACGCCGGCGTAGAACGCCTCGATCACCCCCGGCC
>JALWOY010000076.1 GCA_027083355.1 Phycisphaerales bacterium | reverse complement strand
GGGGCGGGCCGGGCCGGCGGGGTTGGTGCCGGGAGGGGTGACGCGAGATGACGGGGATGCTGACGCTGGCTTCATCGAACCCGATCGAGCACGTGATCAACCACCCGACGGTTGTGGTTGACGGCTGGTGGGTGTGGTCTTCGATCCAGACGAACCTGGTGCTCTCGGGGTTAATCCTGCTGGTGGGGTGGAAGTTTGCCGCCAAGCACATCGCGACGGGCGACGAGAGCGAGGGTCACGACCGGTATCTGACGAAGCACCCGGTGGCGGGGTTGATCGAGGTGATCTCGGTGTTCCTTCGGGATGAGATCTGCCGCCCGGTGCTCGGCGATCGGACGGACCGGTTCATGCCGTTCCTGTGGACGCTGTTTTACTTCATTCTGCTGAACAACCTGCTGGGGCTGGTGCCTCTGGCGGACCTGTGGCATCTGGTGACCGATTTCAAGGTTCACTGGGTGCCGATCGGCGGGACGGCGACGCAGAGTATTTATGTGACGGCCGCGCTGGCGGTGGTGTCGTTCTTCGTGATCAACATCGCGGGGATGCGCGAGCTGGGCGTGGGCGGGTATCTGAAGCACCTGACGGGGGGCACGCGCGGCGCGGTGGCGTTCATCATGGTGCCGATCGAGATCCTCTCGACGTTCATCAAGCCGGTCGCGTTGGCCGTGCGTTTGTTCGCGAACATGACGGCGGGCCACATCCTTGTGGCGACGCTGTTCATGTTTGTCGGGATGGTGATCAACGCGGGTGTGTTGATCGCGGCCCCGGTGTCGCTGGCGTCGGCGGCGGGTGCGATCGCGATCTACTTCCTCGAGTTGTTCGTGGCGTTCATTCAGGCGTTCGTGTTCATGTTCCTGACGGCGGTGTTCATCGGGCAGCTTTCCCACCACGGGGAGCACGAGGGGCACGGTTCGCACGGGTCGGAGCCCGGGGCGGCGCACGCCTGATTCATCGGATCACACTTCCGGGATCGGCGTGAACCGGCCCCGGGCATTTCACACGCGGGACTGCATCGACAGTTGAGAAAGGAAGACGGGAAACCATGATCAGCATCAAGAACATCGTCATCGCCCTCGGGGTGCTCGCCCTCATGCCCGCTCTGGCGTCGGCCGCGGAGGCCTACGACGGGACGCTGTTCAAGGGCGTGGCCGCGATCGGCGCGGGCCTGGCGGTCGTGGGCGGCGGGTTCGGCATCGGGCTGGTGGGCAAGGGCGCCGTCGAGGCGATCGCCCGTCAGCCCGAGGCTGGCGGCGCCATCGGGCAGAACATGATCATCGCGGCGGCCCTGATCGAGGGCGTGACGCTGTTCGCGATCGTGGTCGGCCTGCTGACCCTGTTCATCAAGTGAGTCGGACGCGGACCCCGCCCGGCACCGGATCGCCGGGCGGGTATGCCGCGCGCCGGTGGGCGGCGGCTTTGGAGTAGACCATGGCTCGAACCATCACGATTTTGCTCGTGTCGCTGGCGGCGGTGCTTGGGCTTTCCGGGGCGTCGGCATGGGCGGCGCCGCACGACCCGGTGTCGCACGCCGCGCAGGCGGTCGAAGAACACGCCGCGGCATCTGTTGAGCACGCCGCGGGTGTCGGTGAGCACCCCGACGCCGACCACGGCGGAGAGCACGAGGGCGGTGCCTCGCCCATCGCGGGGTACAAGGAGGCGTTGGCGTCGGCGGTCACGGCGTTGGTGGTCTTCGGCGTGGTGTCGCTCATTCTGGCGACGAAGGTCTGGCCGATGATCACGGCGGGTCTGGACGAGCGGAACGCGAAGATCCGCGAGGAGATCGCGGCGGCGGAGGCGGCACGGGCGCAGGCGAAGGCGGCGTTGGAGGAGTATGAGCAGTCGCTGAGTCAGGCGCGGGTCGAGGCGCAGAAGATGCTCGACGAGACGCGGGCCGAGCAGGCGCGTCTGGCGGCGGAGCTGAAGGCCAAGGCGGACCGCGAGCTGAACGAGATGCGTGAGAAGGCCAAGCGGGACATCGACGGGGCGAAGAAGGCGGCGTTGGCCGAGATCTACGCCGAGTCGGTGAATCTTGCGACGCGTATGGCCGGGAAGATTCTGCACCGCGAGGTGACGGTGGAGGATCAGAAGCGGATGCTCGACGAGTCGCTCGCGGAGATGACGGGGTCTTCGTCGAACTGAGACAGGCGGGACGCCTGTCCCACCCGGAGGCAAGCAAGATGCCGCTGATCGAAACACAACCCGACGCGCTGGCCGAGGTGTACGCCCGGAGTCTGTTCGAGTTGGCGGAGGCCGACGGGGGCCGGGACCACGCCGAGGCGATTCTCGGCGAGTTGGAGGACATCCTCGAGCTGGCGCGGGAGGACCGGATGTTCAGCGAGTTCCTCGCCACGCGTGTGATCCCGTCGGTCTCGCGTGACGGGTCGCTAGTGCGGATTCTCGAGGGCCGGGCGGACGGGCTGACGCTGCGGTTCCTGCGTCTGCTGAACCGCAAGGGCCGGCTTGGGCACCTGCCGGCGATCGTGGAGGCGTACGAGGATCTGGTGCAGGCGGCGTTCGGGCGTGTCGAGGTCGATCTCTTCACGGCCGAGGCGATCGATGACGCGACGCGGCGGACGTTCGAGGCCGCGCTGCGTGATCGGCTTGGCAAGGAGATCATCCTGCACACGTACACCGAGCCTGCGATGCTGGGGGGCGTGAAGCTGCGGATCGGTGATCAGTTGGTGGACGATTCGCTGGCGAGCCAGCTGAGCCGGATGCGGGATCGGCTGACGTCCGAGGGCGCGTCGGCGTTGCGGTCGCGGGCGGATCGGGCGATCGAGGACGCGGGCTGAGTCGGCGTTCAGGAAAAACTCGTGATATCAGTGTATCGACGAAACCCGGGCGCACGCCCGGGTGTTTTTCTTGATCGACGGGTTTTTCTGTGCTCGAGGCTTGTGTTGCGGTGTTCGAGAAGCGGCTTCCGCTCGGGCTTCTCTTTGAAGCAAGATGGAGAGAAAGAGAGAGACGGGCTGGAAGCCCGTCCCACGAGGGTGAGGAGGGAGAGGAGAATCAGGAGCCCCTCACCCCGGCCCTCTCCCCGCGAGGCGGGGAGAGGGAGAGAGGTATCGGCACGCTTGGGTGGGTTGGGAATCCGACGCAAGCTCAGCGTCGGCGTCTGGTTGGTTGAGAAGCACGGTCCGGTGGAGCTGGAAGTTGGGCCTTCAAGGAACCGTTTGAAACCCGGCCCGTCGCTCACGCTCCGGGCTCTTTTGCTGAGAGAGAAATGAAGAGACGGGCTGGAAGCCCGTCCCACGAGAGGGGGGAGGGAGAGGAGAATCAGGAGCCCCTCACCCCGGCCCTCTCCCCGCAGGGCGGGGAGAGGGAGGCGAGAGCACCCGGCTCTTGTTTCAGATCGCACGCGAATCTTCTGGAATCTATAGAAGCCCGTCCGCATCGATCCAGATCGTCGGCGCGTCGGTCCGGGATCTGCGCCGGGTGAGTCGATCGGGGTGTTGTGCCGCCCGTGGATTTCCTTTGTGCGTCCGGAAACAGCGGATCGCCGCCGTGCGGTGACGTCCGAAAAAATGATCCCGAGGACGTCCTTGTAAACCTGTTTAAGAAGGGGTGCTTAGGGGCCGAGACTCCGCATGGCACGGCCACACCCCGGCGTGGATACGCGGTCGGTCGCGCTCGGGCCGGCGTGGGATCGGGAAGGCCCGGGTGCCGCTCGAACAAAGATTGGACGGAAGATGGAGTACACACTGTCGAGCGAAGACCTGGCGGCGATCACGCACCAGAACAGCGAAGCTGTGGTGGTCACCGACACGGACGGCGTCATCGTGTACGCGAATAAAGCGATGGCGGCTCTCACGGGTTATGAGATCGACGAGTTGATCGGCCGAACCCCGTCCGTTTTCCAGAGCGGCAAGACCCCGCGCGAGGTCTACGACGAGATGTGGCGGACGATCCGATCCGGGCGCACCTGGCGGGGCCGGATCATCAACAAGCGGAAGGCCACACTGCCCGTGCGGATCGCGGGCGGCAAGCCGGGGCACGAGGCGGGGGAATACTGGGCGATGCTCACCATCACGCCGGTGCTCGGCCCCGACGGCACGACTCGTTTTTTCGCGGCGTCGCAGCGTGATATCACGGAGAAGGTCGCTCTGGAAGAACGGCTGGCGTTCGAACGCGAGGAGGCCAACGCCCGGGCCGACATCTGGGCGATCCTGCACGAGCAGGTTCCCATCGAATCGAAGCTGTCCCGGGCGCTCGAGCGCATCGTGCGCCTGAAGGACATCGACGTCGAGGACAAGTGCGGGATCTTCATCAAGAATGAGCACTCGGACAAGCTCGATCTGTTCGTCGTCCACGGCAACTTTACAGAGGAATTCCTGACGCGCGAAAAGACAATCCCACTGGGCAACTGTCTCTGCGGGCGGGCGGCCGTCTCCGGCGAGGTGATCGTCTCGGACGATTGTTTCTGCGATGAGCGTCACGAGAACACCTTTGTGGGGATGACCCGCCACGGGCACTATATCCTCCCGCTCAAGTGTTCTGGTGAGATCGTCGGCGTGCTGTTTCTTTACACGGCCCCGTACCCGATCCGTGCGAGGCACCGGATCGATACGCTGAAGTCCATCGCCGACTCGCTCGCGATCGCGATCGTGAACGACCGGATCGAGAAGCAACTCATCGAGGCACGCGACGCCGCCCGGGCTTCCTCCGAAGCCAAGAGCGCGTTCCTCGCCAACATGAGCCACGAGATCCGCACGCCTCTCAACGGGATTCTCGGATTCACGGAGATGCTCATCCGGGAGGGCGAATCGATCAGCGCCGAAGAGCGCAGAGAGTGGATCACGACGATCTATGACAGCGGGCGTCACCTTCTTCAGCTGATCAACAACATTCTGGATCTGTCCAAGGTCGAGGCGGGGCAGCTCGACATCGAGATGATCGAGACGAGCCCCGTCGAGTTGCTCACGGACCTGATGTCCACGATGCGGATCCAGGCGAGAGAGAAGAACATCTCGCTCGACCTGCTCTGCCAGGGGCCGCAGCCCGGCAAGATCCGGACCGATCCGACCCGCCTGCGCCAGATCCTGACGAACCTCATCGGGAACGGGCTGAAGTTTACCGAGCGGGGCGGGGTTTCTGTCCGCTCGTATATCGATGAAATGGAGGATGGTCAGGCCCTGCTGCGGATCGATGTGTCCGACACGGGGACGGGCATCCCCCCCGAGAAACTCGAGACGATTTTCGATCCTTTCACGCAGGCCGACAATTCCATCACCAGGCGATTCGGGGGCACCGGGCTGGGGCTGGCGATCAGCAAGCGGCTCGCCGAGACGCTCGGCGGGACGCTCACCGTGTGGAGCCAGCCGGGACGGGGGAGCACCTTCACGCTGTCGCTCCCGATCGGCCAGCGGGACGAGATCGACATCGCGGAGGATCACCACACCGAGGCGCTGCGGTCGAAGCGTCTGTCGCGGGTCGAAGATGCCGCCGCCGACAGAACGCTCGCGGGTCGGGTGCTGCTGGTCGATGACGGCGAGACGAACCGGCGGTTGATCCGCAGGATTCTCGAACGCGCCGGGCTGGACGTTACATGCGCCGTCAACGGGAAGAATGCGCTCGACATCCTCGAACACGATTCGTTCGATCTGATCCTGATGGACATGCAGATGCCCGTGCTCGACGGGTACTCGGCGACGAAAGCCGTGCGTCAGCGGGGCATCACCACCCCCGTCCTCGCCCTCACCGCCAGCGCGATGAAGGGCGACCGAGAGCGGTGCCTCGCGGCGGGGTGCAGCGACTACCTGACCAAGCCCATCGATATCCGCATGCTGCTCGAGGCGTGCGGGCACTGGATCGGGACCCCGGCGAGCGACTCGTCCGACGATGGGGGCGAGGGCGTCGAGGCGCGGTTTTCGGCGCTCTCGCTCGACGACCCCGAGCTCCGTTCCATCGTCGAAGATTACATCCACCATCTGGCCATCCAGCTGAAGGACGTTGAGAACGCGCTCGCCGAGCACGACTTCGATTCGCTCCAGCACCTCGCGCACGCCGTCAGCGGCACGGGGGGGATGGTCGGTTTCGATGAGCTGACCCGGATCGCCGGCGAGCTTGAACGGGCCTCGGAGACGAAGCAGTTGGAAGAGGTCGAACGCGCGGCTCTCGCATTCAAGCGTGAGGCCGACCGGATCTTCCGCGGGATGGAGATCGCGAACAAGGGGCAGGCGGAAGCCGACCCGGCGTGATCAGGGTTTCGTGATTCTTCGTGTCGGGGACCCCGCGTCGTGGCGTATGTTTGAGCCGGGGCACGCGGGTACCGGGCGAACTCGTGTGCCACAACCAGACAATGTTGCAAGCCCGGATGTTTTTTCTTGATTGACGGTTCTTTCCGTGTCCAATGCTCGTGGTGTGTGCGGAGGGAAGCCTGTCCCACCGGGAGGAAGGAAATGAAGAGACGGGCTGGAAGCCCGTCCCACGAGAGGGAGGAGGGAGAGGAGAATCAGGAGCCCCTCACCCCGGCCCTCTGTCCGCAGGGCGGGGAGAGGGAGGGAGATTTCGGCGGGTTGTGTGGATCGTGTGGGAATCCGACGCTTCGCAGGCTCAGCGTCGGCGTCTGGTTGGTTGAGAAGTCCTGCCCAGCGGGGCTGGATCGAGGAAGCCCTCGCTTCCGCTCGGGCCTCTTTTGGGAGGATGTTGAAGATGATGAAGAGACAGGCTGGAAGCCTGTCCCACGAGAGGGAGGAGGGAGAGGAGAATCAGGAGCCCCTCACCCCGGCCCTCTGTCCGCAGGGCGGGGAGAGGGAGGGAGATTTCGGCGGGTTGTGTGGATCGTGTGGG
>JALWOY010000075.1 GCA_027083355.1 Phycisphaerales bacterium | reverse complement strand
CCCCGGCCGCCCCCGCCCCCGAGGCCGGGCCGAACCTATGATCGGCCCGGGAACGCGCGCACAGATTCCACCTATACCACGAAAGGACCACCATGCCGGCGATCCACCCATTCTGCGCGGTGCAATACAACCGGGGCGTCGGCGACGTGAGCACACGCGTGGCCCCGCCCTACGACGTGCTCAGCGCCGAACAAAAGGCCGCCTATCTCGCCAAAGACCCCGCGAATATCGTCTCGATCGATCTGCCACATGTCCCGCCGAAGGAGCTCGGCCCGCCCGAGGTCTACACCAAGGCGGCCGAGACACTGCGGGCCATGCTCGAAGACGGCACCCTCACCCGCCGCGACACGCCCGCCATCTTCGCCTATCGCCAGACGTTCACCGTCGAGGACAAAACCTACCAGCGCACCGGCGTCGCGTGCACCGTCGACACCGTCCCCTTCGGCCCGCGCGAGGGCGGCGGCATCCTCCCCCACGAGCAAACCTTCTCGGGCCCCAAGGAAGACCGCAAGGCCCTCATGGAAGCCACGCAGGCCCAGCTCAGCCCAATCTTCGGGCTCCACCCGGACGACAACGGCGTGGCCACGAAAATCGTCTCCTCGGTCTGCGCCTCGCGCGACCCCGACATGACCGCCGACCTCGGCGACGGGGTGCTCCACGAGGTCTGGACCATCGAAGACGACGCCACCATCAACGCCTACCGCGACGCCCTCACCGGCGAGGACATCTTCATCGCCGACGGGCACCACCGCTACACCACCGCCCTGAACTACCTCAAAAGCCTCGGCGACATCCCGGAAGACCACCCGGCCCGCCGCACCATGTTCGTCCTCGTCAGCATGTCCGACCCGGGGCTGTATATCGGCCCGACCCACCGCGTGCTCGGGGGCATGTCGAAATACGACATCGACGCCTTCCAGGAGGCCGCCCAGGGCATCCTCGACATCGAGCCGTGCGAGAACGACCCGCACCGGTTCCACCACGAGATCTCCCAGATCGCGTCCAAGGGCATCGACAACGTCATCGGCGTGATGGACTTCGCCACGGGCCTCTGCTTCTGCGGCTACCCGGCGACGCCCGACCCGCTCGAAGACCGCTTCCCGGACAAGTCGAAGGCGTGGCGCACGCTCGACGTGTCGATCATCCAGCACCTGATCGTCGAGGAGATCTGCCAGCCCCTGCTCAACGAAGGCAACCCCGTCACATGGGCCTTCCCGCATTCGATCGACGAGCTGCTCGCCATCGGCCGGGGAGCCGAGACGGGCGCCGGCGGCGGCGGGGCCGGGTTTGCCCAGTTGGCGCTGGTCGTGCGTCCGACACCGCTCGAAGCGGTTCGTGCGGTCAGCCGGGCGAACGAGCTGATGCCACAGAAATCGACGTTTTTCTATCCGAAGCTCGCCACGGGTCTGTTCATCAACCCGCTGTCGTGAACACCGGGGGGACGTCAGGCGCGTCCCCCACACCCCCAACCCGCCCGTCACCGGGCACGGGTCAGCGCGTCGATCGCCCGGCCGGCGTACACCGCGCCGCCGGGATCGACGCTGAACTCGGCCGCCCCCCCGGACATCCCGGGCACGTCCGCCGGGGTGAGGTCGCGGCGGGTGTCCATGTCCTTGATCTGCACACGGTCCGCCCCGTGGATGATCACCGCGAACCGGGAGGCCTGCCGTTCCGCATCGGCCAGCAGCTTCTTCAGGTTCCGCGTGCTCTTGTCCGACGACCGAGCGTGCAGGGGCCGGACGCCCCCCGACGACGGGTCGTAACGATCGGCCTGCCACGGCTTGGCGTCCCCACCCCGGTCGAGATACGCCCCGCTCTCGACCCCCCGGCGGAGATCCGCGACCAGCCGGCGCACGAGCGGGTCCGTCCCCTCGTCGTCGGCCCCGATCACGAACGCCTCGGGCCGAAGCGATGCACCGGGCCGGCTCACCACCTCCATCAGCTCGACACCCTCGGGCATCAGACCTTTTTCTTCCAGCAACAGCGACAGCACGACATCGCCCATCGCGAACCCCACCGCGGGTGTCGGCGGCCCGCCGAGCAGCTCGATCAGGTTGTCGTATCGCCCGCCCCCGGCGATCGCCCGCTCCCCCTCCGCGACCACCTCGAACACAAAGCCTGTGTAGTAGGCGAGACCACGGACAATGGACTGATCCAATAAATAGTAACTATCATCTCCATGCACACAACTGTCGAGATTATCGCAAAATGAACTCAAATACCGACTCAACACGGAATAAACTTGGTCAATTCTATCAAGTTCATACAGATCCCGCACGCATTTTTTTTCGAGCTTGTCCAAAATCGCTTTAATTTCGTCATGCTTTTCTCCTTCAGATATTGTACTTTGAAGTTTTTTTGTGTACAACTCAAATTTTTTTTCGTACCCATCCTGACGGCGCTTGAATGAATCAAAAGCGCGTTCGATCACTTGCTTTCCGCTATCTCCCGCATTTTTTCCCGTCAGAAAGGACGATCTAATAATCGCACGCCTTATCAATTTTGCAGTCGGTTTGTTGGATCCGATCTGCTCTGCAGATTCGATAAACTTTTCATAATTGATTTTACCAACCCGATCAAGAAGCTGAAACCAGTCGTGGTGGTACTGCTCTGGTACAGAGTACAACCGAAGGGTCAATTCTGTCGCAAGGCGATGATTAATCGATACGCGAATGTCTTTTTGACTTAAGCCGAGGCTTACTAATCCTGCAACACAACATGAAGTACAATCAAGATCTAGGTTGGCGTACGTCTGGTCATCATCCACTGAGCCGATCACATCACAATTCCACTGTAAAAACTCCCGCAGCCTTCCCCGCTGCGGCCGTTCCGCCCTGAAGAACGGCCCCACCATGAACCACCGCGTCGGTTTCGGCAACTGCCGCGCCCGGGCCGCGTACATCCGCGCCAGTGTCGGCGTGAACTCGGGCCGCAACGCGAACGGCGCCCGGCCCGACTGCTTCACCTGTTCGACTTCCTCCGGGCTCTTGCCGCTGAACGCCTGGAACAGCTCGCCCAGAATCCCCTCGCCGCTCTTGACGGCGTACAGATCGGACTGCTCGAACGCCGGGCCCTCGATCTCCTCGAAGCCGTGGCGGATGGACGTGTCGCGCCACGACTGGACGATGTACCGCCGGCGGAGCATGTCCTCGGGGTACACGTCGCGCGTGCCGCGGGGGCCTTTGAACGTTCGCAGGGCCATGACACGACAATAGCACGACCCACGCCCGCCGGGGCTCTGGTTTCGCCCCCGGCCGCGCGGTATGCTGAACCCCGCGGTGGAAACGAAAACACGCGGAACCGGACGCATCAACCCGGGCGGCCTGCTGGGCGTGACCGCCGCCGCCGTCCTGTGCGGTGCCGCCGCGTTCGCGTGGACCATCCAGACCAGCCCGCTCAAGGGCACGGCCCGCCACGCCCGGTTCCGCCGGGGCTACCCGGACCCCCAGCCGGGCTGGGGAGGCCGGGCCCGCACACTCTTCGCCCGGGGCGACTACACCACGCTGCTCTCCGAGGCCCAGAGCCGCATCCGTGGCTGGGGCTACGACCCCGAGGCCTGGCTCTTCGCCGGGTTCGCCTACACCGCCCTGGCCCGGAAACCCGGCTTCGACGCGATCCCCGCCGAGCGACGCGCCCGCGACATCTGGCAGCAGCTGCTGCTCCGTTGCGAGCCGTGGCGGACATACCGGGACCCCGGCGGCATCATCGATTGGCAAGCATTCGCAGACTCGGGCGACGAACCCCGCGGCGCATTCGCCAGCGATTACTACGCCGGGTGGGCGCTGCTCGGGCTGGGCCGATCGACCGAGGCCCGCGAACGATTCGGCCGGTTCTACGACCGGGTCCGCGATCGGCTTCGGATGCGCGGCGACTTCTACAACCTCGCCTGCTACGCCGCCCTCGCCGGCGACACCGCGACCGCCCGCCTGGCCTGGGTCATGGCCTGCGCCGAGAACATCATCGATCCCGTCTGGGGCGCCGTCGACCCGGACCTCGAAACCCTTCACCCCGACCCGGTCTTCGGGTGGATGCTCGAATTCGCCCGTTCGAGGGCCGGCCGCGCGACAACCGGGCGGATCATCCTCCCGGATACCTGAGCACCCGACGCGGCGTCCGGCCCGGATCGTTCAGGGTCGGCCCGGGTCGCTGAATACCATGCGGGCATGCAAGACCTCCTCGACCGGCTCTCGATGTGGAAACCCTTCTCGGCGATGGTCGTCGGTGACTTCATGCTCGACCAGCTGCTCTACGGCAACGCCGAGCGGCTCAGCGCCGACGCCCCGGTCCCCGTGCTCGACGTCAGCCGGCACGAGAACCGCGCCGGCGGCGCCGCCAACGTCTGCCTCGACCTCGCGGCCATGGGCGGGACGGTACACGCCGTCGGTGTCACCGGCGAGGATCACGAAGGGGGCATCCTCCGCGGCGAGCTCGAACGCCGGAACATCGACGCCGGCGGGATGATCCCCGACAAATCCAGACCCACGACCGTCAAACGCAGCCTCGTCGGTCTCGCGCAGGCCCGGCACCCCCAGAAAATGTTCCGCGTCGATTTCGAATCCCGTGAACCGCTCGGTTCGGCGACCGTCGATCGCGTCCTCGAATCCGCCGCAGAGAGAATCCATGCCGTCGACGTCGTCTGCATCGAGGACTACAACAAGGGGGTCTGCGGCGAGAGGCTGTGCCAGTCGTTGATCTCGATGGCCTCCGAAGCCGGCAAGCCCGTGCTCGTCGACCCCGCCCTGATCAAGGACTATTCGAAGTACCGCGGCGCGACGCTCATCACGCCCAACCGCACCGAGGCGGAACTGGCGACCGGGCTCAAGACGCACCAGGCCGCCGACAGCGCCCACAACGCCGAGCTCGCCCACGCCATGCTCAACGCCCTCGACCTCGAGGCCGTCGTGCTCACGCTCGACCGCCACGGATCGCTGCTGCTCGAACGAGGCGACACCGAACCGATGGCGGTGCCAACCGTCGCGCGCGATGTCTACGACGTCACGGGCGCGGGCGACATGATGCTCGCCGCACTCGCCGGCGCCCGCGCCAACGGCATCGACTGGGCCGGCGCCACACGCTTCGCCAACGCCGCCGCGGGCATCGAGGTCGAAGTCTTCGGCGTCGTGCCCATCCCCTTCGAACGCATACACGCCGAGCTGCTCAAGCACCAGACCGCCGGCTCGGGCGCCCCGAGAACACTCGACCAGTTGCTGATCGAACTGGCCGCCGTCCGATCCAGCGGCAACACCGTCGTCTTCACCAACGGGTGTTTCGACATCCTGCACACGGGCCACGTCAGGATGCTCGAAGAGGCGGCGTCGCTGGGCGATTTCCTCGTCGTCGGCCTCAACAACGACGACTCGGTCCGAAGACTCAAGGGCGAGGGAAGGCCGATCAACAACGCCGCCGATCGTGCCCGCATGCTCTCGGCCCTCCGCGCCGTCGACGCCGTCGTCCTGTTTGGGGAAGACACGCCCGAGCGCCTGCTGCGGGCCATCAAACCCGACGTGCTCGTCAAGGGCGGCGACTACACCCCCGAGCAGGTCGTCGGACGCGAGATCGTCGAGCAGGCGGGCGGCCGCGTCGTCGTCGTCTCACACGAGCCCGGAAAGAGCACGAGCGATCTGCTCCAGCGGGCACGCAAGCCGTGACACGCCGCGTCCATCTCGCCGTGGTCCACAAGCGATATCTCGACATGATCCTCGCGGGCACCAAGACCGCCGAGGCCCGGCTGACCAAGACCCGCCGAGAGCCGTACACAAGCCTGCAACCCGGCGAAACCATCTATTTCAAGCAGACCGGCGGCCCCATCCGTGCGCGCGCACGCGCCGCCCGCGTCCACCGGTTCGAGCTGACCGGCCCGCGGGATATCCAGCGGTTGCGGCGTCGATTCGAGGCTTTCCTCGGCGGCCCGAGCGACTACTGGCTCGCCAAGGCCGACGCCCGCTACGCCACCATCATCGAACTCGCCGGGGTCCGCCCCGTCGACGAGACGCCGGGTTGGTTCCGCCCGGGCAACACCCGATCCGCGTGGCGCATCTTTTCGGTCGAGCCGAGAAACGGATGACGCGGATTCCCGAAGGTTCCCGTGCTTTCTGGAACAAGAGTGTGCTCTCCTCCAGCATCACACAGCAACGAGCCGCGACCGTCAGGGAGCGGTCTGCTCACAATCAACCGAAGAAAAAACGCCCGGTTCTGGTTGATGCACACGAGTTTTTCCTGGGGACCGCAGGATGCGGATTCGACCCGCCGGGCTCCGCGTAGACTCCCGGCGTGACGCCGACCGGGCAACCCACCACCGAGCCGCGGCCCCAGATCCGCAAACTCCCCCCGCTGCTGGTCAACCAGATCGCCGCGGGCGAGGTCATCGAACGCCCCGCCTCGATCGTCAAGGAACTCGTCGAGAACGCCATCGACGCCGACGCAGGCCGCATCCGCGTCGAACTCGAGTCCGGCGGCATCGAGCTCGTCCGCGTCACCGACGACGGCCGGGGCATCGGCCGCGACCAGCTCCCGCTCGCCCTCGAACCCCACGCCACGAGCAAAATCGCCGAGCCCACCGACCTCGACCGCATCGGCACCCTCGGCTTCCGCGGCGAGGCCCTCGCCTCCATCGCCTCCGTCGCCCGCGTCACCATCCGGTCACGCACCGCCGACGAGGATTCCGCCTGGGTCATCGAGGCCGCCGACGGCGTCATCGGCGAACCCAGGCCCGCCGCCGGCCCGCCCGGCACCATGATCGAGGCCCGCACGCTCTTCCACAACACGCCCGCCCGGCGCAAGTTCCTCCGCACCCCGCGCACCGAGCAGACCCGCTGCGTCGAATGGCTCCGCGATCTCGCC
>JALWOY010000074.1 GCA_027083355.1 Phycisphaerales bacterium | reverse complement strand
CGGGCAGCATCGCCCAGCCCGCAATCCTCGACAATGCAAAGAAAATCCGCTCGCTCAGGATGAAAATCCGCTATGATGGGGGTAGTTCAGAGGTTTCAAACAAGTTATTCGTGAGAAAATCGCTCCCTTCCGGTCGCGGCTCCTTGTGGAAACTGCTGAGTTTTTTCCAACAACCAGCCCCACCCACAGGTGCGGACGTTCTTCATCGAACGTCCGCGCGGGATCACTTGATCCTGTTCCCGCCGAGGAGCAGGCCGTACATCACCCCGCCCGATTCGAGCTGAGCGAGCACGACCGGGTCCGGGTCGCGCGTCGCGAAGAACCCGCCGGCGCGGAAGGTATCGCCGAACTCGTCGACAAACTCACGCAACGGGAGCGTGACGCTCTGCCCCGGCTCGATCGTCCCCACGGGCCGGCTGAATCGCTGGTTGAGCCAGACGGTCGCGTCCTCGAATCGGCGGGCGGTCGTGTTCGTGAATTCAAGCGTCGTGACGTCGCGGTAGACCTGGATATCGATCACCCCGCCGTCGGTCAGGCCCACGGGCTCGGGCCGGGCGTAGTCGATCTTCTGCCCCCCCCGGCACCCCGTCAGGGCGACGAGCAGCGCGAGGGCCGCGACCCGGGCGGCGGCGTGGGCAACGGTGAGGTCGGCTTTCTCCATGCCCGCAGGATATCGTCCCCGCGATGCCGTGTGACGGGAACAACGCCACCCCACCCTCGCCCGCGATCGCGCCGGCCTTCGGCCCGACCCCCGCGGCGGCGGATATCGACCCGCGCCGGGTGGCCGAGGCGCTGGTCGAACGGTTCGGCCCGGGGGGGATCGACCCCCGTGTGCCCCGGCTCGTTCCGGGGTTCGACGCCCCGTTCTATCAGGCCGGGCTCGCGGGCTATTCCGACGCCGCCATGCGGATCGTCGCCCGACGCCTCGGCTGCCCGTACTGCGTCACCGAGGCGTTGCTCGACATCACCCTGCTCGGGGGCGGGCGGGGCTTCACCAAGGCCGACCTCGGCGACCTGGCCGACAACGTCCCCGGTGGCGACGAAGACCACCCCCTCGGCGGGCAGATCATGGGCACCAACCCCGCCGAGATGGCCGCCGCCGCGGTCAAGATGATCGAACAGGCGGCGAGGAAGCCCAAGACATACCGGGAGATGGGCAGAGGCAGGGCAATGGAGAATAGGGAGCGGGCAATGGGTTCTAAATCTGTTGACCTATTGCCGGTTCCCCATTCCCCATCCCCCCCACGCTCCTTTTCCGCCATCGACATCAACCTCGCCTGCCCCGTGAAAAAGATCGCCCGCAGGGCCCGCGGCGGGCATTGGCTGGGCGAGCTGGACGGGGCCGTGCGCATCATCGAGGCGGTGCGTGAGGCGGTGCCCGCGTCGATCCCGGTCACGGTGAAGATGCGCCGCGCGTTCGACGACTCGGCCGAGATGCGCGACAACTTCCTGCGGATTTTCGACGCCGCCTACGACATCGGCTGCGCCTGGGTCACCGTCCACGCCCGAACCGTTCAGCAGAAATACATCGGCCCGAGCCGGTGGGACCTGCTCCGCGAGATCGTCCAGCGCGACCACCCGGGCCGCGTCAGGGACCGCCTGATCTTCGGCTCCGGCGACATCTGGACCGCCGGCGACGTCTTCCGCATGATCGGGTACACCGGCGTGACGGGTGTCTCGATCGCCCGCGGCTGCATCGGCGACCCGTGGATCTTCCGCCGGTGCCGCGATCTGCTCGCCGGGCGCGAGCCAATCCCCCCCACCCTCGCCGAGCAGCGGGCCGTGCTCGAACAGCATTTCGCCCTCGCGCTGTCGGTCAACGAGCGGCTGGTCCGCGGCGAGGGCGACGCGCGACGCGAGCGGGCCGAGCGGCTGACGGGCAAGATGATGCGGAAGTTCGGCATCCGGTTCTCGGCCCACCACCCGGAGGCCGAGGCGGTGCGGCGTCGGTTCATCGCGGTGTCCACGCTCGAAGACTGGCGCGCGGTGCTCGATGAGTACTACATACCCGCCCGGTCATCAAACCCGGGCGTTTGAATTCCAACGATCCACGGGCGCAGGCCCGCGGAGTCTTGGGCGATCCGTTTGACAGCCTCGCGCCCGGGTCCGGCTGATGCACACGGATTTTCTTGGGTTCCGTCTCAACGCCGGCGTTTCTTGCGTTGCTTGACGCCGCGTTTCGCCTGCTTTGTCGAGCCTTTGGTGCGCATCATCGGCAGGCCCAGCCCCGGCATCCCCCCGGCCGAGGCCATCTGTTTCGCCGCCGCGATCCGCCCCGCGCCGCCCACGCCGGCCATCTGTTTGGCCATCTTGTTGATCGCGTCGAACTGTTTGAGCAGTTGCCCCACCGCGGGCTGGTCGTGCCCGCTGCCCTGGGCGATCCGTCGGCGTCGGGAAGGGTTGATGATCTTCGGGTTCGCCCGTTCCTGCTTGTTCATCGACTGGATCATCGCCTCGATGCGCTTGAGGTGGCCCTCGTCGACGTCCACGTCCTTGAGCATGCTCCCCACGCCGGGCAGCATGCCCAGCAGCTGCTTCATCGAGCCCATCCGCCGGAGCGTGCGGAGTTGGCCCAGGAAGTCGTCCATCGTCATCTCGCCGCGGGCCATCTTCTCGCTGAGCCGGGCGGCCTCTTCCTCGCTCACCTCGGCCTGCGCCTTCTCGACCAGCGAGACCACGTCGCCCATGCCCAGGATCCGCCCCGCCATTCGATCGGGGTGGAACGCTTCGAGCGCGTCGAGCTTCTCGCCCACGCCGATGTAGCGGATCGGGGCGCCCGTGACCCGCTTGACCGAGAGCGCCGCCCCGCCGCGGGTGTCCGAATCGAACTTCGTCAGGATGACCCCGTCGACCGTCAGCCGCTCGTGGAACGCCTTGGCGCTGTTGACCGCGTCCTGCCCCGTCATCGCGTCGACGACCAGGAAAATATGGTGCGGCGTCATCGCCCGGTTGACCAGGTTCAACTCGCCCATCAACTCGTCGTTGACGTGCAGCCGGCCCGCGGTGTCGAGGATCAGCACGTCGACTCCCTGCTCGCGCGCCGATTTGAGCGCCCGCTGGCACACCTGCACCGCGACGTTCACCGCCTTGCCGTACGCCGCCGCCTTGTCCGGCTCGCCGTGGAACAGAACCTCCGGGGTACCCCGGTTCTCCGAACCGAGCTTCTGAGACGCGGTCGGGACGACCTCGCTACCCGGGAACTGCGCGTTGACCTGCTCGACCACCGTGTGCAGCTGCTCGATCGCCGCGGGCCGTTGCAGGTCGGCGGCGCACACCATCACCTTCCGGCCCTCTTTTCTCAGCATCAACGCCAGCTTGCCGCACGTGGTCGTCTTGCCCGAGCCCTGCAGCCCGCACATCATCACCACCGTCGGCCCCGGGCTGACCTTCATGATCCCGCCGCCCGTCGGTTGCAGCACCGGCGCCGCGGGCTCGGCGTCCGGGTCGCCCCCGAGCAACTCCACCAACCTGCGGTGGACGATGCCGATCATCTCCTGCCCCGGCTTCAGGCTCTTGGTCACCTCCCGCCCGAGGGCGTCGGCCACGACCTCGTTGCAGAACGACTCGACCACCTCGTAATGCACGTCCGCCTCGAGCAATGCCGTCCGAACCTCCCCGATCGCCTCGCGGATGTTCGACTCGGTGATCGTCCCCCTGCCCGAGAGCTTGCGGAACACGTTGTTGAATCCATCGGAGAGTCGGTCAAACATGGCATCACACCGCCGCGGCTGTGCAACCGCGCGGCTCGCTCCTTCACAGGTTTTCGATCAGGGCCGTGACCGCAGCCGACGAACGATAGCCCCCCGGCCCGCGCCCCGCGGAGCCGGGCCGACCCCGTCCCGAGCCGACCCCCGCCTATCAGCCGCAGCCGGCGAGGAACTCGGAAACGAACGTCGTGATATCGCTCAGGTCGAGCACGCCGTCGCCGTTGAGGTCCACCAGCGGGCTGCCCGCGAGGAACAGCTGCGTGAAGAACGTGATGTCCGCCAGATCAAGCACCCCGATCGGCGGCGCGACGTCCGCCTTGCACGTCACCGCCGCGATCGTCTCCGTGTCGGTGTAGACCACGCGGAACACCCCGCCATCGGGCACCACGCCCTCGTAGATCAGCGTGTCGAACTCGCCCGAGATGTCCGGGCCCGTCACGATCGTGTAGCGCGTGGGCCGCGGCGGGTCGAACCCGTCGATCGGTGTGAACCGCAGCGTGCCGGAGAGCACGACCGGCACGGTGGCGTCCAGCCGGTCGTTGACCTCCTCGGCGGAAGCCTCGACGCGGTACTCGGTCGTCGGGGTCATCGTGAGCGAACCGGAGGCGCCGCTGGCATTGACAAGGATTCTTTCGATGCTCGACGTGATGTCCGAGCCGGGGGCGAGATCACCCTGCAGCACCACGTCCCCGAAGAGCCGGCCCTTGCCCGTCACGGTCTGCCCCGGCCCGATGGTCAGCACCGCCCCCTCCGCGGCACCGATCTGGGCGTCGTTGTAATCGAAGTTGCCGCCGGAAAGACCGAGCCGCAGCGTGCCGGTCCCGTCGATCGTTGCGTCCTCGACCGCGGTCAGGATGGTCCAGTTGATGCCCTGGTTCGAGTTGACGGTGAACGTGCCGTTGTTGGTCATGCCCGCGGCGAGCAGGTCCACGAAGGCGTTCGAGCGGATGCCCGCGTCACCGAGATTGGTCACACCCCCGCACGTGCTGGTCCCGCCGGCGAACTGCACGCTCCCGCCGTTGCTGCTGTCGAACGTGCCGTCGGCGACGGCCGAGTTGTGGATCGCGACCGCCGCGCCGTCGCCGCGCATGACCCCGGTCGTGCTCTGCAACACATCCGCGCTCACGATCTGGAGATCCTGCCCGGCCCGGTCGGCGAGGATCGTGCCGCGGTTGATCCATGTCCCGGACATCCGCCCCTTGCCAGAGATGGTGTGGCCCACGCCGTGCGTCGCCGTCACGCCGACCGCCGCGTTCAGCTGCGCGTCGTTGTAGTCACCATTGCCGTCGCTGATGTTGAAGTCGATGACACCCGTGCCGTCGATGGTGGCGTCCTCGACGACGGTGACGATCGACCAGTTGATCCCGGGCTGGCTGTTGATGGTGAACACGCCGTCATTGGTGAACCCGCCCGCGAAGATCTCGAGTCGCCCGTTGTCACGCACGCCCGCGGCGTTCAGGTTCGTCACCCCAGAGATCGAGTTGCCGGAGCCCTGTGCGAGAACCGACCCGCCGGCGCTGCTGTCGAACACCCCGCCCGTGACGGCCGCGCCGGTCAGCACCGCAACCCCGCCGTTGTCGCCGCGGATGACCCCGCCGCCGGTCTGATCGAACGTGCCGATGAGCTGCAGATCCTGCCCCGCGCGATCGCCCGTGATGACGCCGTTGTTGATCCAATCGCCGGACACCTTGCCCTTGCCCGCGATGGTGTGACCCGCGGCGTGCGTCGCGACGACGCCCGCGGCGGTCACGAGTTGGGCATCATTGAAGTCGTTGTTCCCATCGGAAATATTCAACTCAATCCGCCCCGAGCCGTCGATGGTGGCGTTCTCGGCGACGGTGACGATCGACCAGTTGATCCCGGGCTGACTGTTGATGGTGAACACGCCGTCATTGGTGAACCCGCCCGCGAGAATCTTGAGTCGCCCGTTGTCACGCAGGCCGGAGGCCCCGAGGCTGGTCACGCCCGAGACGGAGTTGGCCCCGCCCCCCGCGAGAACCGCGCCCCCGCCGACACCGTCGAAGAACCCGCCCGTGATCGCGACCCCGTCGAGCACGGCGAACCCCCCGCCGGTGCCCTCGATCAGCCCGGCCGAGCCCTGCGTGATCGTGCCGGACAGACGGATGTCCTGCCCGGCCCGGTCGGCGTTGATCGTCCCCCGGTTGATGAAAGCGCCCGTGACCCGTCCCTTGCCGGTGACGGACTGGTTCACGCCGATCGTGGCGGTGACGCCGGCGTCGGTGGTGAACTGGGCATCGTTGTAATCGCCGTTGCCGTCGCTGATATTCAGATCAATCGTCCCCGTGCCCGAGATGGTCAGATCGGCGGTCACCCGGAGCAAAGCACGGTTGAACCCGCTGTTCGAGTTGACCGAGATCGTTCCGTTGTTGACCATGCCGCCCGGGCCGACGGCGAGGGTTCTGATGTCGCGGATGCCCATGGCACCCTGGTTGACGATCCCCCCGTCGATCGTGCCGGTGCCGCTTGTGACTTCGACCATGCCGCCCGAGGCCGTGACGACCGTCCCGCCCGAGACGCGGCCGTTGTCGCCGATCCCGAGCACGGCGTTGTTGATCGCCCGGATCGACCCCGTCGCGGTCTGCACCACGTCGCCCGAGATCCGCAGCTCCTGCCCGTCCCGGTCCGCACGGATGATCCCGTCGTTGATCCAGTTGCCCGACACGCGCCCCTTGCCCGTGATCTTGTGATCCGGCCCGTTGGTCGCGGTCACGAGGGCGTCGGTGGTCAGCGTCGCGTCGTTCAGATCGCTGTTGCCGTCGGACACGTTCAGGTCGATGGTGCCGGAACCGCGGATCGCCGCGTCGGCGATGACACGCAGGAAGGTATTGGCTGTCCCCGTGTTGCTGTTGACGGTGATGGTGCCATCGTTGGTGATCCCGCCGGCGTCGATCCACAAGGTGGTGCTGTTGAGCACGCCGCCTTCGCCGATGTTGTGCGCGCCGCCCATGAGCGTCCCGTTGCGGAACTCGATCCGACCGCCGGTGTCCGTCAGCAGCATCCCCCCGCGCACGATACCCCCGTCGCCGATGCCGAGCACGCCCCCCCCGGTCGCCCGGGCAATCCCTGTCGCCCCCTGCGTCATATCCGCCGAGATCCGCAGCTCGTCGTTGACCCGATCCGCGATGATCTCGCCGT
>JALWOY010000073.1 GCA_027083355.1 Phycisphaerales bacterium | reverse complement strand
GCAGCTTTTCCTCGACCCGCGGTAAGAACGTGCAAAATGCAGAGATCTATACGACAACCGACCCATCGACACAAGGAGCCCCGAGCGTCAGCAACGGGCCGAACACCCCCGGACACCACCAGCCACCCCCGGATACCCCGGCCGCCCCGCCCCCCCCGGACGCCTCCCATGCCCGGTGCAAACACACGACCGAAGCACGAGTTCCCCCGCACTTCACGAAACCGCACCGCCCCGCGAACGGATCGGAACAGAGCCATGAAGACCATCGCAACCCTCACCGCCGTATCCGTCTGCGCCGGCGCCTCGCTCGCCGCCGGCCCGACCACGCTGAATATCTCGCCCGTGTCCTCGCAAGCCGACGTCTCGGCCGAGTTCTTCACTTTCATCGGGTCGGCAACCGACGGGGGGATCGCGGCGGTCGACGGGCAGATCGTCCTCGAGGCCGACGACTTCGCGGCCCCGACCACGCTGACCCTGCACGATTTCGCGCTGACCGTCCAGAACGCGGGCTCGGTCATGCTCTCGGGGCATGTCAGCCATCCGCCGCTCGGCGACGGTGATTTCACCGAACGATTCGACGGCCTCGTGTTCGCCGCGTCGGGCCCCGTCATCGCCACGGGGACCGGGCCGTTCTCGTTTCTCGGGGTGCCCGTCGTGGTTCTCGGCGAAGCGACGGCCCTCTACGACATCGTGGGGCTGGACCCGGTCACCGTGCCGCGGGTCGTCGATACGTCGCTCCTCCCGCCCGGCTCGGCCGACCTGACGGGTGTTGTCGTCACGAGCGACGGGGCCACGGTCACGATGAGCGCGACGGTCACGCTCGACCTGTTCACCGTGCCCTTCGTGGCCGACCTCATCGAGACACGCATCAACGCGTCGATCTCCGTGCTCGCGTCGGACGCGACCGGCTGCAACCCGGCCGACATCGCCGAACCGTTCGGGCTGCTGGACCTCGCCGATATCGGCGCGTTCGTCTCGGCATTCCTCGACGGCGACCCGGCCGCGGACCTCGCCCCGCCGGTCGGCGCGTTCGATCTCGCCGACCTCAGCGCGTTCATCACCGCGTTCACGGCGGGCTGCCCGTAAAACCGCCCCCGAGCCGATTCAGCGTCGGCGGCGGAACGCCCCGATACCACCCGCCAGCAACAACAACCCCGCCGGCGCGGGCACGACCTCGCCGGCGATGGTCATGCTCAACGCGGGGTTGTACCAGGTGAACACCCGCCCGTCGGATCGCACCGCGTGGCGGGCCGCGGGCGAATCGCCCGGCATCCAGAGCACGTTCGTCGCCGGGTCGGCGGCACGAAGCCCGATGTAATACTCACCCGTCCCGAGCACGAGCCCCCCCAGATCGACAGACACCGCGGCCGTGTTCATCGAACCCACACCGGCGGACACGCCCGGCGCGATCGGCCCGGTCAGGTCGGGCAGCAGCCCGTCGGCGTTGTAGACCGCGATCTCGACATCGCCCACCGAGACCGCATCGAACAGCCTGAGATGGACCGTTACCGAGTCGATCCGCCACGCCTCATCAGCGACGTAGAAAGACTGGTACTGCGAGAACCCGAACGCCTCGCTGCCCTCACCGCGCACGACCGCGGCGTCGCCGAACGACTCGACATACCCGTAATCCAGCAACACCCCGGCCTCGACGGCGCGGTCGGTCGCGATCGCGGCAACCAGACCGGCCACGCAAAACGCAGACAATCCCCTCATGCGGCTTCCTTCCTCGGATTGAAACATACACCCGATCGGACCGCGTGCCAGCGGATTCCGCGAGAGCCGGTGTTCTTTTCGTGCCCGGTCACGACGGCGTACACCCGGAACCGTGCGTCTCGATCACCCCGGCGGGAGGCCCTACCGGAACGTCACGATCCCGGGGGTCGTCAGCAGCACGGGCTCGCGGGAGAGCATCGCCCCCATCGCCGCCGCGTCACGCAGCAGCGCGAACCGCTCATTGCCCAGCAGGGCCCGCGCCGCGGCGAGCTGTTCCCGGAGCGATGCCCCCCCGCCGATCGGGGACGACATGAACCCCCCGAACGCGTTGCTGAGCATCTCGTCCAGGCTCGGTGGCTCGGGGAAATCCATCACATCGAACTCGTCGAGCCCGAGCGTGTCGGCCATGTCATTCAACGCGTCGTCGAGCGTGCCGACCTCGTCGGCCATCTTCAGCGCCACGGCGTCACGCCCGAGGAACAGCCGGCCCTCCGCGGTCTTGTCGAGCTCGATCCCGGGCCGGCCTGTCTCCACGCGCGTCGTGAACTGCTCGTAGGTCTCGATCATCCGCTCGCGGATCAGGGCCTTGTCCTGGTCGTCCCAGCCGCCCGTGGGGCTGGACATCGCCGCGTGCGGCCCGCGTGCCCGGCCGACGACGTGGACCTTCACTTTCTCGAGCAGCCCGCCGTACGAGATCTTGCCCCCGACGACGCCGATCGACCCGACGATGCTCGACTCATCGACATAGATCTTCTGCCCCCCGACGGCGATGTAGTACCCGCCCGACGCCGCCATCGACCCGACGCTCACCCACACGGGTTTCTCGGCCGCGAGCCGGTGCAGCCCCTGCCAGATCACCTCGCTGGCGATGGCCGACCCGCCCGGAGAATCGATGCGGACGATCACCCCCTCGATGTTCTCGTCCTTGGCGATCTTCTTGATCGCGTTCCGGATCGTTCGGCTGCCGACCGAGGCGCCCCCGAACGGCCCGGCGGGTGTCGAGTCCCCGTCGACGATCGCGCCGTTGATGTGCAGCAGCGCGATCGTCGGGCCCGTTGTCTGGCGGTGTTCCGGCTGGAACAGCTCGGCGAAGATCAGCAGGGGGTTCGAATAATCGACGCCCTCCTCGCCCGGGCCGAGCTCACCGCGGTACGCGACCTTCTCGCCCGACCACCCATGCGCCCTGGCGCTCGCCTCGATATGGTCGAACAGTTCGGTCAGGTCCACCTCGGCGTCGATCAGCCCCGACTCGATCGCCCGGGGGCCGTCGGCCCACCACAACGCGTCCATCGCCTCGTCCATCTCGTGCTCGTTGAGTCCGCGGCCCTCCATCAGCACCCGCCGCATGTTCGCGTACATCGCGTCGAGCAGCCCCGAGATGTTCTCGTCCCACGCCTTGCTCGGCGACGCGCGCGTGATCGTTTCGTCCGCGCCCTTGTAGTCGCCGATCTGCACGAAATCCGCACGCAGCCCCAGCCATTCGAGCGTGTCCGCGAGGTACATCTCCTCCATGTACAGCCCGGGGAGGGACACCGCGCCGCCCTGCTGGAGAATCACCTCGTCCGCGTACGACCCCAGGAGCAACTCGGGGGTGCCGAAATTCTCAGCGAAGAAATACACCGCCTTGCCCGCGTCGCGGACATCGCCCATCGCCCGGCCGATCTCCTCGATCTCGCTTGTCGTAAGCGTCGCGTCCTTCATCCGGACGATCACACCCTCCAGCTCGTCGTCGTCGGCCGCGTCGTGCAGGATCGAGACGTATTCGCTCAGCGTCGGGGATGTATCCCCGAAGATCGACAGCGGGCCCGCCACCGCCGGCGGATCGCCCGTCACTTCGAGCATCGCCACGTCGTAGGTCTGTGCGAGGGCGAGCGACGCGGAGAACATCGCGACGAGTGGGAAGAGACCGGTGCGCATGGGGTCCGCCTTTCTGCTCCGGTGCCCGCGTGCAAAGGGGCCGAGCCCCCGAGTCTATCCCCCCGGGGGGCGGCTCACGCGTACCCGAGCCGGTCCAGATCGTCGTCGTCGAGACCGAAGCGGTGCCCGATCTCGTGCAGCAGCGTGATCATGATCTGCGTGAACACCCGCTCCTCGCCGGTCGATTCCGGATCGTCGCCCCATCCACCCGCCTCGGCGAGAATGCCGCGACGGAACAGCCGGATGTTGCCACGCCACTCGACCGGGGACTCATAGGACCGCTCCGTGTGTGCCGTCCCGGTGTGCAGGCCGCACAGCTCGTCGCCCGCCGACGGGTCCATCCCCAGCTCGATCAGCAACCCCGGCTCCGGCTCGTCGTCCACGACCAGCGGCACCTCGTCCAGCAGATCCAGCAGATCCGGAGGCAGCATCCCCAGCGCCTCTTCCAGGAGCGCATCGAAAAGATCCCGCTCGGCGTCATCGAGCATGGGCCTCGTCCAACACATCAGACAGCCCCGGCGAGGGCCTCAGCAGCACCCCCCGCAGCCGGAGCGTGTCGATCCCGACGCCGAACAGGCCGAGCGTGAACAAAAACGACCCGACGGCGATGATGATCTGCTCGAACGTGGTGAGCAGATCCCCCGTCACCCCGCCCACCGACGGGAACGTGAGCCGGAGCAGGTCGCCCACCGACGCCAGGATGAGCGTCGAAACCAGCGCCGTCATCGGCTGCGTGTCGACCCGGCCCGTGCGCATCACGATCGAGCGTTGCGCCAGGGACTCGGCGTTGTCCCGCAGCCCGAGCACGATCAGCACGATCAGCAGGTTCTCCGCCAGCCGCAGCATCGATCGGCCCATATCGAGCCCGTCATTCGTGAAAAAAGGCATCCCGACGATCCGGTCGTATTCTCCGTGCAGCTTGTAATGCACGAACAGCAGCGGCAGATAGAGCAGCACCGCGGCGAGCGCCCTGAGCCGGCCCTCGAGGCAGCGCCCGCGGATCGGGCATACGAGCACCGTCGCGCCGATCGCGCTCAGCGCGATGAACACAAGACCGGCCTCCATCGCCCAGCCCGTGTTGAGCACCGGCGGGAGCCAGAGCTGCGCCGCGTCGTTGAGCCGGACCGCCCAGACCGTCAACGCCGCCGCCACCGCCGCCCACGCCCACACGATCATCCCGTACGCGACCAGCGGCGGGTTCCGCAGCGGGCGGAGTTCCTCCGCCTCGGGGTCGACGCACGCCAGCAGCGTCGCCCGGACCGCGACGCCGCACTCCGGGCAGACCTCACGGATCGAAAGGCCCCGCAGGTTGTACCCGCACCCGATGCACGGCAGATCACCCGTCAGATCGGGCGAGGGTGTCGACACCTGCGGCACGGCCATACCGCGTCCGTCCAGCCCGACGGGGCCTTCGCAAGACACGGACTCATGCGCTCGCTTCGACTTCAAAGGGTGACCCCGACACGAGAGTTTGACACAGGCCGGCATCCCCTCCGGCCCGAACCGTTGCAGCATAACCGATCGGGCCCGCGGGGCCATCCCTTCCAGCACCGGAACACACCCCCGCGAGGGGCGTATCGTCCCCCGGTCCTATAGTCCACGCCGATTGATCAGACAACAGATCGAACGACCGCGCACGCGCCCCCGCCGAGCCTGAGCATGCTTGAACAGATCGCACGCCTCCGACAGAACGTCGCCTCGGTCTACCTCGGTGACGGCGGCGTGATCGACCGCGTCATCCGCTGCCTGCTCGCACGCGGGCACGCCCTGATCGAGGACGTCCCCGGCGTCGGCAAGACCGTCCTCGCCTCCGCCATCGCGCGCAGCATCGACGGGGCCTTCAGCCGCATCCAGCTCACACCCGACATGCTCCCCGCCGACGTCATCGGCGTGACGATCTTCGACCGCGAGGGGAACCGCTTCGAGTTCAAACGCGGGCCCATCTTCGCCAACATCGTCCTGGCCGACGAGATCAACCGCACCACGCCCCGCACACAGACCGCCCTGCTCGAGGCCATGAGCGACGCGAGTGTCTCGGTCGACGGTGTCGCGCACAAACTCCCACGCCCGTTCATCGTCCTCGCCACACAGAACCCCTACGAGTTCGAGGGGACCTACCTCCTGCCCGAGAACCAACTCGACCGCTTCCTGATGCGTCTGAGCCTCGGCTACCCCGCCGCCGACGCCGAGGCCGCTCTGCTCGACATCCGCCCCGCACAGACCGTGCTCGAATCGCTCAAGCCCGTCCTGTCGGCCCAGGACATCGTCTCGCTCCAGGAGAGCGTCGACCGCGTGCACCTCTCCGAGCCGATCCGCCGCTACATCGTCCAGTTCGCCCGCGCCACCCGCGACCACGACGGGATCGAGATCGGGCTGAGCCCCCGCGGAAGTCTCGCGCTCGCCCACGCCGCCCGCGCCACCGCCCTGATGGCGGGCCGAGATCACGTCATCCCCGAGGACGTGCTCGAGAACATCATCCCGGTGTGCGCACACCGCGTGTTCCTCAAGGGCGACGCCGGCACGCTCAACTGGACCGCAGCCGCCGGGGCACTCGACGACGTGATCCGCAACATCGGCTCGCCGGCCTGAGGGTCGTCCCCCCCGATGGAGCAAGATCTGGGTGTTCTCGCCTCCCTCTCCCCGCTGGCGGGGAGAGGGCCGGGGTGAGGGGCATCATGTCTCCGTTCGTTCGTTTGCACGCGCCGATCAACAAGGCATGAAGAAGGAAAAGAAGTTGGAGCCCCTCACCCGCCCATTGCACCCGGGGCCGGTCAACACGCGCGAGTTATACGCATCCCAAAATATTCTCGTGCGTCTTGCGGTGCCGAGTGGATCAACGCGGAGGGCGCTGAGAGCGCGAAGAAATGATTTCGTCGCGAAAGTCGCAACAACTTGAAGGCAGCAGTGTGAAACAGAATGGACTCAGCGGCCCTCCGCGACCTCGGCGGTGAAATCCGACACTCCACACCATCAATTCCGAGAAAAGAAACCTCTGAACTACCCCCATCATCGCGGATTTTCGTCCTGAGCGAGCGGATTTTCTTTGCATTGTCGAGGATTGCGGGCTGGGCGATGCTGCCCGCTGCCGATTCGTTGGGCTGTCGGCGGCTCGCTCTGGCCTGATCGGCTGGTTGTTCGGGCGATCGGCGGGCACGTCGCCGGCGCCCGCCCCGTCACCCGTCACCCGTCACCCGTCACCCGTCACCCGTCGCCGGCCAGGTGCACGCTGCGTTTGAGGTTGCACG
>JALWOY010000072.1 GCA_027083355.1 Phycisphaerales bacterium | reverse complement strand
GGGGATGCGTGAACGGACGGGGAGCACGGGGGGAGCGTCGCGCGCAGCGGATGCGCTGCGGTGGGTGTCGGCGTTCGTGCTGGCGGTGTGCGTGTTTTTCGCCGCGTCGGTCGGGGTCGTGCGGTTCCCGTACTGGGATCTGGACCCGACACGGGCGTGGGTGCCGATCACGGGGTTGACGCCGGCGCAGACGGTATTGCTGTCGGCGGTCGTGCTGCTGTCGGCGGGGGGCGCGATGCTGGCCGACGCGGTCTGCGGTCGGCGTGTGTTGTGGGGGCGGGCTGCCCTCGCGGGCGTGGGCGGGGTCGGTGTGCTGCTGCACTCTGGTGGGCCGGCCGGGCTGGAGCATCTTTCGCTTGCGGCACCGTGGCTCGGCGGGATGGGGGCGCTGGTCGGGGCGTCGCAGCTGTCGACCGACCGGGCGATGCGCCGGTTGCTGCTGGCGACGGCGGCGGGGTTCGTGGTTGTGCTGCTGGGCAAGGGGCTGTTGCAGATCTATGCGGAGCACCCGCGGACGCTGGCGGACTTCGAGCAGCACCGGGCGGCGGTGCTGGCATCGAAGGGGTGGGCGCCGGGGTCTGCCAACGCGCTGGCGTATGAGCGGCGGCTCTCGCAGGCCGAGGCGACGGGGTGGTTCGGGCTTTCGAACGTGTACGCGACGTTTGCGGGGGCGTCTGCGGCGGGGTTTCTCGCGGCGGGTGTCGCGGTGGTTTCGCGGAGAGGCCGGGGGTGGGTGGGGCCTGTCGCGTGCGGCGTCGGCGTGCTTGCCGGGTGTACGGCGCTGGTGCTGAGCGGATCGAAGGGCGGGATCGGCGCGGCGGTGCTGTCGCTCGCGCTGGTGGGCGGGTTTGCGGTGCTGCGTCGGCGGTGGGCGGGGGCGGCCGAGCGGTTGCGGCCCTGGATCGGTCCTGCGGCGGTCGTCGGCGTGCTCTGCGTGGTGGCGCTGCGGGGGATCGTCGGGGAGTCGATCGGCGAGCGGAGCCTGTTGTTCCGGGCGTTTTACGCGGTCGGGGCGTTGCGGATCTGGGGGGCGCACCCGCTGCTGGGTGTCGGTCCTGCGGGTTTTCAGGACGCGTATGCGTCCGCGAAACCGGCGCTCAGCCCGGAGGACGTGATGAGCCCGCACAGCGTGTTGCTGGACTGGGTGTCGACGCTGGGCGTGTTCGGGCTGGCGTGGGGGTGGTTGTTTCTTTGGACCGCGGCGGGTGTGATGGGCCGGGATGATGAGCCGGTCGAGGGGGCGACGCCGGGGGGTGTTTCGCGGACGGAGGTGCGGTGGGTCGGGCTGGTCGCGGCGGTCGTCACGGTGCTGGCGGTGGCGGTCGAGCGTCCGCTGATGACACCCGAGGCGGCGGCGGTGCGGCTCGCGGGGATGGGGGCCTGGATCGTGGTGGCGTTGGGCGCGGCCCGGGCGATGAGCCGGGGCGGTGTGGTGCGCTGGGCGGGGGCCGCGGGCGGATTGGTGCTGGTGTTGCATGCGCAGATCGAGGTGACGCCGATCTGGGTAAACGCGGCGATGTTCTATGGGCTTTGGCTCGGGGCGGCTTGTTCGCCGAGCGCGGCCGTCGGGGAACGCGGGGCGGTATCCCGACGGCTCGCGTGGGGGATTGTTCCCGTCGGGCTGGCGGCTGCCGTCGTGGTGCTCGGATGGCCCGGGTTGACGAAGTGGGCACGCGGGCTGGAGCGGGCGGCGTCGGTCTATCGGCCGGTCGCGATGATTGCCGAGTCGCTCGATGAGGCGGGGGACGGATCGCTGGAGGCGTTGGCCGACCGGGCCTCGGCGTTGATCGGGCGGCGTGTGCGGGCGGAGCGCGGGGAGATCGCGCGTGCGGTCGAGGCGGCGCGGTTCGGCCGGATTGACGGGGCGGTGGCGCGGCTCGGGGATGCGATCGCAGCGAGGCCGGCGCACCGGGGGACTCGGTCGGCGGCGGGCCGGCTGCTGCTGGAAAAGGCGCTGGTGATTTCGGGGCGTGATTCGGCGGCGGCGCGGTCGCTGCTGGAGCGGGCGGCTGATCTGGCGGAGTCGGGGACACGGGCGGCCCCGGGGTCGATCGGGATGTGGGACTGGCTCGCGGTGACGTATGAGCGCGCGGGGACGATCGACCGGGCGCACGCGGCGGAATGGCTGACGCGGGCCGAGAGGGCCTGGGTCGAGCGCGATCGGCGTTCGCCGTATGCGCTGCGGTCCGTGGTGCACCTGATGGATCTTTCGGCGCGGCTTGGACGGATGGATGAGGCGAAGCGGTGGGCGTCGGAGGCGTTGCGGCGTGATGCATTGAAACGGCTGGACCCGCTGGTGGGGCTGTCCGAATCCGACCGTGCACGGGCCGAGGCGCTGACGCGGGAATGATGCGGATATTCCGGCCTGTGCTTTATCTGAAGGGTGCGGGAGCTCGATCTTTTCGCGGGCGGGGGGAGAGATTGAGAGACGGGCTGGAAGACTGCCCCACGAGGTGGAGGAGGGGAAGGAGAGAGCAGAAAGCCCCTGACCCCGGCCCTCTCCCCGCGAGGCGGGGAGAGGGAGGGAGGTATCGGCGTGCATTGGATCGATCGGAGCATGCGACGCTTTGCGGGCTCAGCGTCGGCGTCTGGTTGGTTGAAAAGTCCTGCCCAGCGGGGCTGGGTCGAAAAAGCCCTCGCTTCCGCTCGGGCCTCTTTGTGGGTGATGTCGGGTGGAAGGACAATTCGGGCTGGAAGCCCGTGATATGGGGAGAGAAGAGAGAGGGATAGAGCGACGGGCTGGAAGCCCGTCCCACGAAAGAGAGGAGGGAGAGGAGAATCAGGAGCCCCTCACCCCGGCCCTCTCCCCGCGAGGCGGGGAGAGGGAGGGAGGTTTCGGTGTGATCTGGATCGGACGGGGAATGCGACACGGGCGCGGCGTCGGCGTCTGATACGACCCGCGTTCTGCGTCATCTCCTGCGCAACCGGCGGGCGGAAAGCCTCAGCGCCCCGCGCGGTCGGCCTGCACCGGCGAACCCGTGATCAGCGGGACAAGGTCCGTATTGGGAAGATCCAACGCCCCCACCACCGCCGCCGCCGCGGTCGCCGTGGCCAGGTCGTCGTCCGAGGCCAGCCGGATCAGGCGTTCGACCTGCCTCGGCTCGAGCATGTTCCCGAATCGCTTTGCAGAATCCGCGACCTTCCCGAGCAATGCGATCCGTGCCCCGTCCGTCGCGTCGAACGCCGCGTCGGCCAGCGCCACCTGTGCCCGTCCCTGATCGACATGCGCGAGGACCTCGGCGATGTCACCCTGCATCGATCCGCCCGTCTCTTCGAGCGCCGAGATCAGCGGCAACGCCGCGTCGTCGATCCGCAGCACCGGGTTGCGAGCGACGGCCAGGTCGCGCAACGCCGCCAGCGATCGCGACGCGTACATCCGGGCCTCGTCCTCTGTGATCGCCCCCCCGACGGCTTGCCGCTCCAGCAGATCCACCGCGGCGATGAACTGATCGGTCGTCAGCGCGTCACGACGCACGAGCACCGTGCGGTCCCGGCGATAACGGCGTTCGAGGTCGAGGGCGTCGGCCGACCGGGCGAGGATGAACATCGGCGCCGCCGCGAGCCTCGGCTCGGCCCGTGCCCGGTCGTGCGCGGCGACCGTGTCCGCCCCGTTCAACGAGGTCACGATCAGGTCGATCCCGGGGGCCTCGCTGATCGGCCCCATGATGTCGTCGATCCCGTGGTCGGCCGGGGGGAGCACGGTGTAACCCGATTTCTCCAGAATCCCGCTGATGCGGTCGTATTCTTCGCGGTCGCTGCCGCTGAGCACCACCGCGAACCGCTCGTCCGCGTTGCGGATCGCGCCGGCGAGGATGGGCACCACCCGCTCTGCACCGTCGAATGTCTCCATCGGCTGCGAATGCGCCAACGCCAGCGCGGCCTCGATCTGCACCCGGCGGGAGTGGAAACCCAGCGCCTCGAGCAAGGGGCGTCGGCCCAGATCGCCGCCGGTCAACGCGTCGACACCCGCCGTGCGCTCGACCGCCGCGATCGCCCGGCGCGCCAGCGGTGTATCGCGCGTGTCGATCGCCCTTGCGAGGATCCGCTGCCCGATGGAAGGCCCCGCGGCGACGGCGTAATACATCGCGTCGCGTCCGGCGGCCGGCTCGACGTGTTCGAGACCCTCCCCGTCGATCTCGCGTCGGAACGCGGACGCGATCCACAGCGCCAAAGTCTCCGGCGAAGATGGGTCGAGGCGGAGCGAGCGTTCCGCCATCCGCATGGCCATCGTGTCGTGGAAGATCGGCGTCGGGATCGCGTGCATTCGCAATACCCGGTCCGGGGACATGTCCCAGATCAACTGGAAGGCCTCTCCGGGGAAACTCGTCAACTCGTCGCGGTGTTCGTAGTACCCCTCGGCGAGCGCCTCGTAAAGCACCGCCGGCGACGCCTCCGGGTCGCCGCCCAGCGCGGCGATCACGCGCCCCGCGGCCGCACGGACACTGCTCGAATCGGTCTGCTGGTACAACGCCGTCACCGCCGGGAGGGAGGCCCGGTACGGGATCGCGGCGAGCACGTTCAGGACGCGTTCCTGCAGATCGGGCGACAAACCGGCGAGCGATTCCGAAAGCGGGATCACCGCCTGGCGGCCCATCCCGATCATCACCTGCTGCACCCGCGCCCGGATCGACAGGTTCCCGTCGCCGAGCAGCGTCTCGAGCAGCTGGCTCATGGCATACTCGCCCGCCGCGATCAGCCGGGAGCGTGCCGAGAGACGCTCGCCCATGGTCCCGTTGAGCAGCGCGATATTCCTCGCGATCTCGTCCGGGTCTCTCGCGCGTTCGAGCCGGCCCTTGCGGTACAGATCGTTCAGCTTTGCCGCGATCGGCTGCACCGCCTCGACGCGCAGACCGCGGGCGATCGCGGACTCGAACCGGTCCATCTCGCCGGAACCATCCACCAGGTCGACGAACTCCGTCGGCGACAGGCCGCTGTCGAGGAGCGAGCGCCCCTCGCCGGCCGCGACGTCGTAACGGGCGATCTTGATGAAGTGGATGAAATTGGCGAGCAGGTCTTCGGGGCTCCGCGTCGCGTTCTGTTCCGCCGTGGGCGTCTGCTGCGCGAACGCACCGGGTGACATCGCGGCGGTCACCCCGACGCAGACGGTAATGGCAAGGATGCCCCGAGTCGTCAGCCGGTGAAGTGTGGTGGTGTCACGAAGCACGATGATCTCCTCGGGTGGTGCCGATCGCCGCGGTGCGGGACCTTATTCGCGGCGTCGCTCGACCGCCCCGGACGTCCGGTGGCGGGGGGTGCATTGTTCGCACCCGCCGCGGTCGCGTCTCCGATCCGGGGCGGAACTTCTACAGGTTCCCGTGTTCGGGTTCCAAAAGGTGTTTCCGGGGCCATTCCGTCCGTTCGCCCGTTCCGACGTGGGATCCCCCCCCGCCGGTGCCGGATGAATCTAGCCGCTCGACGCGCTCCCTGTCAATCGCCGATGACACAGACGGGGAGGGCGTGGCCCACCGGTTGTGGGGAGTGTCCTCCGTCGGGGGTGGAGACGGAATGAAAAGATCTGCCGTCAAGACCCGCCGAAGTCGTCAAGCCGGCCCGGAAAAGGACCGATGTGTATGCACGAGATGGGTCAGCGGACGGGAGCGGCCCTCCCGGTCAGTGAAGAAAGTAGAAGGTGAGACGCATGCCTCTCGATCGTGACGTACTGACAACGGGCGAGGTCGCCAAGATCTGCAACGTGGCCCCCCGGACGGTCTCCAAGTGGTTCGACGCCGGGCAGCTCAAGGGCTACCGCATCCCCGGTTCGAAAGACCGGCGTATCCCCGTCTCGGAACTCATGCGGTTCATGAAAGAGCACGGCATCCCGCTCGACGGGGTCATCAGCGGGGCGATGCGTGTGCTGATCGTCGACGAGGACCCCGAGGTGGTCGACGTGCTCAAGCGTGTGCTGACCGAGCAGACGGACTACGAGGTGCACACCGCCACGGGCAACTTCGAGGCCGGGCTGATCTGCGAACGCGTCCGCCCGCACGTCGTGCTGATCAACGTCCACATGGAGGGCGGCAACGGGCAGCACATCGCCGAGCTGATCCGCTCCTCCGACTCCACCCAGCTCACCCGCGTCATCGGGATGAGCGGCAAGCTCACCGACGGGCAGATGCACGCGATGCGCGGCTCGGGCTTCGACGGGTTCCTCAAGAAGCCCTTCCAGGTCCGGCAGGTCATCACCGCGATCGAGCAGATCTCCAACGTCGCCGCCTGAGCCGAACGGCTTTCAAGAAAAACGCGTGTGTTGGGAAGACCCGGGTATGCGCCCGGGTTTTTCTTGATCGACGGGTGCTCTGTGCCCGGGTTTGGTGGTGTCGGAGGGAGGGCCGGTGCGGATTGGATCTCTCGGGGAATCCGACGCTTCGCAGGCTCAGCGTCGGCGTCTGGGAGGTCCAGAATCACGACCCGGCGGGGTTGGAAGTTGGTCCTGCGAGGAGCGTTTGAAACCCGGCCCGTCGCTCACGCTCCGGGCTCTTGTGCTGGGAGAGAGATAGAGACGGGCTGGAAGCCTGTCCCACCGAGATGAAGGAGATGGAGAGACGGGCTGGAAGCCCGTCCCACGAGAGGGAGGAGGAAGAGGAGAATCAGGAGCCCCTCACCCCGGCCCTCTCCCCGCAAGGCGGGGAGAGGGAGGGAGGTTTCGGCACGCATTGGATCGGTCGGAAAATGCGACGCTTCGCAGGCTCTCTGTCGGCGTCTGGTTGGTCCAGAAGCACAACCCGGCGGGGCTGGGTGGGAGGACCCGGCGCTTGTTTCAGAAACCACGGGAATCTTCTGGAATCCGTAATCCCGCAATCGGGGTGAGAGGATTCGAACCTCCGACCTTCTGACCCCCAGTCAGACGCGCTAACCAAGCTGCGCTACACCCCGTGTCGGCCCAACGATAGGCTTCTCCAC
>JALWOY010000071.1 GCA_027083355.1 Phycisphaerales bacterium | reverse complement strand
GTGTTATAGTGGTGCAGAATGGAGACAACATAACTCTCATTCCAAACATACAGCCGTGGGTAGTATCATTCAACATGCCTGTAAATCCAGGCTATTATAAACCAGGATACTACCAGTTCTATGTGGCAGCAACAGATAACCTCAACAACATCAAGGCTACACCAACAGCAAGCACATCGCCAGAGGCATCATGCTATGTGCCTCCATGGAAGGAAGATTTGAATGCAGATGGAAGAGTCAATATCGTTGATATGCTCAGAGTTCTTGACCACTTTGGAGAAACAGGAACACCCGGATTTATACCTGAGGATGTGCATGCAGACGGAGTTATAGACATTGGAGACCTCATAGCAATTGGCCACAAATGGACTGGCTAAAAGGAACGGAGGCGATAAAAAATGAAAAGCAAAAGGAAAACAATAATTAAAACTCTTCCCTTCTTTATTTTATCTTTTCTTGCGTTGAGTAATTTATCAATTGCAGAGTCACCTGTTCATGAAATGATTGTTGATGCTCCATCCATGGTATACATAAATCAGACATTTGAGGTTGACATTCTCATAACAAATGCATCTGATACAAGTGGTGCTCAATGTAATGTTGAATTTAACTCAAGTTTGCTTGAAGTGGTGAATGGAAGCGATGGAGTAAGCAATGGTGGTATGTATTCAATGTGGTGGGGCGATTATGATAGCAATTTCAGTGTCGTTGATAATTCAACAGGTGAAATAAAGAATAATATGGCTCTCTCATTGCAAAATGCATCAAAGCCATTTATGAGAATAATATTCAGGGCAAAGGACAAGGTTGGTGATGCATATATAAGATTGCCACCAGCATATGCAATAGTTAATGGAGAACAACCAATTATTCGCAATGCCACTGTTATGATAAGAAATCCTCCGGTAGATATCAATGTTGAACCATCTGAGCAGTTTATGAAAGGCAATCATGAATTTTTTGTAAACATAACTGTTGACCCACATGGATATGGTGTTGCAGGCATTCAGTGTGAACTTAATTACAATGCATCTGTTCTTGAAGTATTGAATGTGAGCAGCGGAGGAATGTTTGTGCTGGTGCAATCAGATTATTCAAATCCGGGAAAAGTCCTACTATCTGGACTAAATCTTTCTTTACCTGCAGAAAAAGGAATGCTTGCATCAATTACGTTTAAAAGCAAAAACATTACTGCATCTTCACCTTTGAATTTAACAAATGTTAAGGCTGAGGATAATAATTACAACACTCTTTTAACAACAATACATAATTCATCTGTAATAGTTGATAACACACCACCAACAACAAATGTTGTTTACAATGGCTACAACAATTACATCACAGGAACAACGAGCATAGCATTAACTGCAACAGACACAGGAAGTGGAGTTTATAAGACATACTACAGCATAGATGACTCAAATATCAGCAATTTCACAGAATATGCAATGCCATTCAATATAGCTACAGAAGGCTCTCACACTGTTTATTATTACAGCGTGGATAATCTCGGAAATACTGAGGAGGTAAAGAGTGAAACTGTAATAGTTGATAACACACCACCAACAACAAATGTTGTTTACAATGGCTACAACAATTACATCACAGGAACAACGAGCATAGCATTAACTGCAACAGACACAGGAAGTGGAGTTTATAAGACATA
>JALWOY010000070.1 GCA_027083355.1 Phycisphaerales bacterium | reverse complement strand
GGCTTCGGGTGGGTTCGCATGCCGGCCGGTCCGATCATCGAGTGCTTCAGCCGGTGGTGAACGGTTCGAGCGACGAAATAAACTCTTTCGTCGCTTCCACGATCCGCTCGGCCGTCCGGACATTCACGAAACCGGCCTCCGCGTCGATCGGGGGGCGGCACCCGGTCCGGACGGCGCGGATGAACGACCCGATCTCGAGTTCGAGCTGGTCCAGATCCTCGATCTCGAGCGGCTCGATATTCACCAGTTCCGACCAGTCCAGATCCGAGAGATCTTCGCCCGAACGGAGCAGCTCGATGACCTCCTGCCGCTGGATCTCATTGGCCGTCCGGCGGATCACCGTGCCCTTCTTCGCGGCGTAGTCGATCTTGATGTACCCGTCCTCGCCCGTGATCCGCGTCAGCCGTTCGGTTTTGAACGCGAGCCGGCTCGCCGAGATGTTCGCCACGCACGGCCCGCGGTCCGTCTCGAAACGGAGCCGGGCGTTGCAGATGTCCTCGTGATCGGTCACGACCGCGACGCCCGACGCCTGGATCTCGACGGGCTCGGCCCCATCCATCAGGTTCAGCACCACGTCGATGTCGTGGATCATCATGTCCATGACAACGCCGACATCGACCGATCGGAACGTCATCGGGCTGACACGGTGCACCTCGATGAACCGCGGGATCATCTCGTGCCCCTCGGCCCTGATCCGTTCCATCGCGCGCACGACCGGGTTGAACCGCTCGATGTGCCCGACCATCAGGCACACACCGTTCCGCTCGGCGGATTCCTTCAGCGCCCACGCCGTCTCGGTGTCGGGTGCGAGCGGCTTTTCGATCAGGCAGGCGACGCCCGCGTCGAGGAAGGGGGAAGCCGATTTCATGTGCGCCGTCGTCGGGACGGCGATGCTGACCGCGTCCACGCCCGCGTCGAGCAGCTCGGACTCGGTCGTGAACGCGCGGCAGTTCCGCGTCTCGGCGATCGACTCGGCCCGCTCGGGGTCCTCATCGACCACGCCGACGAGTTCCACGTCCGGCATCTCGGCGTAGACCCGGGCGTGGTGCCGCCCCATCCGACCGACACCGACGACACCGCACCGGAGTCGTCCCCGGCTCTGGCTGCCCGGCATGTTGTTGCTGGAAGGCATCGCGGACCCGCCGGGCTTAGCCCATCGCCTCGGTCAGGGCGTTGGTGAGATCATCCTTGTTCGTCAGCCCGACGAACTTCTTGTGGATCTCACCATTCTTGAAAACGATGACGGTCGGGATCGCCGAGATGCCGTACTGCATCGAGACGTTGCGGTTGCTGTCCGTGTCGACCTTGCCGACTTTCACCTTGCCGTCGAATTCCTCGGCCACCTGGTCGATGGTCGGCGCGAGCATCCGGCAGGGCATGCACCATTCCGCCCAGAAGTCCACGAGGACGGGCTTGTCGGACTTGAGCACCTCGGCTTCGAAGTTGCCGTCGGTGAATTCGTGAACCTTGTCGCTGGCCATGCTTTTCGCTCCTTGGTCTCGGGCGGCGTTCGGCGGCCCGGTTTCCTGGACTCGTGATCCTATGGCCCGTCGATGCCCCGGGAAACCCGAGCCGACGACACACTATTTCCCCGCCCCCGGCCCCGCCCCCTCCACCCCCCCCCGACCCCACGCCACTCCCCAGCACCCCGTACGCCGCCCCCTGCTTGCCCAA
>JALWOY010000069.1 GCA_027083355.1 Phycisphaerales bacterium | reverse complement strand
CCCAAGTCCAGACACCCGCCAGCGGGGAGAGGGCTGGGGTGAGGGGCATCATTCCCAAATCTCTTGCACTCTTCGATCGTTGAGGTATGAACGAAGTTGAAAAAGTCGTAGCCCCTCACCCGCCGACACTCCGAGTCGTCGACCTCTCCCCGGCGACCGGGGAGAGGTGGGGCCGACGTCCCCCGCCCACGCCACGAAACCCGGACGCGAAAAGCACGTCGATCAAGAAAAGCAGCCACCCCTTTCTCCTGAGTCTGGTCAACACGCACGAATTTTTCTTGGAATTCGTATGACACCACGACCCCGGCGCGACGTGCGGCGTCCAACATGGCCGAACGCGACGATTCGGCCTACGCCGGGTAGGTGCTGCTCGTGCGGTCGGTCTCCCACACCGTGACCGACCGCAGCGCGGCCCCCGCCTCTCGCAAGGGTTTTTCGAGCCGGCGGAAGCAGACCATCGCGATGTTCTCGACGCTCGGGTTCAGGCCGACCTCGCCGCCGAACTCGTCGGTCTGTTCATTCAGGTGTTTGTGGTCGAACGGTTCGATGATCTGTTGTTGCACGATCCGCTCGATCGTGTCGAACGGCAGCGGCCGGGCCGGGTCGACCGCGATCGCGGGTTCGACGCGGTAGTTGTGGCCGTGGCCCGCGGGGTTGTTGCATTTGCCGAAGAGTCTGCGGTTCTCGTCGTCGCTCAGCGACGGGACGTGCAGCCGATGGGCGGCGGAGAACTCGAAGCGTTGCCTGACGAGCACGGTGTCCGATTCCATGTCACGCTCCAGAACGAGGGCGGGCGTCAGCCGCCAGGCGATCGAGCACACACCGGGGACGGCTTCCCGGGCCGCGTCCAGCAGCGGGCCGACGAGCGCCGCCGGGCCGGGGGGATCGTCTCGCCCGATGGCCTCGGCGACCCGCGGCACCACCGCCCGGTGCACGGCCTCGTCGATCTGCTTGATATTGATGAGGTATCCGGTCTTCGCGTCCGGCTTGCCGGCACAGCGGACCTCGATCTCGAAATACCGCGGCATGCCGCTCCACGCCGGTTTTCCGCCGAACCCGTTCGTGCCGTGTACGCGTGCGGCGTGGGGGTCGGCGAGAAAACGGACTGTCCGTGTCAAGAGGTGCATGCGGGTGATACTCTATCGCGGGGCCGGGCAGCAATATTCACATCGGCCCGTGGGTTCACCACCACACACGCCCACAGGAGACCATGCCATGATCGCAGCCATGCTGACACTCGTCGTTTCGATGCTCGGTGCCCCGGCTCCAGCGGCGGCTCCCGCGGTAGCCAACGCCGGGCCCGCCGATGCCAAGCCCACACCCGCGCATGCCGACGCGTCCGCCGATGCGCATGTGCTCAAGTACGAGATGAAGCGGCTCGACGGCACACCCGAAAAACTCGAAAAGTACCGCGGCAAGGTCGTGATGATCGTCAATACCGCCAGCAAGTGCGGCCTGACCCCCCAATACAAGGCCCTTGAGGCGATGTACCGTGAATATAAAGACCGCGGCTTCGTCATCCTCGGTTTCCCCGCCAACAACTTCGCGGGTCAGGAGCCGGGCACGAACAAGGAGATCGCCGCGTTCTGCACGGGTAAGTATGACGTGACCTTCCCGATGTTCGAGAAGATCAGCGTCAAGGGTGAGGATGCCCATCCGCTGTATAAACAGCTGGCGGCGTTGCCGGCCCCGCTTGGGGGCGAACCCCGATGGAACTTCACGAAATTCCTTGTCAACCGTGACGGCGAGGTCGTCGCCCGGTTCGAGCCGAAGACGAGACCCGAGAGCAAGAAGGTGCGGGCGAAGATCGAGGCGTTGCTCGAAGAGGAGTGAACCCCGAGGGAAGTTTCGCGGAAGAACCGGGGCCGCGCTCTGACCGTCGGGGTTCGTCGGGTCCGAAGCGGGCATATCGCACCTACGCTCTCGTTCGACGATGGCGACTTTCGAGTACATCGCGATCGATGAGCGAGGCGAACGCGTCACGGGTGTGCTCGCGGGCAATTCCGAGCGGGCGGTCTTCTCCGAACTCGAAACCCGCGGGATGACCCCGGTCCACCTCGCCGAGCAGGCCGAAACCCGGGGGAGGGGGCGTGTCGGTTCGCGCAAACTCTCGACGGTCTATACACAGATGGCCGACCTGCTCCGCGCCGGGGTCCCGCTGATGCGGGCGCTCACGCTGCTGAGCCGGCAGAAAAGCCAGCCCCGGCTCGCCGAGGTGTTCAGGCGTCTTGCCGAGCGCGTCAGCGACGGGGGCGAGCTTGCCGACGCGATGGCCGAGCAGCCGGGGGTTTTTCCGCCCGTGCATGTCGCGATGGTCCGCGCCGGCGAGAAGGGCGGGTTCCTCGAAGACATCTTCAAGCAGCTCGGGCAGTTCGTCCGCAACGAGGCCGAGCTCAAGGGCAAGATCATCTCCAGCATGATCTACCCGATGATCCTGGTCACCATCGGCACGGGCGTGCTCGGGGTCATCTTCGGGTTCTTCGTCCCCATGTTCCGCAAGGGCGTGCTGACGAGGCTCGACTCGCTCCCGGCGATCACCACGTTCGTGCTCGGCGTGAGCGATATCGTGTCGCATTACGGCATCGTCCTGCTCGCCGTCATCGCGATCGCCGGGACCTCGCTCTGGCGTCTGCGGCGCAACCCTGAGGTCCGCCGGCGGATCTCGATCTTCAGGACGAGGGCGCCCGTGCTCGGGCCGCTCACGCGGGCGCTCGCCGCGGCGCGGTTCTGCCGGCTTCTGGGGACGATGGAGGCCAACGGGGTGCCGCTGATCGCCGCGATGACCATCGCCCGAGATGCCGCGGGCAACGTGCTGATGGAAGAAGCGATCGACAGGGCCATCGAGGCGGTCCGTGCGGGTGATCCGCTCGCCGGGCCGCTGGCCGAATCCGGTCTGTTCGGCGACGACGTGGTCGAGATGATCGCGGTGGGTGAGGCCGCCGGGAACGTGGACACCGTCCTGCTGACGATCGCCGAGACGCTGGAGGGTCGGGTCGATCGGCTGCTGTCGGCGGCGGTCAAGTTGATCGAGCCGCTGCTGCTGGTGCTGATCGCCGGCGCGATCGGCCTTGTCGCGGTGTCCCTGATTTTGCCGATGATGCAGATGTCGGCGAACGTGTGACAGAAGTGGAAGAAGGCGCGAAAAAACGGGCGGGGGGTTGCGGCCCGCCCGGGATTATGCTAGTGTGGACTAATCACGGGTGCCGCCGCACACAAATGGCCCCGTCGCTGTATGGAGATGGTGGCCTGTGCCCGGGGGGCACGGGGCGGGCGAAGGAGGCAGTGCCATGAACGCGTCGTATGCTTTTCGTCGGTCGAACGGTCGGGCCCGGCTCGCCCGGCGTTCGGGTTTCACGCTCATCGAGGTCCTGATTGTCATCGCGATCATCCTTGCGCTCGGGGCGATCGTGGGGGTCGCGGTCTTCCAGCGTCGCGACACGGCCGACATCGACATGACGAAGATCCAGCTGAAACAGATCGGTGATGCGCTCGACCTGTTCTATCTCGACTTCCGCCGCTATCCCAACGACGACGAGGGCCTCGCCGTGCTCTGGGACAAGGAGCAGCTCGACCCCGACGCGGACGAGACCAAGTGGCAGCAGTACATGAAGGAGCCGCTGCCCCGCGACGTCTGGAACAACGAATGGGGCTATCGCGGCGAGGAGCCAGAGCACGGCGACAAGTACGACCTCTGGTCCAACGGGCCCGACGGAGAAGCGGACACCGAGGACGACATCACCGCGTGGGATCAGTCATCGGAAGACGACCTCGGCGACGACCTCGGCTCCGATCTGCCCGCGCCCCCTTCCGACGGGCCGTGAGGCGGCGAATCCGGAGAGAGGCCATGCGCGGCCGCGGATTCACGCTCATCGAGGTGCTGATCGCCCTGGCGCTGCTGGTGACGATGCTCTCGCTGGTCGGGCCGGCGCTGATGGGCAGGCTCGCGCCGATGACGTTCGATCGGGCGTCCGGGCAGCTGGGTGCGGCGATCCGGCTGGCACAGGAAAGGGCCAGATTGGAAGGCGTCGTGCTGTACCTCTATGCAGAGGCGGACGAGCCGGGCGGGGTCGTGAAACTCACCGCGAGGCGTTCCCCGCTCGACGATGAAACGCTCGGCGAGAACGCGGGTATCGGCGGCATCGCCGGCCCCCGCCCGGATGAATCCGCGATCGGCGGCGCGGATCGCACAGGAGTCAGGGACGTGCTGCTCGAGCTGCCGGATGGTTACCGATTCACGCACGAACCCCCGGCAGACGCCGGGTTCGGCGAGATGCCGCCGGAGCCCGGCCAGGAGAAGATGCAGGGGGCGATCACGCCACCGGACAACTCACCCGTGAACCCGAACCGGGAGATGCCGGACCTCGCGCCGGACTTGATCGCGGCGTGCCTGCCCGACGGGTCGATCACTGCACCCCGCCCGGTCTGGCTGGTGGACGCGGAAAATCGGGCGGCGGTGCTGCGGATCGATGGCGCGGTCGGCTCGGTCCGGATGGAAAAATGGTCGGCAGCCTCCGGCGATGATCTCGATGCGACGCCGGAGATGGACGACCTGCTCCCCCCGGAGACAGGCACACGACCCGGTTCATCCGGCTCGTTCGATTCACTCGGTCCGCCCGGCTCGGCAAGCCCGGCAGCGCCCGCGGGGACGGGGGGTGTTCCGTGACGCATCGCCGGGGCGCCATCCTGCTCGAGATCCTGCTCTCGCTGGCCCTGTTCGTGATGACGGCTTCGATGTTGCTGTCGGTGATCGGGCAGGTGGTCGACGGGCTGGGCCGATCGCGCGATCGGCTCGACGCCGCCGACCTGGCCGAGAGTGCCCTGGCCATGATCGAAACAGGGCTGGCCCGGCCCGAGACGCTCAACGGCCCCGTCGAGCCGTGGCGGCCCGAGCAGGACGATTCGATGACCGGGATCGACCCGGACGACGCCCCGGCCTCGCTCGACACCCAGCCGAGCTGGGCGCTCCAGATCGAGACCGAGCCGAGCGAGCACGAGGGCCTCACGCTCGTGAGCGTCCGGGCGTACCGGATCGACGAAACGGAATCCGAGATCGAGGGCTCGCCCTCGGTGACGCTCAGCCGCCTCGTCCGGCTCTCGGCATCCCCGCTCGACGCGGCGACCGGCGGGCTCCCGGCGGACGACTTCACGGGCGACGCATCGGGCAACGCCGCCCCGCGTCCTTCGATCAGAACTGGAGGGGCCCGGCGATGAAACACCGGCCGGCATTCACGCTCGTCGAGGTGCTCGTCGCCGTCGCGCTGCTCCTGCTGCTCGCCGCGGCCGTCTCGTCGCTGCTCTGGCAATTGTTCGACCGCGAGAGCCGGGTGCTCGACACGACCGCCCGCGCGCGGGCCGCCTCGGTGATGTTCGATCGGCTGGAGCGCGACCTTTTCTCGGCCGTCGCCTCCACACCCGACGGCCCGGGGATCGTCGGCGACCCGGCGGGGCTGGTCGTCGCCCACCGCGGCGTGCTCATCGGCGACCCCGACCGCAGCGACCTCCAACGCACCGAATTCCGGTTCGACCCGCACACCGGCACGCTGCGGATCTCCCGCCGAGACTGGGCAAGCCCGGCGGATGCCGAAGGCGACCACCCGCTCGATGTCAGCTCTTCCGCGGGCACTGATACCATGGCTGCCGCGGCATCGCCGATAGATGAACGGGAAGAGACGCCGGATGCCTCACCGCCGCTGAGCGGTGTGCGGGCCGTCCGGTTCCGCTATCACGACGGGCGTGCATGGCGATCGACGTACGAATCCACACGCGGCCTGCCGGCGGCGGTCGAGGTCGCGGTCTGGTTCGGCTCACCACCCGGGGATCAAACCCGGTTTCCCGATGCATCGGCCGACGATCGCGGGGCGATCGCGGGTGCGAATGAAGCCCCACCCGGCGGTCTCGATCAATCGACAACGTTGCAAGGCCTCGGTCCGCTCAACGCGCCGGGCACGCAACTCCCGCAACGGGCGCCCGATCGGCTCCGCGTGATCTCGATCCCGGACGCCACCGCCGCCACGACCGCCGGCCCGGCTACACCGGCGGACGATGCGGAAGGGGGGGCGTCGTGAATCAAGACGGGAACCAACCGCGGGCGGTCGTGCTGTTCGCCGTGCTGTTTCTCGTGGTGCTCGCGAGCCTGTCGGCCTCGACCCTGCTCGGCGTCGTCGCGGCCGACCGCGCCGCCGTCACGCGAGAGATCCAGCAGCTCCGCATGTACGACGCGGCCCGATCGGCGCTGCTCGTCTGGGCCGAACAGCTCGCCGATCAACGCGACGCCCTGCTCGACGGCAAAGCTCCCGTGCTCACCGACGAGATCACATTCGAAAATGGACAGGACCTGCAGGTCGTCGTGCGGCTCGTCTCCCAACCCGCCGGCGACTCGGATGCCGTTGTGCTGCCCGAGGCCGCCCGTCTCGATCTGAACCACGCCACACCCGAGATGCTCGCCGCGCTGCCCGGTGTTGATTCGGCTCTGGCGCAGCGGCTCGTTCAACGCCGCGACCGCGGGTTCTATCTCTCGCCGGCCGAGGCGTTGCGGGTCGAAGGCGCCGGGGTTCTGTTGTCTTCGCAAGAGGAAGGCTCGCCGGACGGGGCGCCCGCCGCGATCGACCTGCTTACCGTCTTCGCCGCCGATGCCCGGCAGCAGGCCGGGATCACCGACGACGCCCAGCGCGGCACGCCGCGGGTGAACGTCAACGCGCCGTGGTCGGACAACCTCGAACGCGCCCTGTCGCGGTCGCTGGATAAAGCCGTCGCGGAGACCGCCTCGCGCCTCTTCATCGACAGCCCGAAGCTCGAAACGCCCGGCGATCTCGTCCGCCTGCTCGACGCGCAGGGTGTTGAGCGCGACCAGTGGCCCGCGCTGCTCGACGCGCTGACCACCTCGCCCGATCCCTTCCGCCCCGGCGTGGTGGACATCAACACCGCACCGCGTGCCGTCCTCGCGGCACTGCCGGGTCTGGATGATTCGAGCGCCGCCGCGATGGTCTCGGCCCGA
The DNA here is from genome assembly GCA_027083355.1 of Phycisphaerales bacterium. Taxonomy (GTDB): domain Bacteria; phylum Planctomycetota; class Phycisphaerae; order Phycisphaerales; family UBA1924; genus UBA1926. The sequence continues at coordinate 71,856 of JALWOY010000069.1, read as the reverse complement.
GAACGGCTCGACGCCGACGCCATGCGCAGCGTCACCTGGCCGCTCGACGAGGGACTGATCGACGTCGAGGCGTTCGCGTCGCTTGTCGATGTCGCCGTCACGCGTTGCCTCCAGTGGCGCGTCGTGCTGCGGGTCACACTCGAATCCCCCGACGACTCGGCGGACACCGGAGAGACCCTGCCCATGGCCGATGAGTTCGGCGACATCATCGAACCGGACACCCCGACCGAGACGGGGCCGTTCGTCGAGTTCGAGGCGGTGCTCGACGCGGCCGGGCCGAGGGTCCGGCTGGCGTATCTCCGCGAGCGGACGGCCCTCGAAGCGGCGAGGGCGGTCCGCGCACTCCCCGCGTTCAGCGATGCACTCGACGAAGGGCCGGAACCACGCCCCGGATCGACCGGCGATGGTACATTGGACGACACCGGCGGGCCGATGCCCGAGACCGGCGACGACGCGGCGATGACGCTCGATGATCTGACCAACTCGTTCTTCGACGATGTCCCGGGTGCACCGGACGAGCCGATCACCGCGCCCCCCGGGACCGCGGCGGTGAATCAACCGGCCGATGACGAGCCGATCGCCGCGCCGACCCCGTCGGGGGGTGTCGATAACCGGTTGGGGCGTTGGAAACCCGCCCGCACAGGCCGGGGGGAGGGCACCCCGTGAGCACCCTCATATTCGATATCGAGGCGGGCCATCTCCTCGCGGTCGAGGTCGATCTCGGGCGGAACAACACCGTCCGTCTGCGCCGCGCCGTGCACGCCGCCGTCGAAGGCGATGAGCGTGACGCCGAGCATGTCGGCCGGTGGCTCCGCGGTGTGCTCGACGAGAACGGCATCACCGCCAAGTCGGCGATCTTCTCCGTTTCCCGCGGCGAGGTGTTCATCAAGCGGATCGAACAACCGGCCGGTGTCCTCGATCGGGCCGAGCGGCACGAGATGATCCACCTCCAGATGTCCCGTCAGGCGAGCCCCACCTCCGCCGAGAACGTGATCGATTACGACGCCGGGGACGACGACAACGGCCCGATCACCGCGGCGGCGATGCCCGTCGAAAGGGTTGTCTGGCGACGCACGCTCTCGAAAGCGGCGGGCCTGAAACTCGACGGCATCCGGCTCCGCAGCGCGGGTGTGCGGGCGATCCTCAGCAAGGCCGACCACGACGCACGCTCGGCCCTCGTCATCGCCCCCGGTCTCGGGTCGCTCGAACTGCTGGTCATCGAATCGGGTCGGCTCGTCTTTTCGCGATCGATCGACGCCGTGCTGCCGCTCTCGACCGACCAACGGGCACTCGAGCACTACGCCGAGCGCGTCGCGGTGGAGGCCGCACGCACCTGGGTCAGTTACCGCGTCTCGCCCGACGGCCGCGAAGTCGAGCGGCTGGTGGTCCTGGGGGCCGAGCCTCTCGCGGGCATCGTCGCCCGGGCGGCGTCCGAACGTCTGGAATTGCCCGAGGAGGTGTTCACACCCGACGTGTTGCTCGACGCCGACGGGGAGATCGATCCGCTCGTGCTGACGCCGGCCATCCCGCTCGCGGGGCTCCCGCTGTGCAAGCCACTGCGGGTCCCCGTGCTCGATTTCGCCAACCCGACCAGACCCCCGGATACACGCGCCGGGCTGCGTCAGGCGGTCCTCGCGTCCCTCCTCGGGCTGATCGTGCTCATCGGGGCGGGCTACCTGGTTGCGCAGAACCGCCTCGCGGATGAACGGGCCGCGCTGGCGGTGCTCCGCGAGGATCACGACAAGGCACGCGACAGGTACATCCAGTCCCAACTCGCCGGCGCCCGGCTCGGGCACATCCGCGCGTGGACCGATCGCTCGATCGACTGGTTCGATCATCTCGATCACGTCGTCGCAGAGATGCCTCCCCCGAATGAGGCGGTCCTTTCCAAGCTCGCCGTCGAGATCACGCACCGTGCCGTGTTCAAAGAAGGGGGGCGGCTCAACGACCCGTCGGCGTGGACGGCCGAATCGACGCTCGCCATCTCGCTCGCCGGTCGCGTCCGGCACAGGGCCGAGGCCGAACGTTTCAGGCAACGGCTGCTGGATTCGGGGGTCTACACCGTCACGAGCCAGGGGCCCGAGGTCGAGGACCGGTTCGCGTTCCAGATCACGACCGACGCCCCGGCCGCGTCCGGCTCGCCCGAAACCAGCCCCTCGGACACCGGTACCGGGGAGGGGACGCCGTGATGAAGAAAAAAACGATCATCATCTCGGCCCTCGCCGCGGTGGGGGTGGTCTGGGGCGGGTGGTCTCTCACCGGCGCGTTCTATCTCCACGAGCACGAGGCGATGAAGAAGGAAGCCGCGGATCTGACCCGACGGATCAAGGGGTTCAAAGCCGCATCCGAGGGGCTGCGGGCGGACCGCAAAGCCCTCCGGGGGCTCGGCTCGACCATGCTCGGGCGGGACGCCGACATCGTCGAGCATCGGCTGCGGACACTGCTCAGCGCCCTCGCCGAACGGGAAGGGCTGGGGGAAGTCGTCGTCTCGCACGGCCGCCCGGCCCCGGTGGAAAACCCGGCCCGGCGTCGTGGATCGGGTGTCAACCGCACGCTCCGCCGGGTCTTGTCGTCGCAGAACGACTTCAACGTGATCCATGCGCGTCTGCAGGGTGTCGGCACGTTCGAGCAGACCCTGCGGGCACTGGCCGCGGTGCGGGGTCAGCCCTGGATTCACCGGGTCGAGGGGTTCACGATCTCGCCGAGGGGCAAGGACCGGAAGGTGTTCGCGCTGAAAGTGGACCTCTCGACGTTGTTCGCCCCGGATCTGGTGAAGCCGGACGATCCTGTTCCGGTGTTGCAAAGCCCCGATCCCGGGGCCTCGAAACGGGTGGCGAGCCTCGTCGAACGGGACCCGTTCCATCTTGCGCCGCCGCCCGCCGAACCCCAGCCGGTGCCGCCCCCGGTGGCGGTCGTCCCCGCCTCGCCGCCACCACCGCCGTATGCGAAGTGGCGTGTGACCGGTGTGGTGGAGTCTCTGCATGAGGATGGGCGGGTCGTGGAGGTCATGCTCGCGCGCACAGACACTGGCGAAATGAAGACGCTCCGCCGGGGTGAATCGCTGCTGGGCGCGACGCTCGACGACGCTTCCGGAGAATTGGTTTACTTCGTGCTCGACGGCAGGCGTGTCATGGTGCGTACGGGGCAGACCCTCGCACAGGCCCGTCCTGACGAATCGGTACACTCAGCGGAGCACCCGAGTGGGTGAGGATCTTCCCCCGGAGGGGGTAAGGAGTTTGTGATGGATCGCCAATCGACTGTTCTGCTCGCCGCCGCGATTCTGGCCGTCGCCGGTCTGCCCTGCTCGGCTCAGGATGCCGTGCCCCCGACGCCGGACAACCCGGGCGGTCAGGCCGAGACGCACGTCGACAAGCCGGCTGCCGAACGGGGCGCGACCGACCCGGACTCGGTCCGGCTGCGGTTCAACTTCAGCGGCGCCCCGTTCGCGCAGGTGCTCGATTTCTTCGCGCGCGAGACGGGGCTGCCCGTGATCCGCGAGGCGTCGGTGCCGGCGGGGGCGATGACGTTCATCTCGGCGGCGGACTACTCGCTCAAGGACGCGCTCGAGATCCTCAACCTGAACCTGGCGATGCACCAGCGGATCGTGGTGCGTGAGAAGAACTTCCTGTATCTGCGCACACTGGAGGAAGCCGCCCGCAAGCCGGGCCCGGTGTTCGACGGGACGGATTTCAAGGATGTCGACCCGTCGCAGTACCTGACGATCACGATCCCGCTGAGCAACTCGAACGTGACGAACGTGGCCGAGAAGATCAAGCCGCTGGTCAAGGCGCCGGGGCTGGTGACGCCGGTCGAAGCGCAGAACATGCTGATCGTGGTGGAGACGGCGGCGCAGTGCCAACGGATCCGCGAGATCGTCGAGCACATCGACGCGGTCAAGCCGGTCGATTCGCAGTACAGGATTTTCACGCTGCGTCACGCCAAGGCGGCGCAGGCGGTCGAGGCGCTCAAGGGGCTGGTGGGCCAGCGGATCCTCAAGCAGATCATCGAGAAGGACGGCAAGATCCGCCAGGTCGAGCAGATCGACGTCGCCGGCCTGAACCTGCAGGCCGACGAGCGGCTCAACGCGATCATCGCCGTCGGGTCGGCGGCGCGCATCCAGACCGTCGAGGAACTCATCGCCCTGCTCGACGCGCCCGAGGGCGGGATCGAGGCGGGCGAGACCCGGCTCTCGACCTTCGCCCTGCGCACGGTCACCCCGTCGCAGGCCAAGACGCAACTCGAAGCGCTCTTCCGGGGCGTGCCCGACACGCGCAAGCCGACGATCCTGCCGCTGGACGCGGTGGGCAAGCTGGTCATCGTGGCCGACCGTGCCCTGCTGCTCCAGGCGACGGCGTTGCTGGGCGAGCTGGACCCGGGGCAGGCGGGCGACGAGCCGATCGAGCCGACCACGACGGCCCGGGTGATCCCGCTCAAGTACGCGGCGCCGTCGTCGGTGGTGTCGATCGCGGGGCGGATGCTGAGCCCGCGTCAGAACCAGATGCTGCGGTACACCCCCACGCCGTCGGGCAAGGGGCTGCTGGTGTCGGGCCCGCCGGCGGATGTCGACGCGTTCGAGCAGCTGGTCGAGGGCATCGATCTCAAGCCCGAGGTCAAGCGCGAGGTGCGGCAGGTGAAGATCCCCGGTGCGGCCGGGGCGAAGGCGATCCTCGACAAGGCCGTCGAGCTGGACAACCTGGCCGACGCCGCCGCCGACGACCCCGTGCGGGCGGTGCTCGACGAGCAGACCCGGACGGCGACGCTCATCGGCTCGCGTGCGGCGATCGCCCGGCTGGAGGGGCGCATCCGCGAGGCGGCGGGCGCCGTCGCCGTGCGCACGATCAAGCACACCTATGAGCCGAAGGTGCTGCGCCCGAGCGAACTGGCCTCGCGTCTGCCCCGGCTCGCCAAGCCGATGCTCGAGCCGGAGGACGGGTCGGCCTATGTCGCGCCGACGTTCGAGGCGCTCGACGAGCTGGACACGCTGGTCGTCCGGGCCGAGCCCGAGCAGTTCGCCGTGATCGATCAGCTGATCGCGCAGCTGGACGTCGACAAGCCCACCGGGCGGCAGCTGCGGGTGATCCCGATCCGAGGGCACGACCCCAAGGGCCTGCTGGACCGGGCGTTGTCGCTGGCGGCTGAACGCGCCCAGACGCTGGACGCGAAGGACCCCGCGGCCGAGCCGGTCGAGACGGAATACGACGAGCTGAGCGGCAACGTGATCGCGCGGGGGACGCCCGAGGCGCTCCGGCTGCTGGATGAATCGCTGCGCCAGGCGCAGCAGCTGACGCCCCCGGCGCGCACGACGAGGATCATCGACGTGCACAATGTCGAGGCGAAGTCGATCCTCGAACCGCTGCAGGAGCTGCTCGACTCGGCCGATCCGGTGGACCCGTCGCGGAAGGTGCCGGACCCGAAGATCAGCGTGATCGAGCGGACGAACTCGCTGCTCGTGACGGGCGAGGACGCGCAGCAGCGGATGATCGCGGATTTCGTGCGCCGTCTGGACACGGTCGAGCGGGGCGAGCTGCCGCCGCTGAAGTTGCTGCAGGTGCGCACGGCCGACGTCAACGCGGTGGCGTCGATGCTGACACAGCAGTACAACAGCCGCCCGCTGGCGGACCGGACGGCGCGGCCCGTGCAGGTGCGCGCCGACGCGGCGACGGGGACGCTGATCGTCAGCGCCCACCCGGACCTGTTCGACGAGATCAAGTCGTTCGTCGATGATCTCAACAAGGAACGCACCGAGGGCCCGGCCCGCGAGACGTTCCTGTTCCCGCTCAAGGTGGCGCGGGCGACGGACGTGGCCGCCGCGATGGACAAGCTGTATCCGCAGCCCCCGATGCCGCGGGACCGGCGGGGCCGGCCCATGCCGTGGCTCCAGAAGCAGAAAGAGGTCACGGTCTCCGCCGACGCGTCGAGCAACTCGCTGATCATCGACGCGCCGGCGGACCGGCGCGAGTCGCTCGAAGCGCTCGCCGAGACGCTCGACCGCGTCGAGGTGCCGCCGGTGGCGCAGCTGCGCACATACCGGATCGAACGGGCCGACCTGCGTGCGGTCGCGAGCATGCTCACGGGGCTGGCACGCCGCGGCACGCTCTCGGGCCCGGCCCAGCCCGGCAAGCAGAAGGTCGATGTCGTCATCGAGGTCGAGCCGCGGTCCAACACGCTGATCGTCGCGGGCGACGAGGTGACGTTCGAGAAGGTCGAGCAGATCCTGAAAGACCTGACGGCGGTGCCGGTGGAGCGCGGGCTGCGGATCGTCCCGATCGCCAACGCGGACCCGGCGGACGTGCGCGACCGGGCGCTGGCGATCTACAAAGCGCAGATCGCGCAGATCCCCGGGGCCGGCCCTGTGGACGTGACGGTGGACGAGTCGACCAGTTCGCTGGAGGTGGTGGCCGACCGCGAGGCGATGGACCGGTTCATGAAGATCATCAACGAGCTGCAGCGGCAGATCGGGCCTGCCCGCGAGGTGCGGATGATCGAGCTGCGGCTGGCGAAGGCGGCGGAGGTCGTCGGTTTCCTGCGTGAGATGGTCAAGACGAGCGAGGCGCTGCGCGCCGACGGCGGCCCGCAGCCCGTGTTCGAGGCGATCGAGTCGAACAACTCGATCATGGTGGCGGCGCAGCCGGCGCAGTTCCGGATCATCGAATCGCTCATCCGCTCGCTGGACAACCAGCAGAGCGCCGACCGCCCGCCGCTGCGGATCATCCGTCTGCGTTCGACCGACGCGACGAACATCGCGCAGATCCTCCAGCGGAACTACCAGCAGCGCAAGCCCGAGGACCGGCAGCTCAAGCCGGTGGATATCCAGGCGGACCCGTCGACGAACTCGCTGATCGTCAGCGCCCACCCGGACGTGCTGCCCGAGATCGAGCAGATCGTCAGCGAGTTGAACGAGGCGCAGGCCTACGACCGCGAGGGGCGTGAGATCCGCATCTTCCCGCTCAAGGTGGCGCGGGCCGAGGAACTGGCCAAGACGATCGACGCGATGTACCCCGAGCCCCCGATGCCGTACGACCGGCGGGGCCGGCCCCTGCCGCACCTGCGCGGGCGCAAGGAAGTGTCCGTCCGGGCGGACCCGGTGACGAACTCGCTGATCGTGGACGCCCCGGCCCAGCGGCTGGCGGGGTTCGAGCAGATCGTCGAGTCGCTCGACAAGCTGAACGTGGACGAGGGCGTCGAGCTGCGGACGTACCGCGTCGAGCGGGCCGACCTGAACTCGGTGGCCAACACGCTGCGGCAGCTGGGCTCCAGCGGGGCGCTGGGCGCGACGGGGCACACGCCGGTGACGGTGAGCGTCGAGCCGGCCAGCCGGTCGCTCATCGTGTCGGGCCCCGAGACGATCTTCCCCCAGGTCGAACGCGTGCTGGGCGAGGTGGACGGCGACGTCGACCGGCCCGACACCACGCTCAAGATGTACCCGCTCAAGTTCGCCAAGGCGGATCGGCTGCAATCGCTCCTCGAGCGGCTTCTCACCGCCCGGCTGCGCGAGACCGGCGAGGCCCCCGAGCGCCTCGTCGACGAGCTGCTCGAAGTCGCGGCGGACCCGGCGAGCAACACGCTGATCATCTCGGCCCCGGAGAAGATCCAGGCCGTGGCGCGGCAGCTGATCGAGGCGCTCGACACCGAGGCCGCGACGGTGGGCCGCACCGTGGTGAAGATCGTCCCGCTGACGTTCGCCGACGCGAACGACGTGGCCCGGACGCTGAGCGGCGCGGTGCCGAAGATGGACCTGCCCGCGGGCGGGCCGGTGGCGGTGCTGGCGGCGGTGGGGTCCAACGCGCTGCTGCTGACGGGGGCGCCGGCGGATCTGAAGAAGGTCGAAGAATTGATCGACCCGCTGGACAAGCAGCCGTTCGACCCGGAGAAGCCCGCGGTCGAGACGTTCCCGCTGGCGCACGCCGACGCGGGCGAGATCGTGCGCACGGTCGAGCGTCTGCTGATCGACCAGCAGCAGACCGACCCGCGGATCCTCGCGGCGAGGCTCCGGTACAGCCGGGGGCGGTACGTCGAACCGCCGAAGATCCGCGTCGAGGCCGAGCGGCGGACGAACTCGCTGATCGTCAGCGGTCCGGCCGAGTCGATCCAGTTGGCAAAGAGCGTGATCGAGCGGCTCGACGAGCCGGCGCAGCAGACGGACCGGACGGTGCTGACGTTCACCCCGGCCAAGGCGGACCCGGCGGTGCTGGCCAAGACCGTGATGAAGATCGTGCGCGAGACGATGCCGATCGAGCGGCGTCCGCTGGAGATCGAGGTCGAGCCGGCGTCGGGGGCGATCCTCGTGATCGGGCCGGCCGAGCAGGCGAACAAGGCAGTGAAACTGCTGGCCGAGTTCGACGACCGCTCGGTGTCGATGCCGCTGGTCGAGATGCGGAGCTTCCCGCTGGCGCACGCCGAGGCCCGGGCCGTGGCGTCGACGGTGCAGCAGATGCTCAGCGACCGGAGCCGCTGGCCGGAGGATCTGCAGCGCGCCGAGCGTGCGGGGTTGAACATCGCCCGGCCGACGATCCAGGCGGACGCGGGGACGAACCGGCTGCTGGTGAGCGTGCCGGGCCCGTTGATGCCGATGGCGTCCGACCTGATCGCGACGCTCGACCAGCCGCGGGGCGAGTCGGCCGTCGAGGTGCGCGTCTTCCGGCTGACAAAGGGCGACGCGGAATCGGCGGCCAAAGCGCTGCGTGAGACGCTGAAAGCGGGGCTGCCCGCGGGCGAGCCCGAGCCGAGGGTGTCCGCCGAGTCCAACAGCAACACCGTGCTCGTGGCGGCGACGTCGGAGCGGCTCGAAAAGGCGGCGGGGCTGATCGAATCGATGGACACCGTCAGCGCCGAGCCGGCGACCATCGGCGTGCGCACGATCTTCCTCAAGCACGCAAGGGCCGAGTCGATCGCGCCCATCGTCGAGCGGGTGCTGTCCGATCAGGACGAGCTCGCCCAGCAGAACTGGTGGGCCAGCTGGCAGCTCCGGCTGCAGAAGGCCCGCAGCGGCATCGCCGACGACAAGCCGCCGGTCAAGGTCGCGGCCGAGCGTCGGCTCAACGCGATCGTCGTCAGCGCCCCGGCCCCCGTGCTCGAACTGGCCGAGCAGGTCGTCGCGGGGCTGGACCTCGACCCCGACGGCCCGGGCGGCGGGCGGATCGTCAAGGTCATCCCCCTGAGCAGCGCCGACGCGGGCGAGATGGCGATCAACCTCCAGGCCGTGCTCGCCGACGACACCGAGGGCGGCACGCCCCCGACGCTGCGGGTGGACAAGGGGTCCAACTCGCTGATCGTCAGCGCGACCGCGCCGCAGATGTCGCTCATCGAACGGCTCGCGTCGCAGCTGGATTCGGCCACGCTCACGACGTCGCGTCAGATGCGCACGATCCGCGTCGACCGCTCGCGGATGGGGGCACAGGACGTGGCGCGGACGCTCCGGCGTCTGCTCGAACAGCAGGGGGGCGTGAAGGTTGAGGTCATCAGCGCCGACGAGCTGCTCAAGGACGAGAAGGAGGGCGAGAAGGGGTCGAGCCGGGCGCCCGTGGGTGGGGGTCTGCTCGATCAACCCGCGAGGGGCGGGCTGTATCGGCTCATCGAGCGGATGTCGGCGGAGATGGTGTTCGCCGCTGTGGAGGATCCGGGTACCTCGGCTCTCCGAGCCGAGAATCTGAAGCACGGTTCGGAGAACCGTGGTACCCAGAATGCGGATGCAGAACACGGTTCGGAGAACCGTGATACCCGCGAACGTGGTACTCGGGACGGTGATACCCCGACGGTGACGATCGCGGTGGACCCCGAGACGAACACGCTGATCGTGGTCGGGTCCGAGCGGATGACGGCGAGGCTGGCGGAACTGGCGGCGGAGATCCAGCGGCAGGCACCGGCCGAGCCGACGGCGGTGCGGGTGGTCAAGCTGCCCGAGTCGGCCGATCCGCGAACGGTGGCGAACCTGATCACGCAGACGGTGCGGCAGGTGGGCCGGGCGAGCGACACGAACCCGGGCGGGTTCACGGGCCGGGTCGCGGTCAGCCCGGACGCGCAGGCCGGCGCGGTGATCGTGTGGGCGAACGACACGGACTTCGAGACGGTGTCGTCGCTCATCAAAGGCGTGGCGAGGCTGGACCGCTCGGCTCAACTCACGATCAAGGTCTACCCGCTGACGAACATCGACGCCCGGGGCGCGGTGCGGTCGGTGCGCGACCTGCTCAGCGCCCGGCCGCGGGGTCGGCAGGCCCGACGGGTTCGAGAGCTGATGCTGACGGTGGAGGACGCCGACGGCAATGCGCTCGAGGGCACGTTCGACCCCGAGCGGGTGACGGTGACGAGCGACCCGGCGGGGCGGTCGCTGATCGTGTCGGCGCCGAGCGGGGCGATCGACATTATCGACCGGTTCATCGGGCTGCTGGATCAGAACCCCGTGACGGACCGGATGGAGGTCCGGCGGTACGCGCTGCACAACGCCGACGCGAGGACGCTGGCCTCGACGGTGCAGCAGATCATGGACGCCAAGCGGCAGGGGCCGGGGGCGAACTCGGTGCCGCGTGTGCGGCTGGTGCCCGACGTGCGCACGGGTAGCGTGCTGGTGACGGCGACGAGTGCGCAGCACGCCGAGATCGCGGAGTTGATCGCGTCGAGCGACGTGTCGATGGAGGAGCCGAACCTGGAGATGGCGGTCATCCCGCTGGAGCACGCGTTGCCCAGCGCGATGCGGCGGATCGTCGAGCAGGTGGTGGTGGGGCGGGACCCCGCGAAGAAGGACAAGGTGCAGATCTCTGCGGAGGACTCGACCAACACGTTCGTCGTCAAGGCGGACGCCGAGACGATCGCCGAGGTCCGCGAGCTCGTCGCGAAGATCGACGTGTCGGAGACGGGCTCGTACCCGGTGCGTTCGATCAAGCTGCAGCGGGCCGACGCGGGCGAGGTGGCGACGGGTCTGCAGCGGTTTTTCCAGCAGAGGGCGCGCGTCGCGGGCCGGCGGGGGGCGAATCGTTCCGGCGACGCGGCGATCTTCGGCGACCGCCGAAGCGGGACGATCGTGATCGCGGCCAGCGACGAGGACTACGAGCAGATCAAGAGCCTCGTCGATCAGTTCGACGCGCCTTCGCCCGACCGTTCGACATCGTTCAGGATCATCCCGCTCGAACACGCGAGCGTGGATGATATCGCGGACACGGTCAAGAGCATCGCCGATGAGCTCCAGTTCGAGCGGATGTGGGGCCGGAACCAGAACAACGCGATGCAAGCTCGGATGCTCGTCGAGACGAACCGCCGGACGAACTCCGTGCTCGTCTTCGGCGAGGGCGAGATCCTCGACACGGTCGAGCAGGTCATCAAGGAACTCGACCAGCCCTCGGCCGACAACACGAAGATGGTCGTCAAGGCCGTCATGGTCGAGAAGGGCGATCTGAGCGCGATCGAGCGGCTGATCGAGTCGATCACGGCCACGCCCGGCTGGCGCTGGTGGCAGGGACGCGACCCGAAGCAGGTGCAGGTGGAGGTCGACCGCGACCGCCGGCTCGTGCTGCTGATCGGCGAGCAGGCGAATGTCGAGCAGGCGGCCGAATACATCGCCACGATCGACAACGCCGGCGGGGCCGAGGGGCAGGTGATCGAATCGATCCGGCTGAAGTACGCCGAGGCGTCACGTGCGGCCAACAGCCTGACGCGGTTCTTCCGCGGCAAGGCGCGGGCCGAGCAGAAGCGGCCCGATTCGGTGGCGATCATCGGCTCGCGTGAGGGGAACCTGCTGATCGTCAGCGCCCCGCCGGATGAGATGCCCGTGCTGCGGGACCTGGTCGCCCAGATCGACCAGCCCGAGACGAGCAAGGACCGCCGGATCGAGGTCTACACACTGTCTAACAGCGACGTGCGCGAGGTGGCGACGACGTTGCGGGCGATGTTCCCGTCCCGCGGCCCGGCTGAGGAACGCGTCGTCGTCACGCCACAGCCCAGCCGGGGGGCGTTGATCGTGTCGGCCCCGGACCGCGCGTTCGAGCAGATCGAGACGCTGCTGACGGAGCTGGACCAGGTGGCCGACGAGGCGTCGTCGAGCATCGTCACCGTCCCGCTCGAATCGGCGAGGGCGGCGGACGTCGCGCAGAGCCTGCTCGCGGCGCTCCCGCAGGGCGTAAAGGTCAAGATCACGCCCGTCGCGCGGAGCAACGCGCTGCTGCTGACCGGGTCCGACGACGCCGTGCAACTCGTGATGGATCAGGTCAAGGAGCTGGACACGGCCGCGGTGCAGTCGCCGATCGAGTTCAAGCGGTTCGAACTGGTCCACGCCGAGGCGATCGACACGGCGATCATCCTGCGGAACATGCTGTCCAACCGACCGCGTGCGGCGGGCGTGGCGAGGCCCAGCATCGACTATTCCCTCAACAGCAACGTGCTGAGCGTGACGGCCTCGCCCGACGAGATGGGCTTCATCGAAGAGATGATCTCGCAGCTGGACACCCCGCAGCCCACGACGAGGCGGACCGAGTTCGTCAAGCTCGAATACGCCCGGGCCGATGCGGTCCGCAAAGCCCTCGGCGTGTTCTACGGGTCCGGCGCCCCCGAGGCCCGCGGCGAGAACGAACGCAACGTGACGATCATCGCCGACCAGACGGCCAACACGCTGCTGATCACCGGTGACGAGTCGGTGTTCGAAGACATCCGCGCCCTGCTCGAAAGGCTCGACACGCCGGCGTACGACACGTCCCGCCAGCTCGTGCTGATCGCGCTCAAGCACGCCGACGCGGAGAGTGTGGCCCGGGCGCTCAACGAGGGCTTCCGCGCCCCGCTCGAACAGGAGATCCAGCGGGAGCGCCTCAAGAACGAGCGCACCCGGACAAGCCGGCGCTCGGGCCGGCAGCGGGAAGAAAACGAGGCCCCCGCGGTGCTCGTCAGCGCCGAGGAAACCCCCAGCGTGTCGGCCGAGCCCGCGACAAACACCCTGATCGTCTTCGCCAGCCGCAAGGAGATCGAGCGGATCGAGAAGATCGTTCAGCAGATCGATGTCCCCGAGTTCCAGCGGCTGGCCGAGGCGAGGCTGATCCCCGTCACGGGGACGATCCGCCCGAGCGTGCTCGCGGACCGGGTGCGGTCCGTCTTCCTCAGCACCACCCGCCGCGGGTCGACGAGCCGGACGGTGATCGTGGGCGACGACGACGCGGGCGTGCTGATCGTCCGGGCCGAGGAAGCATCGTTCGATCAGATCCGCGAACTGGCCGAGTCGCTGATGGCGGCGGGTGAAGGGGCGGGGGCCACCCCGCGCATCGTTCGGTTGCACCGCCTCCCCGCGGCCCGGCTGCGTTCGATGCTGGTCAACATTTTCTCCCCCATGGCCCAGAAACGCGGCGAGACGCTGACGATCGAGGTCGACCGCGATTCCAACGCCCTGGTTGTCGCCGCGAGCGAGGAACTGCACAAGCAGATCGAGGCCCTGGCCCGTGATCTCGACGGATCGGACGAGGCCGATCAACAGGACACCGGCGAAAAGAGCGAAGAAGAACTCCCGACCCCCGGCGTCGGGCAGAGCGTGGGCGTGTTCGAACTCAAGCACACCTCGCCCGAGTCGATGGCGGGCCTGCTCACGAGGCTGGGGCTGACCGGCCCGCAGCCGGCGGACCGGCCCGGCATCGTCGGCGAGCCGATCCGGGTCGTCCCGATGAAGACCCGGCGGGCCGTCGCGGTGGTCGCCGGGCCGATGGATCTCAAGACGGTGGGGGCGCTCATCGAAAGGCTCGATTCGGTCGAGATCGAGGCGGCGCAGTCGCTGGCGATCGTCCCGCTGAAGCTCGCCGATGCCTCCCGGCTCGTGCCGCTGCTCGACGGGCTGCTGCGCCCGATGCCCGCGGACGGCAAGACCGAACCGGCGGCGGCGCTGGCCGAGCAGGTGCGTCGGCTCTCGCTGGTCGAGGGCGTGTTCGACAACAAGGGCGTCTCGCTCGACCTGTCCGTGCCCATCAAGCTCACCGCCGACACCCAGACGAACTCGGTGCTGATCGCGTCGACGCCGGAAAACGTGGAGGCGATGCAGGCGATCGTGCCGCTGTTCGACAAGCTGCCGCTGGGCGACGCCGTGGTCGTGCGGATCTTCCCGCTCGAGAACGCGTCGGCGTCACGCGTGCAGCGCATCATCGAGGAACTCTTCCGCAAGGGCGAGGCCCTCAGCCGGTTGCCCGGCACGCGCCGGCAGGGCAGCCCGTCCACCGAGACGGGCAAGGCCCTCCGCGGCGACGTCGCGGTGTCGGTCGATGAGCGTACGAACTCGCTGATCGTCGCCGGGCGCGAGGAGGCCATCGCGCTCGTCGAGGTGCTGGTGCAGAACATGGACAGCGACACGGCCGACCGCGGCTGGATCGAGGCGGAGATCGTCCCGCTGCAATACGCCGACGCGGTCACGCTGTCGAAGAAGCTCGACGAGGTGCTCGTTCGCGGGCTGGGCGCCACGCCCGACGCGATCGGGCTTCGCAAGCAGATCGGCCGGCTCCGGCTCGTCATCGAGGACGACGGGGAGCCCGCCGGCGTCAAGACCGTGCCGAGCGATCTGTTCGCGCCGATGTCCGGGCTCGTCATCACCCCGGAGGAGGAACTCAACGCGTTGGTCGTCGTCGGCACGCCGACGAACATCGAGGTCGTGCGCACACTGGTCAAGCAGCTGGATGTCGAGAAAGCGGCGGCGGACAACTCGGTGCGGGTGATCCCGCTCGAACACGCCTCGGCCGACCGGGTCGCGGGGGTCGTGCGCGACATCTTCGACGAGCGTGCCAAACAGACCACGGCCCGCCCCGAGGACCGGCTGATCATGTCCGTCGATGCGCGCACGAACGCGTTGATCGTCTCGACCAGCCCGCGGAGCTTCGCGGTGCTCGAGAAACTGATCGAGACGCTCGACCGCGACGAGGCGCGTTTCGCCGTCGGGCTGCATGTCGTGCCCGTGCCGGGCGCGGACGTGGCGGACCTGGCGCCGAAGATCCGACGGCTGATGACCGAGCGGATCCGCGCCCAGCGCAGCCGGGGCGGGGTGGACAACCCGCTCGACGCGTTCAGCATCGAGGCGGTGCCGTCGGACGACCTGCTGATCGTGGCCGCGAGCGACGAGAACCTGCAACTGGTGCACGAGCTGATCGACGCGATGACCGCCGGCGGGGAGGGGTTCGCCGAGGCCGAGCGCGTCGAGTTGATCCCGGTCGAGTCGCCCGGCGGGGCGGCCGATTTGGCCAAGTCGATCAACGAGCTGTACGTCCGGCGTGAGAACGAGAAGCGGGGGCGGCAGTCGGTCAGCGTGATCGCCAACGAGCGGCAGAACGCGCTGCTGGTCAGCGGGACGGACGACGACATCGCCGCGATCCGCGACCTCGTCGAACAACTCGACCAGCCCGAGGCCGAGACGGTTCAGGAGGTCAAACGCATCCAGCTGCGGGCGGCCAACGCGGTCGAGATGGTCCGGCTCGTTGAGCGGGTGCTCGCGGGTCGCCCGATCGCCGGCGGCCGGGGCGGCGCCCAGGCCGTCAAGATGCGGTTCTACCGCAAGAAGCTCGAGGGCGAGTTCGAGGAGGGCGCCACCGAGGCGACGATCGACGCGGCCGTGCGTGAGCAGGTGCGGATGACCCCGGATCTGCGCACGAACTCGGTGATGGTGTCGGCCCCGGAGGCGATCATGACGCTGATCGAGGACATCATCCGCGATCTCGACGAGGAGACCTCGGGCGACCGCGAGATCGCGCAGTACCGGCTCAAGAACGCCGACGCCCAGCAGATGGCGTTGCTGCTGCGGGATCTGTTCAACCTCCAGCAGCAGGGCGACCGGCTGGTGCTCGTGCCGAGGCAGGAGGAAAACCGAGACGATCAGCAGAACCAGCCGGGCGGCGAGACGGGGTTCGGCGAGACGGGGATGTTCACACCGGTGCCCGACATGCGGCAGGCGCTCGCGATCACGATCGACCGCCGGACGAACACGCTGCTGGTCTCGGGGACGAAGGAGTATCTGGAACAGGTGCGTGAGGTGGTCGAGGGTCTCGACAGCATCGACGCCAACGAGCGTGAGCAGCTGGTGTATTCGCTGAAGAACGCGCAGGCGTCCGAGATCCAGACGGTGCTGATGGATTACTTCCGCGGCGAGGCCGAGCTGCGCCGCAGCGTGCTGGGCCCGAACCTGACCGGCTCGCTGGCGAGGCAGCTCGAGCAGGAGGTCACGGTCGTCGGCGACGAGAAATCGAACAAGGTGCTCGTGTCGGCGTCGCCCCGGTATATCGAGACGGTCAAGCGGATCATCGCCGAGCTGGACGCCTCGCCGCCGCAGGTGATGATCCAGGTCCTGCTGGCGGAGGTGACGCTCGACGACACCTCCGAGTGGGGGCTGGATTTCAACGTCGGGCTGGATGTCTCCACGAGCAGGATCGGCGGCGACGGGTACGTGTTCAACAAGCTCGCCGCGGGCGCCGGGGCGGCGACGGCGCTGGGCGTGCCCAACTTCTCGGTGTCGAGCACCGATTTCAACCTGCTCATCCGGGCCCTCGAGGTGCAGGGCAAGCTGGAGGTGCTGAGCCGCCCGCAGGTGACGGTCAACAACAACGAGCAGGCGATGATCCAGGTGGGCGAGAACGTGAGCATCGTCACCGGGAGCAACCAGTTCCAGGACCGCGTCTCGGCGGTGACGGAGCGGCAGGACGTCGGCATCATCCTGAACGTGACGCCCTCGATCTCGCCGGACGGGTTCGTGCGCATGGACATCGCCCCGGAGATCTCGTCGGTGAGCGCCCGGACGACGCAGATCGACGCGAACTTCGAGAGCCCGATCATCACGCAGCGCCGCGTGGACACCACCGTGACGGTGCGCGACGGACAGACCGTGGTCATCGGCGGGCTGATCCAAACCACGGGCGAGCAGCGCGTGTGGAAAATCCCGCTGCTGGGCGATATCCCGCTCGTGGGCGAGTTGTTCAAGTCCAGCACGCGGAACAACGTCAAGACCGAGCTGCTCGTGGTGCTCCGCCCCGTGGTCATCCCGGGCGACGAGCCGGCGTCGTCGCAGCTCCAGGGGCGCATTCTTGACAACGCCCTCGACTCACTCGACGATTCCACCCGCGTGCAGGACTCGATCGAACAGGGCAAGCGATTCCTTCCGGGCGGGCCGGTCCCCGACGGGGGCGACACCCCGCCGATGCTGGAGCCGGAACCGATGGGCGACACCCGTGAACCCGACGGGGGTGAACCTTGAACACTCGTGTGCTAATTCTTCCGGCCGTGTTGGGGGTGTTGGTCTCGGCTTCGGGGTGCGTCACAGAAACAAGGGCCGTCGCCCCGGCGCGTGAGACCCACGCCGTACGCCGACCCGCGCAACCCGCGGGGATCAAACCGGTGCAGATGATGCTGTCGGCCGGGGTGGCGTCCGACACCGACGGGAACAACTACCCCGACACCATCCCCGTGGTGGTCTACCTGTTCGGCGACACCCGGCGGTACGCCCTGCCGATCAAGGCGAAAGGTTCATTCGAGTTCTTCCTCGACGGCCTCGACGGCGAGCGGCTCGGGCACTGGATCTTCCCCCCCGGCGAGACCGCCGAGGCGCTCGGTGAATCCGAGGCCGGGGCGAACTACCGCTTCATGCTCCGCATGGACCCGCGCCGGGAGCGGATGCCGTCCCGCCCGGCCAGTCTTCGCGCAATCTTCACCGTGGATGCGTCAAATGAACGGGTATTCAGCACCGGTACGGCGACGATCCGCGTTGGCGCGGGACGCTGACATCGTTACGATCCGCCCGAGCACCGGCGAACGCCGATCGCACCCGAGATATCCGAAGCCGGAAGGGCGGAACGATGAACATTTGCGCACGAATCGCGGTTCTCGCGGCGGGCCTGTTGACGGCCGCCTCGGTTGTGAACGCCGTCGGCGTGGAGGTCGACCCGGCGTTGCCGAAGTACGAACCGCGGGAGACCGTCGGGGGCAACCTCCGCAGCGTCGGGTCCGACACGATGGTGAATCTCATGCAGCTCTGGGCGAGCCGGTTCCGCGCCGTGCACCCCTCGGTACGGGTGCAGGTCGAGGGCAAGGGGTCGTCCACCGCCCCGCCCGCGCTGCTGAAAAGGCAATCGCAGTTCGGCCCGATGTCCCGCCAGATGGAGGAAGAAGAGATCGACCGATTCGTCGATCAGTTCGGCCACAAGCCCACCGGGCTGCGAGTGGCGATCGACTGCATCGCCGTCTATGTCAACAAGGACAACCCGATCGAGTCGCTCACACTCGCGCAGGTCGAGCAGATCTTCTCCGTCGCCGGCCCCGAAAAGATGACATGGGGCGACGTCGGCTTGACCGACCCCGCGTGGCGCGACCGCCCGATCACGCTCACCGGGCGCAACTCCGCGTCGGGGACGTACAAGTATTTCAAGAAGGTCGCCTGCGGTGGGCACGACTACAAGCCCACCGTTCAGGAAAGCCCCGGGTCGGCGGGCGTGGTCAACGCCGTCTCCCGTGATGTTACCGCCATCGGCTATTCGGGCATCGGCTACCAGACCCCGGATGTGCGTGAAGTCCCGCTGAGTTACGAAGAGGGCGAGACCCCGGCCCCGCCGACGATGGAGGCGGCTTATACCGGCGATTACCCCGTCGCCCGTTTTCTCTATCTCTATCTGAACTACGACAAGCAGAAGCCGCTCGATCCGCTCCGAAGGGAGTTCATCCGGTTCATCTTCTCGCGCGAAGGGCAGGAGGCCGTGGTCAAGGACGGCGCGTTCCCGATCTCCGCGGACATCGCGAGGAAGGAACTCGAACGCGTCGGTATCGAGCCGGGGTTCTGAGGCACGCGGCCGACAGCACGGGCCTGTCCGAGGAGTCAACATGACGGGGCGGACGCGGAGATGACCACACCAACCCCCGGGCACGATGCTTCGGCGGGACGCCGCACGTCGCCTTGGGTGCGCATCGAAGACCGCGCCGCCGCGATGTTGATCCGTTCCGGCGGCCTGGCGGTGTTGCTGACGATGCTCGGCCTGCTCGCGTTCCTTGTCTGGAGCGCCTACCCGCTGTTTTTGGGCGGGCGTGTTCTGGGTGAACGGGCACGCTTCAAACCCGAAACCCCCGCCCCCCTCTGGCTCGCGGTCGATCCCGCGTTCGACCGATTCGTCACGCTCGAACGCGACGGTTTCTTCCGCGTTCACGCCATCGACGGCGGCGAGGTGCTCGCCCGGACCCCGGCGCTGAAGGGCGGGGGAGCACCGGCCTCGGTCCGGGTCGAGTCCGGCGAGGGATGGCTCACACTCACCCGCGACGATGGCAGTTTCGAGATCGTCCGCGCCGTGCTCGGCTGGAAACCGGCGACGCCGAACTCCGCAACGGAAACAGGCCTCGCCCGCAGTGAAGACCCCTCGCAATACCTGCAATGCGACGACACCGGCTGCAAACGCTGGACCCTCACCGCCGAACGGATCGGCCGGTTCAAGCCCATCGAAGGTGCCGCCGCCGTCGACACACGCGGCAAGACCCGCCTCAAGCGGTACGTCGCCGCGGCGACTGAAGACGGGATCATCACCGGCGTGCTCACCGGGCGGCGGGCGCTCGGCGTGGGAACCGTCCGCTATCGGCTCTCGCTCGACGACCCCACGCCGATCGACAAGCCGGAGCCGCCGGGGTGGGTGTTCGCGTCGGGATCGGGCAACTGGGCCGCCGCGGTCTGGCGTGACGGCACGCTGGGCGTGCGGGACCGTTTATCAGAATCCTCCGACGTCCGGCTCGTCGAGACGGGCGAGCCGATCACGGTCGCGGCGATGCTTCTCGGGTCCGAGACCCTGTTGTTGGGCGACGGGCGTGGCGGGGTCTCGGGCTGGGTGGTCCGCGCCGGCCGCCCGAGGTTCATCCGCCGGCGGACCTTGGGGGAAGCCCCCGTCACGTCGATCAGACCCGGCGACCGCGACCGCACCATGATGGTCGGTTTCGAAGACGGCTCGGCGGTGATGTACAACATCCTGAGCGACAAGATCATCGTGCATATCCCCCCGGTCGACGCCGGGCACGCCCGCCCCGTCGCGCTCGCGGCCGCTTCGCCCGATTCGCGTGCCGTGTTCGTGATCGATGATGCGGGCCTCGCCGCGGTGACCTCGGTCGTACCGGGATACGCCGAGGTCTCGATGCGCACGCTGTTCGGCAAGGTGCTCTACGAGGGGTACGACGAGCCGGCGTATGTGTACCAATCGACCGGATCGACACAGGCCGAGCCCAAGTTCAGCCTCATCCCGCTGATCTTCGGCACAATGAAAGCGACCGTTGTCGCGATGATCGTGGCGATCCCGCTCGCGGTGCTCGCGGCGATCTATTCGAGCGAGTTCCTGCACCGCGACGTGCGGCGGTACGTCAAACCCACGATCGAGCTGCTGGCCTCGCTCCCGTCGGTCGTGCTCGGGTTCATCGCGGCCATGGTCGTCGCGCCCTATGTGCGCGATCAGCTCCCCCGGCTGATGGCGTTCGCGCTCGTCGGCCCGCTGACCATCGTGTTCGCGGCGCACGCCTGGAGAGCGGCGCGGGGCGGGTCACGCACCGAATGGGGACGCGCGGGACGGCTTGCGCTGATCGCCGCGGCGGTCCTGCTCGGGGCGGCCGTCTCGATCCCAGCCGGGACCCTGCTCGAACACAATCTGTTCGGGCAGGCCGGGGGCGGGTCGATCATCGCCTGGCTCAACGAGGGCACCGGCCCCGCGGCCCCCGGGTGGTTCGTGGTGCTGCTTCTGCCCGTGATCGCGATCCTGCTGATCATCGACACGGTCGTGCTCGGCCCGGTGTGGCGTCGGCTCTCGCGGGACGCACCCGCCCGTTGGGCATACCTGATCGAACTGGGCCGGCTGCTTGGCAATCTCGCCGTTTCGCTCGGCCTCGCCTACGGGCTGGCCTCTGCGCTCGACTCGGCGGGGTTCGATCCCCGGCATTCGATCTTCGGTCCGTACAGCCAGCGCAACACGCTCGTCGTCGGGCTGATCATGGGCGTCGCGGTCGTCCCCATCATCTACACCATCAGCGAGGACGCGATCCACGCCGTGCCGAATCGGCTCCGGTCGGCTTCGCTGGGTGTCGGCGCCACGCCGTGGCAGACGGCGCTGCGCGTTGTCCTCCCCGTCGCCGGCAGCGGGGTCTTCAGCGCGGTCATGATCGGGCTGGGGCGCGCCGTCGGCGAAACCATGATCGTCCTCATGGCGACCGGGAACACGCCCGAGATGTCGATGAACATCTTCTCCGGGTTCCGGACCCTCGCCGCAAACATCGCCGTCGAACTGCCCGAGGCGCCCGCAGGCGGCACGCACTACCGCGTGCTCTTTCTCTGCGGGCTGGTCCTCTTCGCCATGACCCTCGTCATCAACACAACCGCGGAAGTCGTCCGCCAGCACTTCCGGAAACGGAACGCGGCCCTGTGAACCATCAAGCCCCGACTCAACCCGATCAACCGTCGCCGCGGCAGACGGCCGGCACGCACGACCGCGCGGCCACGCCCCCGGCGGCGTTCGGCGAGCCGCCCGTCTGGCTCATGGGGGCGTCGCTCGTCGTCTGTCTCGGGGGCGTGCTGCTGATCCTCGTGCTCATCGCGGTGTCGGGACTGGCCACGCTCTGGCCGAGACCCGTCGAACGCGTCACAACGCGCACCGGCGAGGTCTTTCTCGCCATGCCGATGGGGTCCGAGATGTTCACCCCCGATCAGGCGCACAAACAACGCATCGATGAACTCGTCGAGCAGGGGGCGATCCGGCCGATCGAGGGCCGGGCCGAGCGATTCCGATTCCGCCTCGGCAACCGCGACCTCGGGCGTGACCCGTTCCGGTGGGTGCCCGGATACGAGATCGTCTCGCGAGAGCGCCCGGATGATGCGGTCGTCGTCGAGCGCGACGCGTGGGGTGTCTTTATCGGCGTGCCCCGCGCCGTGGTGCTGAAAGAGGAACGCACCGAACCGATCTCGGTTCCGTTCGTGGAACAGATGCAAGCCGAGACCCCGCTCGGCTCGGGCCGGGCCGTCCAGCGGGTTGTGGAGGAGAACGCGGACACCCGACGGATTCAGCGTGACGTTTACCTCGCCGAGGGGCCGGAGGCGACGCTCGCCAAAGTCGCGGCGTTGTGGGATGGGTCACGCGAACGTCTCCGGAAGATCAACAGACTGCATCAGGTCCGAATCCCCGCGATCCAGGACAGGCTCAACAACCTGAAGTGGGCCGAGCGGCGTATCCATCGGACCGCGCAGGGCAGGCCCAAAGGCCCGCTCTGGGGTTGGAGCATCGCGGTGTGCTTCCTGTCCGCGGCCGGGGTGTTCATTGTCGCGCGGCGGGCCGGCCCGGGCGCGAGAGCGGTGCTGCTTGTCCTGATCGTGCTCATGTGCGGGGCCGGGCTTTACGGCGTGCTGGAGCGGCCGCGACCGGGCTTGAGCGCACAGCAGTTGGCGGACCGCCTCGATTCGATCGCCGATGAGCGGGCCCGTTTGGAACAGGAACGCGACAACGTCCTCGCCGAGATCAGGCGGCTGGAGGCCGAGGACGACACCGTGCGCATCGAGATCGTCGACCCCGGGTTGGATCGGTTCGCGCCCGTGGCCCAGACACAGCCCGACGAGCCGATGCGTTTGTCGCAGGCGCACCGGATCGTGCGCGTCAATACGCTCGGGTTCACGGGTCGGCTCGGGCTGTACCTGCGCCGGTGGGCCGATTTCCTGACCCGCCCCCCCGGCGAGAGCCCCGGCGACGGGGGCATCTTCCCCGTGATCGTCGGCACGGTGGTGCTGACGCTGCTGCTGACGGTGAGCGTGGTGCCGCTCGGCGTGGTCGCGGCGATCTATCTCCGCGAATATGCGCGCCAGGGGGTCGTGACCAGCGCGATCCGCATCGCGATCAACAACCTCGCGGGCGTGCCGAGCATCGTCTACGGGATGTTCGGGCTCGGGTTCTTCTGCTACACGCTCGGGGCGTATATCGACGGGGGCCCCGGGGTCGCGGCGTTGACGCCGGCGCCGTGGTGGGCGTTGCTCGCCGGGTTGTGTCTGCTCGTGATTCTGGCGGGCGTGCTCGGGATCTTTGCCTCGCAGCCGGCCACCACAGGAACGGGTGGGTCGGAGCGTGGATGGGGAAAGATGATCCGCCTTATCACGGCGAGCCTGTGGCTCGGGGCGGTCGGTCTCGGGGTGTATCTCATCTGGAAAACCCCCTATTTCCACGGGTTCTTCGCCGAGAAACTCCCCGAGCAACCCACATTCGGGGGGCGCGGCATCTTGTGGGCCGCGTTGACGCTCGCGTTGCTCACGCTCCCGGTGGTGATCGTGGCGACGGAAGAAGCGATCGCGGCGGTGCCGGGGTCGATGCGGGAGGGCAGCCTCGGGTGCGGGGCGAGCCGATGGCAGACGATCCGGCGGATCGTGCTACCGGCGTCGCTGCCGGGCGTGCTGACGGGGGCAATCCTGGCGATGGCGCGGGGGGCGGGCGAGGTGGCCCCCCTGATGCTGGTGGGGGCGGTGAACCTGGCGCCGGAATCTCCGGTGACGGCCGAGTGGCCTTTTTTGCACGGCGACCGGACGTTCATGCACCTGGGGTTTCATATCTATAACCTTGGGTTCCAGAGCCCCGACGCCGAGGCGGCGAGGCCGATGGTGTGGACAACGACGCTCGTGCTGGTGACGATGGTGCTGGGGCTGAATCTGATCGCGATGGCGATCCGGGCCCGGCTTCCGGGGAGCCGGGGGGGCGCGGTCGTATGAACGCTTCACTGCTGGGCGAGAGAGGCGGGATCGGGGTGACGGGGATGATCGAGCCAAAGTCGGCCGGGCAGCCGCGGGCCACGCCGGACGGGACGGCTTCGGTCCTCGACGCGATCCGTCGTGGGGAGCCGACCGAGGCGGCGGTGCACGACGAGGTTCGGCGGGCGCCGGCCGTGCTCGACATCGACCGCTTCTCGCTCTGGTACGGGCAGACGCGTGCCCTCTTTGACATCTCGATGCCGATCCCGAAGGGCACCGTGACGGCGTTGATCGGGCCGTCCGGGTGCGGCAAGAGCACGCTGTTGCGGAGCGTGAACCGGCTGAACGATCTGATCGACGGGGTTCGGATCGAGGGGGAGATGCGCCTCAACGGGGAGTCGATCTACTCGCCCCGGATGGACGTGATCGATCTTCGCAAACGTCTGGGGATGGTGTTCCAGAAGCCCAACCCGTTCCCGATGTCGATCTTCGAGAACGTGGTGTACCCGCTGCGGATCGACGGCGTGCGCAAGAAAGCGGTCCTGCAGGACGCGTGCGAGCGGGCGCTGCGCGGGGCGGCGTTGTGGGACGAGGTGAAGGACCGGCTGCGCGCGCCGGCGCTGGGGCTTTCCGGTGGGCAGCAGCAGCGGCTGTGCATCGCGCGAGCGATTGTTTCGGACCCCGAGGTGTTGTTATTGGATGAGCCGTGCTCGGCGCTCGACCCGATCGCGACGCAGCGTGTGGAGGAGTTGATCGCGCAGATCTCGACGCGTTATTCGGTCCTGATCGTGACGCACAACATGCAGCAGGCGGCGCGGGTGAGCCGGTTCACGGCGTTCATGTACCTCGGGCATCTGGTGGAGTACGGCCCGACGGAGACGATCTTCCAATGCCCGAGGCTGCTGGAGACGGAGCAGTACGTCACCGGGCGTTTCGGGTGATGTTTCGCGGGGAAATCCTGGGTGAATGGTCAGGAGGGGGTCAAAGCGGCCGATAGTAACGGGTACTATCGGAAGATTCCGCCACGCGCTGCGCGTTCGGGTCGGTCGGGGCCGACCCGTTGTGCGGGGCCCAACCCGCGGCAGATGAAATGAATACAGACGCGATTCCTCGTTCCGTGAACAGCTGGAGCCCGGAGTACCTTGAGGAGCGGTACCGGCTGTATCAGACCGATCCGTCGGCGTTGACCTCTGCCGAGCAGATGTTCTTCGCGGGGTTCGACCTGGCGCAGGCCGGTGAGCTGAAGCTCTTCGGGCAGGCGGGCGATGCCGGTGCTTCGGCGGGCACCCCCGCCGGTGGGTCGAAAAACGGTCACGCGTATTCGCCGGTTGACGGCCCGATCCGGGTGACGCCTTTCGAGGGACGCCCCGCGGGTCGGGCGTCGTACTTTCAGGCGGTGGTGGACGACTTCATCACGTCCTACCGGATGCACGGGCACCTTGCGGCGCGGATCGACCCGTTCGGCCGCGAGCGTCCCCGGCCCGAGGACCTGACGCTGGAGTACCACGCGATCTGCTGCGAGGATCTCGACCGCCCGGTCGACGCCAGCGCGATCGGGTACGACGGGATGCTGACGGTCGGCGAGATCGTCGAGCGGCTGGAGCGGACGTACTGCGGTTCGATCGGCGTCGAGTTCATGCATGTCAACGACACGGCGGCGCGGGCGTGGCTCTTCGAGCGTTTCGAGCGCAGCGGGGGGCGGATCGAGCTGTCGAAGCCGGAGAAGGCGCACCTGCTCGAGCAGTTGATCCGCGCGGAGATGTTCGAGCGGTTTTTGGGCAAGCGTTATCCGGGTGAGAAGCGGTTCAGCCTCGAGGGGTCCGAGTCGTTGATCCCGCTGCTGGATCGGCTTCTGGAGAAGGCGAGCGATCTCGGTGTCGAGGAGGTGGTGATCGGGATGGCCCACCGGGGCCGGCTGAACGTGCTCAACAACATCATGGGCAAGACGTATCAGCAGATGTTCACCGAGTTCGAGGAGACCTGGCTGGAGGACTTCGACGACAGCGGCGGGGACGTGAAGTATCACAGGGGCTATTCGAGCACGAGGCGGTATCGCAACGGTCGGACGCTGCGCCTGGCGATGGCGAGCAACCCGAGCCACCTCGAATGCGTGGGCGCGGTGGTGGAGGGCCGGTGCCGGGCGAAGCAGCGGCTGCGTGCGGATTCCGAGCGCAAGCGGGTGATCCCCGTGGTCTTGCACGGCGACTCCGCGATCGCGGGGCAGGGGATCGTCGCGGAGATCCTGAACTACAGCGGTCTGGAGGGTTACACGACAGGGGGCACGGTGCACGTCGTGGTGAACAACCAGATCGGGTTCACGACGGTGCCGGAGGATGCTCGGACGAGCCTGTATTGCACGGACGTCGCGAAGATGATCGACGCGCCGGTGCTGCATGTGAACGGGGAGGACCCCGAGGCGGTGGTGGCGGTGGCGGAGCTGGCGATGGAGTTCCGCCAGAAGTTCCAGAAAGACATCTTCATCGATCTGCAGTGCTACCGGCGGTACGGGCACAACGAGCAGGACGAGACGAGTTTCACGCAGCCGATTTTGGCGAAGCTGATCAAGGGCAAGAAGAGCATCCTTGCGGGGTACAAGGAGCAGTTGCTGGCCGAGGGCGTGATCAACGACACCGACGTCGAGGCGATCCGGGTTCGGATGGACGAGGCGCTCGAGCACGCCCAGCAGGAGGTCAAGTCGAGCCCGCACGACCCGACGATCGACGCCGGGAGTTCGCGTTGGGCGGGGCTGACGCACAAGTTCTCGTTCGATCCGGGTGAGACGGCCGTTCCGATGGAGGAGATCCGCGAGGTGTGCGCGTCGCTCGGGCGGACGCCGGACGGGTTCAATGTGAACCGGAAGCTGCGTCCTCTGCTGGCGGCGCGGGCGGCGCTCCCGGAGACGGGCGACATCAGTTACGCCGACGCGGAGTCGATCGCGTACGGGACACTTTTGATCGAGGGGTACGCGCTCCGGCTGAGCGGTCAGGACTGTCGGCGCGGGACGTTCAGCCACCGTCACGCGGTTTTGCGGGACGCCGAGACGGGCGAGCCTTACACGCCGTTGAATCACATCCGCGAGATGGGCGAGTTGGGGACGGACAGGCCGCCGGGGTCGATCGGGTCCAACGGCAAGCCCCGGCAGTCGAGGTTCTGCGTGTACGACAGCCCGCTGAGCGAGGCGTCTGTGCTCGGTTTCGATTACGGGTATTCGCTCGCCGACCCGAACATGATGGTGATCTGGGAAGCCCAGTTCGGTGATTTCGCCAACGGGGCGCAGGCGATCATCGATCAGTTCGTGGCGACGGCGGAGGCGAAGTGGGACCGCTGGTCGGGTCTGGTGATGCTTCTGCCGCACGGGTATGAAGGGGCCGGGCCCGAGCACAGCTCATGCCGGATCGAGCGTTTCCTGAAGCTGTGCGGCAACGAGAACATGCAGGTGGTGTATCCGACGACGGCGGCGCAGACGTTCCACATGTTCCGGCGGCAGATGAAGCGGCCGTTCCGCAAGCCGCTGATCGTGGCGACACCCAAGAGCATGCTTCGTGTGCCGACGAGTCGGATCGAGGAGCTGACCCGCGGTCATTTCCTGGAGATGCTCGACGACCCGATGTTCGAGTCGGAGGGCGGGGATCGGTCGAAGGTACGCCAGTTGACGCTGTGCTGCGGGAAGATCTATCACGAGCTGGATGCACGCCGGCGTGCGCTCGGCCGGGAGGATATCGCGCTCGTCCGGATCGAGCAGTTGTACCCGTTCCACGCCGAGATGCTGCGTGAGATCCTGTCGCGGTATCCGTCGGGGGTCGAGCGGGTGTATGTGCAGGAGGAGCCGCGGAACATGGGGACGTACCTTTTCGTGAGCGACCGGCTGATGACGCTGCTGGGGGAGGGCCGGCCGCGTTATATCGGTCGGCCCGAATCGGCGAGCCCGGCGGTGGGGTCCAAGCGGATCCACAAGGCGGAGCAGGAACAGATCATCACCGAGGCCATCGGCCCGAAGCCGATGGAAGAGAAGGATTGAACATGGCGGTCAATATCGAGATCCCGACGGTCGGCGAATCGGTTACGGAGGGCGTGATCGGCGCGTGGGTCAAGGGCGACGGCGAGTGGGTCGATCGCGACGAGACAGTTCTCGAACTTGAGACGGACAAGATCACCATGGAGATCCCCGCGCCGGCTTCGGGTGTGCTCAAGCACGGCACGGCCGAGGGGGACACCGTCGCGGTGGGGGCCGTGGTGGGTTCGATCGACGATACGGCGGAGAAACCGGCGGGTGCCGGTGCGTCATCCGCGACCGTCGCGGCCTCGGAAGGCGGGGCGGGGAGCGAGCGGGCTTCCTCGTCAACGGCGGTCGTGGAGCCCCCGGCGAGCCAGCCGCCTGCGGCGCCCGCTGCGGAAACAACCGCCCCGATGCCGAGCGCCCCGACGGGTTCGAACGGCGATGTGCGCGCGACGCCGCTGGCGAAGAAGCTGGCGAGCGAGAAGCGCGTCGATCTGCACGGTGTCCGTGGGACGGGTCCGGGCGGGCGTGTGCGTGAGCAGGACGTGCTCGCGGCGATCCAGGGGGTGGAGTCCGCTGCGAAGGGGGTTGAGGCCTCGGTCCCGACGCCGAGGCCGGTGACGGTCGAGAAGATGAGCCCGATGCGTCAGCGGATCGCGTCTCGGCTTGTCGAGGCGCAGCAGACGGCGGCGATGCTGACGACGTTCAACGAGGTCGACATGACCGCGGTGATGGAGACGCGGAAGCAGTACAAAGAGGCGTTCGCCGAGAAGCACGGCGTTGGGCTGGGATTCATGAGCTTCTTCGTGAAGGCGGCGACCGGGGCGTTGCGGGCGTTCCCGGGGGTGAATTCGTTCATCGTCGCCGGGGAGGACGGCAAGCCGGCGATCGAGAAGCACGGGTATTGCGACGTGGCGATCGCGGTTTCGAGCCCGAAGGGGCTGGTGGTGCCCGTGTTGCGGAACGCCGAGGCGATGTCGTTCGCGGAGATCGAGACTCGGATCAAGGACTTCGCGGTGCGGGCGAAAGACGGCAAGCTGAGCCTGGACGAGATGCAGGGCGGGACGTTCACGATCACGAACGGGGGCGTGTTCGGCTCGCTGCTGTCGACGCCGATTTTGAACCCGCCGCAGTCTGCGATCCTGGGGATGCACGGGATCAAGAAGCGTGCGGTGGAGGACCCGGACAACCCGGGGCAGATCGCGTTGCGCCCGATGATGTACCTGGCGCTCAGCTACGACCACCGGATCGTGGATGGTTCGGAAGCGGTGCGGTTCCTTGTGCACCTCAAGGAAGCGATCGAAGACCCGAAGCGGTTGCTTCTGGATCTGTAGCGATGAAGCGATGACACGCGACAAGGTGATGACTGATCGCGGGGCGATACTCGCTGAACGCGTTCGGGCGTGTCACGCCGAGTCGATCGGGCGGGTGGCGCATTCCCCGCGGGCGATTGTGTCGCATGAGCACCGGAAGAATGTGTTGACGAGCCACGGGCGCGAGCCCGTGGAGCGGATGTCCAGAGATTCCGCGGGCTTGCGTCCGCGGCTCGTTTGAGACGATTTCCAAGAGAAACTCGCGCGTATTGACCAGACACGGGCGCAAGGGCGAGTCTTTTCTTGATCGACGTATGTTTCGCGTTCGGGTTTCATGGTGTGCGCGAGGGTTGCCTGCCTCATCTCTCCCCGGTCGCCGGGGAGAGGTCGACGACGCGAAGCGTCGGCGGGTGAGGGGCTACAACTTCTTCCCCCTCCTTCATTCGACGTTGATCGGCGCGTGCGAATGAACGAGCGGAGACATGATGCCCCTCACCCCGGCCCTATCCCCGCACGCGGGGAGAGGGAGTCGAGAATACCCGGGTCTTGCGCCAGAATGCACGAGAATCTTTTTCAGTCCGTATGAGACCCTCCGTTCACGCGTAATGCGGAAGATGTTTGGAGACAAGAAGATGAGACGCCCCATCGGATGGATCCTGATCATCATCGGAGGCGTGGTCGCGGTTTCGGGCGCGGTGAACGCCGTGCTGGAGTTCGGTGCGATCTATACGCAGGTTTCCGATGACCCGCTCTCGGAGCCGGCTGTTTCGGAGGCGCGGCGGGGGTCTCGGATGCTGTGGGCCGCGGGCTACGGGGCGGTGGGGGCGCTGACGCTGGGTGTCGGGTTCGTGTTGGTCCGCCGCGGGCGTCGAGTTGACGAAGCCTGATCATCCCGACGATGCCGCCGCAGCGGCCGCCGCGGCTGCTTGTTGGGCCTGTACCGCTGCGATCATCGATGCGGCGTTGTCTGCTCCACCCATCATCGTGGCGATGATCGGGAGGTTGTTCTTCGCGCCGGGGACCTTGATCGTCCAGAGCACCTTCCCGTCGACCGGGTCGAGGCACGAGACGGTGCCCGTCCGGCTGGCGTACACGCCGGTCGGGTCGACCGCGAGTGTCATGTAGCTCGAGCTGAACCACGAGTTGCCCGGGACCTCGGTTCGCCAGACTGTTTCGCCGGTGCGGCCGTCGACTGCGGTCACCCAGCGTTTGGCGGCGATGAAAACGAGATTGGTGGGGTCAACCATAGAACGCGCCTCCTTCCGGTGATTTCAGCGTATCATGTCTGCGCGACACCGGACGGGGGCGGGTGTCGGCGGGTCACTTGAATCACCCTCGGGCTTTCGAAAAGGGATTGATATGAACATGACGATTCCCGTTGCAATCGCCTCGCTCGCGATCGGTCTGGCCTCCCGGGCGCCCGTCGGCTTGGCCGTGTCTGATGATGACGCGGGGATGCGGCCGAACCCCGTTCTGGAAGACCGGATGAGTCTGATCAAGCACGAGCTGAAGGCGACCGCCAGGGCTGTCCGCAACCCGAACACCCCGCCGGAGATCGCGATTCTGCATGTCTCGATGCTCCAGCGGCTGGTCGTCGACGCGAAAGACATGGTGCCGGGTCGGCTGGATTCGCTCGAGGGCGAGCAGCGCGAGGCCGAGATCGCCGAGTATCGCCGGACGCAGTGCAAGGTGCTCGTCCAATTGGCGAAGCTGGAGATGCACATGCTCGACGGTGACCGCGAGGCGGCGTGGGAGGTGATCGCCGGTCCTTTGTCGGAGTTGCGTGACGCCGGCCACGATCGGTTCCAGATCCCCGAGGATGACGACGACGATTGAGACGCGGCGATCGGCTGCGTTTGCAACTCCATGCCCCGGTTTGGTGTCCGTTGGTTCACGCCCCGGCGTGTTGTGTGTCTGTGGTTCGGGTTCCTGCATTGTTCGAGGTTTTTCGATTGTCGCGATAATCGGCCGTGAGTTGTCGTCCGGGGCTCCGTTGCTTTGTGCCAGAGAGGAGTCGTGGAATGGCCAACTATCCGATTGAAGACATCGAGGGTATCGGCGAGCAATACGGGGTCATGCTGCGGGAGGCCGGGGTGAAGGACACCGACGGGCTTCTGGCGGCGGGACGTACCCCGGCGCAGCGCAAGGAACTTGCCGAGAAGACGGGTATCTCGCCGAAGCTGCTGATGGAGTGGATCAACCACGCGGACCTGTACCGGATCAAGGGCGTCGGGTCGGAGTACGCCGACCTGCTCGAAGCGGCGGGCGTGGACACGGTGCCCGAGCTCGCCCAGCGCAACGCGGCGAACCTGGCGGCCAAGCTGGCCGAGGTGAACGAGGCGAAGAAGCTGGTCCGCAGCGTGCCGAGCGAGAAAGAAGTCGCCGGCTGGGTCGAGCAGGCGAAGGGCATGGAGCGGATGATCGAATATTGATCCGTTTCCCCGGGCCGGGAGGAAGCCCCGGGAGGCTTGAGCGGGGCGGCCGGGTTTGCCGGTTGCCCCTGTTCGCTTGCAGGGTGGGCCGGTTGGCCCGGTGTCGCGGCGGGTGTCGGCGTACACTGTGCCATGGCGCTCACACGGGATCAGATCGCACAGCGGGCGGCCCGCGAACTGCGGGACGGGTACATCGTCAACCTGGGCATCGGGATGCCGACGCTCGTGGCCAACTTCATCCCCGAGGGGGTGGATGTCTGGCTGCAGTCGGAGAACGGGCTGCTGGGCATCGGGCCCTTCCCGACCGAGGCGGAGGTGGACGCGGACCTGATCAACGCGGGCAAGCAGACGGTGACGGCCCGGAAGGGGGCGAGCTTCTTTTCGAGCGCCGATTCGTTCGGGATGATCCGCGGCGGTCACATCGACATGTGCATCCTGGGCGCGATGCAGGTGAGCGAGCAGGGCGACATCGCCAACTGGATGATCCCGGGCAAGATGGTCAAGGGCATGGGCGGGGCGATGGATCTCGTCGCGGGCGTGCGCAAGGTCATCGTGGTGATGGAGCACTGCTCGAAACGGGGCGACGCGAAACTCGTGAAGGAATGCTCGCTGCCGCTGACGGGCAAGGCCTGCATCGACATGGTGATCAGCGACCTGTGCGTGCTGGAGATGGACCAGGAAAAACGGCGCTTCCGGCTGACGGAACTGGCGCCGGGGGTGACGACCGACGAGGTGCTGGAGAAGACCGAGGCGGAGTTGCTCGTCGACGGCGAGCCGGCGGAGATCGCTTTCTGATCTCGAAAGAAAAACCGGGCTTTTCGACCCGGTTCGCTCGGCGGGAGTTGTAATAACTTCGGTTCAGTGCACCAGCCGCAGCGGACGCCTGGCGGCGATCGTCTCGAAGACATGCCGCAGCTCGGCCTCGTACTGCTCAACGGACTGACCGCCGGGGACATGGAAGCTCACACCGCCCGAGATGTCGGCGACCTGCTGCATCAGGTTCACGTCGGCGCCCGCACCGAGGCTGATCGCCGCGATGGGGTAGCCCGCGTCGGCGGCGGCGTAGGCCTCGTCGATGACGTACTGACGCGCGTAGGAGGTGTTATAGGGTCTGTTGGCGCGGCCGTCGGTGAGCAGAATCATCGTCTTGAGCGTACCGTCGCGGCCGTGGGCGTCGAGTTCGGCCCGGCCGACCTCGAGCCCGGCGCCGATATTGGTCATGGCCTGGTAGTGCCCGGCCTGCCGGTGGTGGGTGAGGCTGCGGATGAGTTCGAGGTCGTCGGTGAGGCCGCTTTCGAGCAGGGCGCCGCCGTCCGTCGAGGTGTAGACGCTCAGCCCGACACGGTCCTCGGTGGCGACATCGCGGAGGAAGTCGAGGAAGATATCGACCGAGTCCTTGACGGCCTGGAGCGGGTACTCACTTGTCATCCACAGATCGGGCGTCTGAGTCGCCCGTTTGCGTATCGAGAGAATGTAGTTCACAAAGGTAAGGCCGCCGTACTTCTTGTGGTATCCCTGGCGGTAGAGCACGCCGCTGGTCTGGACGTAATGAATGTAGTTGTCCCATGAGCCGGAGGGGTACGGGTATGGCACGTTGTCGAGTCCGAGTTGATGAAGGACGGACTGGCGGCTGTTGCTGGAGATATAGACCGGTTCGAAGCCCATGTTGCCGTAGGTGTGGGCGCCGAGCTGGGTCCAGATCTGGTGGAGGTTGTTCTCGATGTATTCACGTCCGAACGTGGGGACGGACCTGATCTGGCTGTCGAAGCTCATCGAGCCTGACAGATCGATCACGAGAACGATGTCGCGGGGGCGATAGATCGCCGTCGCGGAGGCGCGGACGTCGGCCTGGGAGGTCCCGAAGACCTGCGCGAACGCCATCGTCACGGGGTTGCCGTGGTCCTCGGCGAGGCTCGCGGTGACGCGGACGGCGTCGGCGTAAGTCTCATCTCCGGCGCTGAGCGGGGTGAACGTCTTTGTCTCCGAATCCCAGTCCCCGAGGACGATGTCTTCGGGGAGCACCTGCACCGATTCGCCGTGGGCGAAGTTCTTGGACGCGTATTCGATCGCCCGGGCGCGGGCCTCGTCCGGGCTGATCACGAGGGCGCTGGCGCCGGCGAGGGCCGCGGAATCGGCGGCGGCCTGGAGGTCGGCTTGCGAGCCGTACAGCGTCGCCCCGTCCACGATAAGCGCGGCGAGTGTCAGGAGCATGCCGATGGACAAAAGCCCCCAGATGGTGACGGTGCCCCGGCGGTGGACGACGAGTCGGCCGGGCGACTTTGCCTTGCCCCCGCTCGTGGTGTGACGCGATGTGCGCATGATGTCACTCCTTCCTCTGTCGGGGGTTCTCACTGTTCGCTCCGCATCGTGACGCTGACGCTCATCCGGTCGTCGCCGTAGAGCCCGAACATATCACCGAGCGAGGCTTGGGCGAAGGGAACGCTGACCTCGACGACCACGTCGCGGTTGGGGTCGTCGGGCCCGGGCTGCGTGGCGATGACATCGAAGTCGAGATCGCCGCCGGGGAGCAGGGCGAGCGCGGCCTGTTCGGCGTCGGCGGGTGTGCCGCCCTGGACGGCGAGGGTGCGGGCGCCCTCTCGGGCCGCGGCGAGCATGTTCTGCCGCATGTGCAGCATCATGCCGGCCTCGATGGCGCCGAAGATGAGCGACATGAGGATGGGGATCATGAAGGCGGATTCGACGATCGAGATCCCCCGCCGGGATTTGTGTTTCATCCGTGCCATAACAGCGCTCCAACGAATGCCGACGCGACCCCGAGGAAAATGGCCACGCCGTAGGGGATGCGGTGCGCCCCGCTGACGGGGGGCATGAACGCGGCGCACTCGGAGGGCCTGAGCCTGCCGTGGGCGAGCCCGATCAGGCCCGTGGTGGCGAAGGCGAGGTGCCCGAATGTGCGTCGCGACTGTCCCCTGACGAGTCCGACCACGATGCCGGCGAGCCCGCCGACAAGCGCGACCATCATCAACGCGTACATCCCCTGCGTCATACCAAGCCAGGCACCGACGCCCGCCATGAGTTTGGCGTCGCCCGCGCCGCCCCCCGCGAAGAGGAACAGGACGATGTAGGGCAGGGCAAGCAGGACCGATGCGCCCAACGCGCCGCCGAGACCGCCCGCACCGCCGATGATTGCGGAAAAGATCAACCCGGCGACCCACAGCGCGAGCGTCATCGCGTTGGGGATCCGGCGGTCACGCAGGTCGGTCATACACGCTGCGGCGCAGGCGGTGAGCACGACGAGCCAGGGGCCGAGGTGCTGCGTGGGATCCGGGATGGGCGAACCGTCGAACATGCGTCGCTCCGTGGAAATACAGACACGCCCCGTCGGGGGCGTGTCTGCGTTGAACAGCGTCGGAGGCGGGCGGGGAACCGGCGGCGCCCGGCCCGCCCGCGACGTGCAGAGGCTCAGTTGATGTTGTCGACCGTGCCCTGGACATCACCGAAGCGGCCGGTGATGGCGCCGGAGAGCGCACCGAGGGCGGCGACGAGGCCGGCGACGATAAGGGCGGTCATCACGGCGTACTCGATGGTCTCGAGCCCGTCGTCCTCCTTGATGAACCGCTTGGTGATGGTGCTGAGCTGCTTCATGGGGTACCTCCTGTTGTTCCGTCGTGCCCCCGGGCATCGCGTATGACCCGGCGGTGGCGGTGCGTTTCCCGCCTCGACGAAGGTGCAAAACAGAATCGAGGGATGCAAGGCGCCGTGAGAAAATTTCTGATCACGGCCGCGGCGGGTCGCGCCAGACCGGACGCGACGGTGGCAGAAACGGGAGAAGAACACACATGATGAGCGGGTTATGCCGCGTGTGGCACGGCCATTTTGGCCGTGCGAAAGTGCAGGTCACGTGCTCTCGGCCAGGATGCCCGTGACACACGCCTGATGCAACGGGTACATCCGGGCGATTGATTGTGCTCGGTTCGGTTTACGCCACGCGGCGGTAGCTCTTGTCCGCGTCGGCGTCGTGGTCCATGTGCGGCACCATCGAGATCGGCAGGGCGTCATGCACACGTTCGTTGTCGGTTTCCTCGGTCTCCGGCTGCCGGCCCCGTGCCGAGAACGAGCAGATCAGCAGGTGCGGTGTCACGAGGATGACCATCGCGGCGGCGAACTCGGGGGCGCCCCACCCGCCGACGAGGCCCGAGAATGTCACGCCGAAGAACCAGACACAGAGCACGACCGGATTGAATGTCCGACGGGCGAACACGTCGACACCGGACGCGAGCATGGTCGCGGCGAAAAGGAAACTCCAGGGGATATATGCCTCGGCGGGCATCTGGTGGATCAGGCCGAGCATCGGGGTTCCTTTCGGCGGATCGATATCGGGGTGCTCATCAATGAAACGATCCGATCCGGCGGCGTGATCCGGCAACCCGGATCAAGAAAAAGATCGAGGTTGAACAGGTTTGTGCGGGTTCCCGGCGTTCCGGTGTTACCGGAACCGTTGCAGGCGGGATCATGTTTGATCGGACGCCCCCCCGGTTCCGGATCATCGGGGCGGGTTGAAAAGTCCGGTCGCGACGGCTGGTTGTGCGTAGATCTGCGCGTTTGTGTGAAGCGGTCAAGGCCGACGCCCGCGGGGCCGATCGGTCCAGTGTCCGCCCCGGGTGCGCACAAACCGGGGCGGCGCAAGGAGGTCCCGCGATGAGCGGCAAATGGCCCATGATCGGTGTTCTCGGACTGGGGCTGATCGCGTCGCTGTGCGCGGCCGTGCTGATGGCGGCGCTCAAAACAGGATCAAAGAGCGGGAAAGCCTCGGCCCCGGCACAGGTCGAGGTGCTCGTCGCCAGGAGCGACCTTCCCGCGATGACCCGCATCGAGAACGATCTGATCGAAGTCAAGATGGTCGACCGGGGCGAGAAACCGGAGGGCGCGTTCGGCGATCCGGTGCAGGTTCTCGGGCGTGTGCTCAAGACAGGTCTGGTGGAGGGGCAGCCGATCACCGGCGCTTCGCTGCTCGACGAGGGCGACGGGGCGAAACTGGCCAGTTCGCTGCCCGAGGGGCTGCGGGCGGTGAGCATCGAGCTGCCCTCATCGTCGGCCATGCGGGGGCTGCTGTATCCGGGGTGCAGCGTGGACGTGATCGTGGCGTACCGGTATATCCCGGGACGACGCGACGGCGGGCCTGTCTCGAAGACCCTTCTTCAGAACGTCAGCGTGCTCGCGGTTGAGGACAAAACTGTTTTTACTGTCGAATCGGATGAGGACGAGGACAAGCCCGCCCGTTCGACGAGGCAGACGAACCGCAAGTTGATGGTCACGCTGATGGTCGATCCGCAGCAGGCCCGTGAGTTGCAGGCGGCTCGCGACCTCGGTGAACTGGCGCTCACGCTGCGCAACCCGCTCGACGGATCGACCACGACGGACCCCGAGGCGACGCAGGAGGCGCAGGCCGACTCCGGACCTCCCGGGGTTACACCGGATACGGAAGCCCCGTGGCGGGTCGTCGTGATCCGGGGCGATGAAACGGAAGTCAAGACATTCGGGGGTCGTGGGGGATCACCGATCGACCGGCCGGAGGAGGAGCGGTACGCGGACGTGCCGCCGCCGGACGATATCGATGAATGAGCGCTGGTTCTCGCACAGGAGCCACGGATGATGATGCACCGATTCAACCCGATCCTGCTCGTGGTGTTGCTTCTGGGCGCGGCGTTGCCCGCGTACGGGAGCGAACCCGTGGTGTTCACGGAGGGCGAGGCGCTGCGGGTCGAGATCCCCGTCGGCCGATCGAAGGTGATCGAGCCGGGATGGAAGATCACCGAGGTCGCCGTCGCCGACAACGAGATCGCGGACGTGAAGGTGGTCAACCCGGACCGGGTGATGATCATCGGCAAGGCGGTGGGGGCGACGGACGTGACGATGTGGGACGCCGACGGGCGGCGTTGGGAGGCGCGGGTCTCCGTGCATGTCGACTACGAGGCGCTGCGGCGGACGCTGGAGGAAGTGCTGCCGGGATCGGCGCTCGAGCTGCAGCAATCGCAGGATGTGCTGATCGTCTCGGGCACGCTGCGTCAGGCCGAGCACGCCGAGATGCTGCACCGGTTCCTGGACGCGTCCGAGATCAAGTACGTGGACATGACCCGCGTGGCGGGGTTGCAGCAGGTGATGCTGAAGGTGCGCGTCGCCGAGGCGAACCGGATCGCGATCCGCTCGCTGGGGATCAACAGTGTGCACTCGGGCGACAGTTTCTTCGGCGGCTCGACGGTGGGGGGCAACCCGAACTCGATCGACATCGGCATCCCCGCCGGGCAGCCGGCGCGGGACAATCTGAACTTCAACTTTCTCCGGGCTGCGTCCGTGGGCGACGCGGTGACGCTGTTCGCGGGCTTCCCGGGCATCGACTTCGAGATGTTCGTCGAGGCGCTCGAGGACAACCAGTATCTGCGGACACTCGCAGAGCCGACGCTCGTGGCGATGTCCGGCGAGAAGGCCTCGTTCCTCGCCGGCGGCGAGTTCCCCATCCCCGTCGCGTCCGCGGGCGTGGGCGGGGCGACGCAGATCACGATCGAGTGGAAAGAGTTCGGCGTGCGGCTGAACTTCCTGCCCACAGTGCTCGGCAACGGGGAGATCCGCCTGCAGGTGGCGCCCGAGGTGAGCGACCTGAGCGATGTCGGGGCCGTCGAGATCCAGGGGTTCCGCATCCCGTCGCTGCTGACGCGGCGGGCGGCGACGACGCTGCGGATGCGGTCGGGGCAGACGTTCGCGATGGCGGGGTTGCTCGACCGGAACACGGCGGCGCGGAGCCAGAGCGTGCCGGGGCTGGGGCGGGTGCCGATCCTCGGGTCGCTGTTCCGTTCGGTGCGGTATGAGCGTGGCGAGACCGAGCTGCTGGTGCTGGTGACGGTGGAGATGGTCGAGCCGATGGACGCGATGTCCGATCTGCCCATGCCCGGCGACACGCACAAGGAACCAAACGCCTGGGAGCTGTACGCCGAGGGACGCATCCACGGCAAGGCGGAGAAGCCGGGCACCCCGGCGGTGTGGGCGGCGGACATGGGGCTGGACCGCCTCAAGGGCCCGGGCGCGTGGGCGACGCACGATCAGAACCGTGAGCCGGTGTTGCGGGACGAGCAGGACAGCAGCGGGGGGGACGAGGAGTAGCGGTGATCGGGCCGGGAGTTTCCACGGGACCCAGACCGGAATCCGGAGGCGATGAGCACAACGTCGGGCACAATCCTGGTGACGACCGACCCCGGGGTGGTCGATGCGCTGAGCGGCGCGTTCGGCGACGATCCGCGGCTGCTCCCGATCGAGCAGTTGGAGACGATGCGCGATCTCGAAAAGCGGCTCGATCAGGACGCCTCGGGGCTGGTGATCATCGATATCGAGCCCGAGCCGAGCGTGATGCTCGAGTATGTCGGGCAGCTGGTCGATGCGCACCCGCGTTGCCGGTTCGTCGTGGTGGCGCCGGCGTTCGACAAGCAACTGCTGCTCGAATCGATGCAGGCCGGGGCGAGGCACTTCCTGCCGAGGGATTGGATCGGCCCGGACGTTGTGCCCATCTGCCGCGAGCTGGTCGACCAGATCGGCGGGGCGTCTTCCGCGTCGTGCGGGGCCGTGCTTACGGTGCTCTCGGCGGGTGGCGGGTGCGGGGCGACGACGCTCGCGGTGAACCTGGCGGCCGAGCTGGGGGAACTGGCCTCGCAGCGGGCGCTCGTGGTCGATTTCGACACCCGCTTCGGCGGCGTGGGGACCCACCTCGGCATCAAGGGCGATTATGGGCTGGCGGATATCCTGGCGCGCGAGGGCCCGCTGGATATCGAGCTTGTCCGCTCGACGGCGGTTTCCCGCGGGGATCGTGTCGGGGTGCTGCTCAGCCCGTCCGCGATCAACTTCACGGAGCCGTCGCCGCTCTACCTCGACGAGATCGCCGACGTGCTGGGGGTGCTCCGGTCGGGTTTCCCGGCGACGGTGATCGATGCGCCGGCTCTGCCTTTCGAGGCGATGGGGGCGCTGGCCGCGAATTCGACCGGGGTGATCATCGTGATGCAGCTGACGGTCAAGGACCTGCACAACGCGCGGGTGCTGCTGCGGGCGGTCTCGTCGCTGGGCATCGAGACCCCGGTGCACGTCGTCGCGAACCGGTGCCGGGGCGCGGGCAAACCGATCACGCTGAAGGAGGCGGCCGAAACGCTGGAGTTCGCCGGCGAGATCGTGCCGTTGCCGGACGACCCGGGCGCGGCGATGCGGTCGCTCAACGCGGGCGAGCCTTTGCTCGATTCCTGCCCGAAATCGAAGCTGCGAAAGCAGATCGTGCTGCTGGCGCGCCGTATCCGCGGCGAGGAGCAACCGGGATCGAAGCGGAACAAAGGGAGGAAGGCCCGTCGAAGGGCCGCGTGACGTATGAGCCAGACGCCCAATACATCCAACGGTGAACCGGGCGCCGGGGGCGGCGATCTCCGATCACGGATCCACCGCCGGCTGCTCGAATCGATCGACCTGAACCAGGCGCGTGAGCTGCCGCAGGAGCAGCTTCGCAAGGAGTGTGCCGGCAAGGTGGAGGCGTTGCTGAAGGGGGAGGGCAAGCCGCTCTCGGCGACAGAGAAGGAACGCCTCGTCACGCAGGTCATGGACGACATTTTCGGGCTGGGGCCTTTGGAAGACATCCTGCGCGACCCGGACATCAGCGACATCCTCATCAACGGCCCGCACCAGATCTACGTCGAGAAAAAGGGCCGGCTGATTCTCTCGGATGTGACATTCCGCGACAACGAGCACCTGCTGACGGTGATCCAGCGGATCGCCTCGGGCGTGGGGCGGCGCGTCGACGAGAGCACGCCGATGCTCGACGCGAGGCTCGCCGACGGTTCGCGCGTCAACGCCATCATCTCCCCGCTGGCGCTCGACGGGCACAGCGTCTCCATCCGCCGGTTCGGCAACATCCCCTTCACGCTCGAGAAGCTCATGGAGGTCGGGGCGATGACCCCCGAGATGATGAAGTTCCTCCGGGCGGCCGTCGCGGGCCGGCTGAACATCATCATCTCCGGCGGCACGGGCTCGGGCAAGACGACGCTGCTCAACTGCCTCAGCCGGTGCATCCCCGAGGGTGAGCGGGTGCTGACGATCGAGGACGCCGCCGAGCTGCGGCTCCAGCGGGAGCACGTCGTCCGCCTCGAAACCCGGCCAGCCAACGTCGAGGGCAAGGGGCTGATCACGCAGCGCGACCTCGTGAAAAACGCCCTGCGGATGCGCCCCGACCGCGTCGTCATCGGCGAGCTGCGCGGCGGCGAGGCGCTCGACATGCTCCAGGCGATGAACACCGGGCACGACGGTTCCATGACCACCCTGCACTCCAATGGCACCCGCGACACCATCCGCCGACTCGAAAGCATGGTCTCGATGGCCGGGCTGGATTTCCCGATCAGCACGATCCGACAGCAGATCTCGTCGGCGGTCCAGCTGCTTGTGCACGCCGACCGGCTCACGGGCGGGCGACGCAAAGTCACCGCGATCAGCGAGATCACCGGCATGGAGTCCGACGTCGTGCTGCTCCAGGACATCTTCCGGTTCGTCCAGACCGGCATCGACAGCGACGGCAACGCCGAGGGCTACCACGAATCGTGCGGCGTGCGGCCGAAGGTGCTCGAGCATCTGCGCGCCGAGGGCCACGAGCTGCCCGACGAGCTGTTCCACAAGGGCAAGCTCGAAGCCGGCAAGCCCAGGACCAGCGCCACGGCGCAGATCCGCATGGTCAAGCCGAAGAAGGGGGCCGCGTGATGGGCGGGCTGACCCCGGTCGATCTGCTGGCCATCGGCGCCGTGTTCATGCTCGTGATGTGCGTGACGGCGATCGGCGGGCTGCTCTGGCTCCAGAGCCGGTCCAAACGCGCCGAGCTGGTCAAACGCCGGGTCGGGCTGCACGCGACGGGGGTCGAGGCCGAGGAGGGCGGACGCGTCGTCCGGCTCTTCCACGACGGCCACGAGTTCGAGGCGGTCCTGCCCGGGTTGGGCAAGCGGGCGTCGACCCCG
Organism: Phycisphaerales bacterium; assembly: GCA_027083355.1. Lineage (GTDB taxonomy): Bacteria > Planctomycetota > Phycisphaerae > Phycisphaerales > UBA1924 > UBA1926. Next base: position 30,478 of record JALWOY010000069.1, on the reverse strand, counting down.
CTGGCGGCGATCGCGGCCAAGTGCAAGGCCGCCGGGATCGAGACACCCGTGCCGACGCTGCTGATGATCGCCGCCGCCGCCGCGATCGGCACCTTCGTCATCGTGTGGGTCTTCACGCGGCACACGCCGGGCTCGCTGCTGGCGGGCGCGGGCGTGGTCTATCTGATGTGGACCGGCGTGAAGATGAAGGCCAACAAGCAGGAGGCGAAATTCGACGACCAGTTCGTCGAGGCGCTCGACCTGTGCGCACGCTCCCTCCGCGCCGGGCACACCGTCATCGCGGGCCTCTCGCTCGCGGCCGAGGAATCGAAGGAGCCGGTCAAGAGCGTGCTGACCGACATCGTGCAGCAGCAGGAGATGGGCGTCAGCCTCGAAGAAGCCCTGCGCAACGTCGCCGAGAAGCACACGAGCCAGGACCTCAAGCTCTTCGCCGCCTCGGTCGCCGTGCAGATCAAGGCCGGCGGCAACCTCTCCGAGACCACGAATCGGCTGGCCGAGGTGATCCGCGAACGCCTCCGGCTCGGCCGCCGCGTCCGCGTGCTGATCGCCCAGACGCAGATGAGCAAGCAGATGCTCCTCGGGCTGCCCGTGGTCGTGTTCGTGCTGCTCAACGTGATCAACCCGGAATACGTCAAGCCCATGTACCAGACCGACATGGGCCAGACCATGCTGGCGATCTGCGCCGCGAGCATGTTCGTCGGCTCGTGGGCCATGGGCAAAATGGCGGTCATCAAGTACTGACGGAGGGACGGACGGATCATCATGCTGCCACCCGAGATGCTCATCCCCATGGCCGTGTTCGCGATCGTCGCCCTCTCCGGCGCGATGATCATCGCGACGAACCGGCGCGGCCGCCGCACGCTCGACGCGAGGCTCAAGCAGATCCGCACGGACGGCGCGGTGCTCTCGACGCCACAGGAGCAGCCGAACCCGCTCGCCGAGCTGCTCGGGCGCATCGGGGGGCTGTCCGTGCTCGGAGGGCCTTCGCCGAAACTCCGGCAGACACTCTCCCGGGCCGGGTACAACCAGCGTGGCGTCGCCGAGCTGTTCTTCGGGATCAAGATCACCGCGTTGATCGTGGGCGTGGCCGCGTCGATCATCGCCGTGACGCAGTTCGAGGTCAGCACGGCGATGGGCGTGCTGATCGTCGTCGCCGGCGCCGCGGGCGGAACGATGATCCCGAACTTCGTGCTGTCTCAGAAGGTGAAAAAACGCACGGGCGAGATCCGCGACGCGCTGCCCAACGCGATCGACCTGCTCGAAGTCTGCGTCTCGGCGGGCATGGGGGTTGATCAGGCGTGGAACGCGACCACCGAGGAGATGCGCGAAGCCAGCCCGGCCCTCGCCGACGAGATGGCGCTTGTGAATCTGGAGATGCTGCTCGGGGCGCGGCGCCCCGAGGCGCTCAAAAACATGGCCGAACGCTCCGGCGCCGAGGACCTCGCCAGCCTGTCGTCGATCATCAGCCAGGCCGACCGGTTCGGCACCTCGGTCGCCGACGCGCTGCGGACATTCGCCGAGACGATGCGCGAGATGCGTAGCCAGCGCGCCGAGGAATCCGCCGAGAAGATGGCGATCAAGCTGCTGCTGCCCATGGTGATTTTTATCTTCCCCGTCGTGCTGATCGTGTCGGCCGGCCCGGCGGCGTTGAAGATGGTCGAACTGCTCTCGAACTGACGAGGAGGCCCCGCGATGAAACGAACGCTCCTGCTCCTGACATCCGCCGTCGTGCTCGCGGGGTGCCAGTCGCCCCGACAGCAGACGGGCGAATGGACGAACAACGACCGCGCCGCGACCAACGCGTGGTTGATGCGCACCTATTTCGACGACCAGGTGACCAACGGCATCGTCACGCAGCACACGATCTATCCGCACCACTTCGTCGACGGCACCGCGAAACTCACCGAACGGGGCCGACGCGATCTGGCCGTGCTCGCGGGGTACTTCGCCGAAAACGAGGGCGGCGTGCTCATCATGCCCCACGGCCGGACCCCGCAGGAGCTGTACGAACAACGGGTCGAAGCGGTCCGCGTCGCGCTCGCGGGCGGCGGTGTCGAACCCTCGCTGGTAACGATCGACGACGGCGTGTGGGACGGCGAGACGGTGCGGTCCACCCGCGCCGGGGAGGATTTCAGCCGACCGAGCGACCCCGATCCGTACAACTTCCACAGTTCGAATTCGCAGAAGTAAACACCAACCGCACTCATCACAGGAGCACACCATGCTGAACCGCACAAAGCTGATCCGCGTCGCCGGGCTTGCCTTCGTGGCCTCGATCATGCAGGCCGGTCTTGTCGGCTGCCAAACCGGAGCCGCTCAACACGACAACTTTGCCGCCGGGGCCGACAGGCCCCCGACCCCCCGGACCCTCCAGATGATGGCCCGTCTCCTCAGCGAGAACGGGCGCGCCGATCAGGCCGAGTATGTCCTGCTCAAGACCATCGAGCAGAACCCCGGCTATCTGCCCGGCTACATCGAGTTGGCCGACCTCCAGATCCGCGCCAAGAGATACAACGCCGCGACCGACACCATGGAAAAGGCACACAAGATCGCCCCGAATGATCCGGTGATCGCGAACAACGTCGGCGTGCTCTATCTGCGGGCGAAGCGGTTCGCCGAGGCGAGCGAGATGTTCCGCGCCGCGGTCGAGGCCGACCCGGGCGAGGCCCGTTACCGCGGGAACCTCGCCCTGAGCCTCGGGATGCAGGGGCTGTACCGCGAATCGTACGAGGCGTACTCGGCCGTCCTCGAACCCTCGGAAGCCTACTGGAACATCGGCGTGATCTCCGAAGCGAGGAACGACATGACCCGCGCCGAAGAGTTCTTCAACATGTCACACCGCATCGCCACGGGTGACGCCGAGCCCGGCTTCGCCGATTTCGACCGCGGCGTGACGGCCTCCGTGCCGACGGAGTAATCGCGTAAAAAAGCCCCGCCGGGGCGGGGCTGGAGTGAACAGGATCGAGCCGGCCCGATTACGGGCAGCCGGCCGTGAACGCGGCGACGAACGCGGAGATGTCCGAGAGATCGAACACGCCGTCGTTGTTCAGGTCCGCGACCGGATCGGCCGAGGTGAAGCCGGCGATGAAGGCCGAGATATCGGCCAGATCGAGGACCCCGAACGGCGAGGCGAGGTCGGCCGCGTTGCAGCCTTCCTGCACGGCGGCGCTCAGGTTGACGTACTGCACGCCGGGGATCGCCGAGAAGTCGATGTCGGGGACGTTGCCGAGGTTGTCGGGCCCGGCGGAATCACCGAGGACCTGGTTCGAGGCGAACGTGAACCCGCCGCTGGCGATCCACCCCGCGAGGAGGATGTCCTGCGAACCGTCCCAGCCGAGCTCGTCGAGGTCGATGCAGATCTCGATGCCGGTGGAGACGGCGCGGGCGGCCGCATCGGTCGCGGTCGAGTCCGTCACGCCGGCGACATTGGAGTTGTCGATCGCGGTCTTGATCAGGCCCGGGATCGGGTTGCTGAAGTCGATCTGGGTCATGCGCGGGGCATAGTTGGTGAACAGGCTGGCGCTGCCGGGCAGGTCGACGCGCGGGCCGGAGAAGTCCATCAGCTCGACCGGGGAACCCACGGGGTTGCCCTGGCCGTCGGTCACGTCACCGCCGAAGAACGCGCCGTAGTCCAGCAGGAGCTCCGAGATCGGGTCCACGAGCGCGCCGTTGCTGCGGAGAACGGCCGCGTCCGTGAAGTTGATGAGGTTGCCCGAGCCGCCGTCCTGACCCGTGTTGATGTCGAGCCAGTAATCCGCGAGGAAGTCGGGCTCGAACGTCACCCCGGCCTGGTTCTGGAGGGCACCGAAGGAGATATCGACGTTGGTAACGGGATCGCCGTTGGTGTCGAAGCCGAGGCTGTTCTGACCGCCGGGCTGGCAATCAATGAAGAGGCTCAGCTTGTTGAAGTTCACCTCGAAGTTGCCGCCGATGAAGATGTACAGGTTGTTGTTGTTCCCGTCCTGCACGATCTTGGCGCGGAGGTTGTCGAGTTCCGAGCCGTAGGCCCAGTCGGCGTCCGGCGAGACGGGGGTGGCCTGCGACGGGCTCCCGATCACGCCGGCCACGTTCGAGTTGTCGACCGCGAGCGACACCGCGGGCACACCCGGGTCGCCCCCGGTCAGGGCGCCGCCGTTGGCCGCGCCGTACCCGGCGAGGTTCCCGAGCAGATCGACCTGCGCGTTGTCGCCGTTGTACACGCCGTACCACGCGCGGGGCACGTTCGGCGTCGCACCGTCGGCATCGTCATCGAACGAATCGATCGAGATGATGTAGTCGGGGCGGAAGGTGTCGGCGGAGCCGGCGCCGCTGTCGAACGTCACGCCGGGGTTGTCGACGATGAACGCGCCGCTGCCCGAGCCGGTCCCCGTGGCGGCCGCGCCGCTCGCGTCGCCGTCCACGTCGATGTGCAGGTCCAGCCCGTTGCCGTTGGCCTCGAGGTTGCCCGCGATCATGAAGTAATAGTTGTTGGCGTCCTGGGCGATGAAGACCTGGTCGATCTCGGAACCGCCGCCGCCGATGTCGGTGCCGTCCTGGCTGTCCCCGAACCCGGTGTAGTTCATCTGCGTGAAGATCGCGGCGCCGTAGCCCGCGTCGGCCGAGCCGTCGACGACGATCGTGGCGGTGGGGATGCTGCTCACGTCGATGAACTGATGCCCGGGGAAACGCACCTCGTCAGAAAAATCAGGGGCCCCGCCGATGTTCGTCGTGTCGATCGGCAGCGACCCGATGATCTGGTTGGACATGAACGAGCGGTCGCCCGAGGTCACCCAGCCGGCGAGCCGGAACGAGGTCGCGTTGCCCAACGCGGACTTGGGGATACTGAACTCGACACCGGTGGTCACGTTCTCGGGGTCCCCGAAGTTGCCCCCGTTGAACATGCCCGCGACGTTGTCGCCGAACCCCGTCGGGACGGTGTTGACCCACCGGATCGGCCCGTAGAACTGGTTCTCGGTCGCGTCGTCGTACACGCCGTCGATCACGGGCTGCGCGATCGCGAGGCCGGCGGAGGCGGCAAGAAGTGCCGCGCAGAGAGTGTGGGTTCGTGTCATCGCAGTGATCTCCCTATGCAGATGATATTGTGCAGAAAATGGTGAACGGCTCACCTTTCTCAAAACGAATATGCGTTTTGATGCCCCCCCAACCAGGGTGGCCCGCAACGGAGAGTCTAGCGGCTCGGGCGTTCTGTGGCGACTCAAAACTGGAAGAATGCCGAATTCCGGACGGTATTGGAGCCTTGTTCGGAACAGGCATTTGTTTGAACAGCGCAAGGGGGCCACGCCTGAAAGTGGGGTGTTTCCCGGCTATTTGTACGCAAGATCGGTAAGTGTACGGCATGTTCGGCGTGCCTGAACAGCCTCCGCGTGCCGAATCTTCATAGAGAGTACGGCAAATATCTGGTTTATCGTGCCCGGCAGCACACTCGATCGACATCGGCGGCCAGAATGGGCCATCAAGGCGGTCTGTTATACAACAGATTCAAGCCCGATATCCCGAGCACCTGCCCGAAACTGTTATAACACAGATCGGAGAAACACGGGCAATATGCAATCAAGAATTGTCACGATGAGATGAACATGCTATTGTCCGAGAAGGCGTCGAGGGCGAAACGGCCCCCCCGACATCCAGAATCAATCCGCGGCACTCGTGGCGGGCCGCGGCAAACACGCTCCGGGAGTGTCACATGCAACGACTCACGAAGACGGGATTCACCTTGATCGAACTCCTCGTGGTGATCGCGATCATCGCGTTGCTGATCGGGATCCTGCTCCCGGCGCTGGGCAAGGCGCGGGAGTCTGCTCAACGGACCGCGTGCCTCGCAAATGAGCGGCAAGTAGGCACGATGATGAGCTCGTACGCCCTCGACAACAAGGACTGGTTCCCGCTCATGCCGATGCAGAGGGGAGGGGGTGCCGAGCACGATTTCATAGCCGGAACGGTGGACGGTGATCCTTTGTCGCGCGTGCTGCGCGACCAAGAAATCTACGGCGGGGTCGCGGGGCTGTTCAGCCTCTTCCAGGTCGGCGACGCCGAGTTCAGGGGTTACGACCAGGTTCCGGAAGGCGACCGTGGATTCATCGGTCTCGGTGCGGCCGCGAACCCCGGCGTGCCCCCGTTCGGAGCCTATCACGACGGCAACGATGTTCCCCTTCTCGATTCGTACACCGACGGCTACGGCGTATTGACCTGTCCTTCGGACAAGAGCGATATGTACTACGGTGCGAACTACGGCAATCAGAACGACTACGACTGGGCGTTGGCGAACAACACGATGAAGACCCCGGAGGCCCCGGGCTCTGAACTGGACGTCATCCACTACAACGTCAGCTATCTCTATGTCGCCGGGTTGCAGTATGGTGAAGGGAAGTACCCCGTCCCCATCCCGATCTGGGGCGACGAAACCGACAGCAAGGACGTGATCCAGGCGTGGTGGGAAGACCAGTCCGACGACATCCGCAAGCGCGTCGGCTACGACCCCGAGAGCCGGTACGCCGAGGTCGACAACCACGGCACGGCCGGCGCGAACTTCATCTATTCCGACGGGCACGGCGCGTTCATCCGGGCGAAAAACGGCATCAGCGTGCACGACCAGATCTTCGGGTGGCGCCCGGACGAAGTTCCTGCCGGGATGTCCAACGTCGGCATTCGAGCGGCGATGCCGACCGACACCTCGGTGGATCATGACTGGACCCACCTCGTCGAAACAATCGATTGAGATCCGGTCTCTCGGCATCAGTCGCAGAGCCAGCCGCGCGTCATTCCAAAGAAGAGCCCCAAGCGTGAGCGCGGGGCCGAGGGCCGGGGGGCGGTCTACAACAGCACCCGCATCCCCGGCCCGTCGCTGATGTTCCGGGCTCTTTTGTGCCGCCGGGTTGGTTCTCACGCGAACCCCTGAGTGTTGCACGGTTCTCACCGCTGATCGTGGAAAAACGGCGCGTTCCCACGGCACCCCGCCATTCCGCGAGATCAAAAGAGCCCCAAGCGTGAGCGCGGGGCCGAGGGCCGGGCGGTCTACAGCAGCACCCGCATCCCCGGCCCGTCGCTGATGTTCCGGGCTCTTTGCTCCGGCGAGCCGTGGTGGGGGGCGGTCGGGCGATCTACACTGTGTGCTCGCCCCGGGACACTCAGACAGGGTTTGCCACATGCTCAAGTTTCTGCGGAAATACCAGTTGATCCTCCTGGCCGTCGGCGGGTCGCTGCTGATGGTCGTGTTCCTGCTCCAGCCGGTGCTCAAGAGCCTGACGCCCGACCCGAACAAGCGAGCCGTCGCGATGATCGGGGATCAGAAGATCACCCTCGGCGAGCAGGTGCGGGCGAATGTCGAGCTGGACGTGCTCGAACGGTTCCTGCCCGAGCTGCTGACGCTGCTGCACATCGACCCGGACAACAAAACCGCCCACTGGCTCCTGCTCAAGCACGAGGCGAAAAGGCTCGGCGTGATGGGGGTTCAGCAGGACGGCGAGGACTGGATCCCCGAGCTGGCCTACGGGCTCGTGATCTCGCAGGTCGAGCTCGCCCGCCGGCAGGGGCAGCGGTTCACCGCCGACGAAGTCAACCAGATGATCGACGCCACCACGAAGGGTCTGCAGCAGAGACGCCTCTCGATGATGCGCGGAAACCGCTTCCTCAACAGCGATACGTTCGACCAGATCATGTCCGAGGCCCGGGGCGTCATGCGGCTGCGGAGGCTGTACGACTCGGCCCCGAGGCTGAGCGAGCAACGCGCCATTCGCGCGATGGAAGACATGGCGACACGCGTCCTGACCGATCAGCTGGTCCTCGGGCCCGAGTTGCTCCTGGCCGACATCCCCGAGCCTTCCGATGAAGAACTCGCCGCCCAGCTCGAGCGGTACAAGAACACCCGCCCCGGCGACACCGAGGCCAACGAGTACGGCTTCGGGTATCTCCTGCCGGCACGGATCAAGCTCGAGTGGCTCGTGCTCGACCCGAGGAAGATCGCCGAGTCGGTCACGCCAGACCCTGTGCTCGTCCGACGCCGCTGGCAGGAAAAGGGCGACGGCACCCCGTTCGACGAGGCCCGCGCCGAACTCGAAAACCAGATCAAACAAGAGACCGTCACGCAGATCATGTCCGAGGCGGACGAGCTGATCCGGGGCGAGATCCTCGCCGCCCAGCGCGGGCTGGAGAAAGAGGGTATCTACCGCAAAGTCCCCGACGATTGGACCCCGCCGTCGTACGAGCGCATCGCCGAGGACCTCATCAACGCGGTCAGGGATCGCCACGGGATCACGATCCCGATGCCGACGATCATCCGGAGGACCGACCACTGGCTCACGCCCGCGGAGATCCGCCAGCTGCCCGGCATCGGCGGGGCGAGCTTCCGCGCGGGGAACAAAAGAATCTCGACGGCGCGTCTGCCCGTGTTGGTCCGCGGGGTGGGCACCGATTCCACAATCCCCGTGCAGATCGGGCTGCCGATCACGGACCCCGTGGCGACAGACGGCGACGGCGCCAGGTACTACATCACCGTACTCGACGCCCGGGGCGAATCACCCCCGGACGGCGTCGACGATATCCGCGATCAACTCGTCCGCGACGTCAAATCGCTCAAGGCCTTCCAGCAACTGTCGGGGCAGATCGACGAATACCGCCGAATCGCGATCGAGGGCGGGCTGATCGCGGTCACGGACCTTTTCCGAAAGGACGACAGCGACAGCCCGGTCCGCGTCCGTGAAAATATCTTCGTGCTCAAGGACGGCCTGACACCGGCGACGTTCACCTCGTTCCAGGATCCGCGCGCCGACGACAAGGCATTCAGGGACGCGGTCTTCGCCGTGGCCGAGGATGTCGATCCGCGTGCCGAGCCGGACAGCCTGCCCCCGGAGAAAGCGACAGTCGCCGTGGCGTTGCCCGCGACACGGGTGGTGGCGCTGGCACGGGTGCGTGCGGTGGTCCCGCCGACGATCGAGGACTACCGCCGATTCGAGGCCGGGCTTGTGTCTCAGGAGACACGCCGGCTCATCAACGAGGCCCAGAACGGCGATTCGCCGCTGGATTACAAGAGCATGGCGAGCCGACTCGGGTACGTTCAACTCCGGAAAAACGGGGCCGATTCGGAGTCCGAGACCGAGCAGGACGCGACCGGCTGATCCGGCGAGGTTCCCCGGAACCGATCTTTTTACGGGCAACCCGCGGTGAACGAGGCGATGAACGCCTGCACATCGGCAAGGTCGAGCACCCCGGCCGGGTCGGCGATATCAGCGAGCGGATCGCCCGAGACAAACGCCGCGATGAACGCCTGCACATCGGCCAGATCGAGCACCCCGAACGGGTCGGCGATATCAGCGAGCGGATCGCCCGAGACAAACGCCGCGATGAACGCCTGCACATCGGCCAGATCGAGCACCCCGAACGGCTCGGCGACATCAGCCGGGCAAGGGCCCGTTGCGGAATACACGATCGTCAGCGAAGGCCGGAATGATTGATCCGGGTTGGTCCGGCTGTCGAACCGCTTCGACGTCCGCGTCTGGGTTTCTGTCCCCACGACGAACCAGCCGAAATTGCTCGACGCGTCGTCGAGCCACCCCTGCACGTCCGCGGCCATCTGGGCGGACGACCATGAATAGAACTGCCCCTCGCTCCCGACGCTCGTGACCGCGCTGGCGGCGGGGAGGAAATCCCCGCCGGGGGTGTTCCATGTCGGGCCTTGCCCGCCGGGGACGAAGAAGCGGTAGATCCAAGTCGCGTCGTTCTCGGCCGCCGGACCGCCCGAGCCTTCGTTGTTGGGCGGGTTCGACGCGCCCTCGCCCCAGTCCGCCAACGCGGCGTACAGCCCGACACTCCGCAGCCCGCTCGACGTCCGGCTGCAGTGCAACGTCAGCGTGACGCTCTCGACGGTCGCGCCCGCAGGCAACGCCGAGGCGATGTCGAAAAAGAGAATCGACCGCTTGCGGCTGCCGACGGCGTTTCTGCCTGCAAAGAGATATTCGCCCGAGCCGTTCCCGCTGTCGCCGAACGTGTCCTCGTTGAAGGTGACGTCCCGGGAAGGCGCGATCGTGATTTCGTCGGCGTGAGCCGGCACGGACGTGATCACGACCCCCGTCGAAACCAGAACGGCTGCGTGTATCGTGAGATTCATCGGGTCCCTCTCCACTCGGCGGCGCGCCGGACCGGCGGCTCGGCGTCCGGTCTCCGCCACTCGCTCCATCCTCTGCCGGAACAAGCCGGGGTCAACCCCCTTGCCGGGATATTTCATCGCGCCACCGGCTCCGATCACCGCCACGTCCAATAATCGCACATGAAGATCATCAACATCCGCCACGGCGTCGCGGTCGAGTTGCCGACCGGGACGGCTCTGCCGATCCGCCACATCATCGGCATCGGCCGCAACTACGCCGCCCACGCCGCCGAGCGCGGGGCGGATGTCCCGGACCGGCCCATGACGTTCTGCAAGAACCCCGCCAGCGCCTGCACCGACGGCGACGACATCATCATCCCCGCGTGCTGCACGGACGAGGCGACCGGCGGAGGCGGCGAGGGCCGGAGCCGGGGGCAGGTCGATTTCGAGGCCGAGCTGGCGGTGGTGCTCGGCGAGGCGGTCAAAGAAACCGACGAGGCCGGGGCGTTGGACGCCGTGCTGGGCTACTGCTGCGCCAACGACGTCTCCGCCCGGTGGTGGCAGAAGCACGGCAGCGGGGGGCAGTTCAACCGCGGCAAGGGGTTCGATACGTTCTGCCCGCTCGGCCCGCGGCTCGTGCCCGCGGGCGAGATCGGCGACCCGCAATCGCTGGGCATCCGCTGCCGGGTCAACGGCGAGACGATGCAGGACGCGTCCACGGCCGACATGATCTTCCCCGTGCGCACGTTGATCGCGGAACTGAGCCGGGGCACGACGCTGGTGCCGGGGACGGTGATCCTGACGGGCACGCCCGCGGGCGTGGGCGCGGGAAGGACACCCCCGGTTTTCCTGCAGCCGGGCGATGTTGTGGAGGTGGAGATCGACGGGATCGGCGTGCTGCGAAACAGGGTGAAGGCCGAGGGGCAATAACGAAGCCGAGAGTTGCATCCGCGGTCGGCTGTTCCGGTGTCCCCGTCCTATCGTCCTGTGCGCATGGCAAAGTCCGCCAAAAACAAGAAGAAGACCGCGACCCCGACGATCGAGAACCGTCGGGCGCGGCACGACTACTTCATCAACGACACGCTGGAAGTCGGTATCCAGCTCGTCGGCACCGAGGTCAAGTCCGTCCGCGAGGGGAACGTCTCGCTCAAAGAGGGCTATATCACGGTCGAGAACGGGCAGCTCACGCTGCACAACGTCACCATCGGGGAATACCCGCCCGCGGGCCAGACCCAGCACGCGATGGGCCGACGCCGCCGGCTGCTGGCGCACAAACGCGAGATCCGCCGCCTCGCGCGGCAGGTCGACCAGAAGGGCGTGACGCTCATCCCCCTGAAACTCTACTTCGAAGGCTCATGGGCCAAGATCCTCCTCGGCGTCTGCACCGGCAAGGCCCAGCACGACAAAAGGCGATCAATCAAGGAACGCGACATGAAACGCGAAATCCAGCGGGAGATGAGCCGCAAGGCGTAGCAGCTGCCACCCGAGCCCGGTTCCCGCTCACGGGCACCCCGCGTTGAAACTCGTCAGGAACACCACGATATCCGCCAGATCCGCGACATCGGTCGGCTCGGCCAGCATCGCCGCCCGGTCGTCGTTGTCGATGTGGTAGAAACTCTGAATGAATGCGTCGACGTCGAAAAGATCCAGTATGCCGAAGGGGAAGGCGAAGTCCGCCGGGCAGTCATCGCAATGCTGAAGATTCAGAATCTGCACGCCGGCCTGGTTGTCGGCGACGAAGGCGATCTCGCCCGCGGTGCCCTCGATCAGCGCCACCGAGGCCGCCGCGCCGTCCGTCGCGAACGTGTCGGTGATCCCGACGAACATCGGATCGCTTGCGTCGAGGACCTGCAACCCGCCGTACATGTCGGCGACATAGACATCGGTGCCGAAGGCCGCGACCGCGCGGGCCGTGCCCGGCGTGTTGTATTCCGTGATCAACGCCGGCGAGCCGGGGATCGAGACATCCGCCAGCATCACCCCGCCCTCGGCCTCGGCGACATACAGGAAGTCGTCCACGGGCGAGCGGGCCAGGCCGAACGCGGCGCCCTGCGTGCCCACCTGCCCCGTGATCGCGGGGTTGAGCGGGTCGGTGATGTCCACGGCGAGCAGCCCGTTGTGCCGGTCGGCGACGTACAGGGTGTCGCCGTCGACGAGCACGTCGGTCGCCAGCCCGTCGGTGTCGAGCGTGGAGGCGATGGACATGCTCCCCGGGCTGGCCGCGTCGATGAACTGCACGCCGAGATGCCCGTCGGCGACCACGGCCGTCGTGCCGACCACGTCCACCGCCAGGCACGCCCCGGGCGTGTCCAGCGAGCCGAGCATCACGGGCGTGGCCGGGTCGGAGATATCGAGCACGAGCAGCCCCCCCATACCGCCGTCGGCGATGTACGCCCGCTCGCCCGCGATCGCGATATCCGACGCCTGCCCGGGCGTGGTGAACGCCCCGACGAACACCGGCGCCGCCGGGTTCGAGATGTCGAGAATCCGCAGCCCCGTCTGGGCCTGTTCGAGGACGGTGTCGTCGAGGATGTAGAGATAATCACCGGCGATCTCGACATCACGCGTGAACGAGGCCGGCGCGATCGTCGCGAAATAATCGGGAGCGCACGGCTCGATATCGGCGAACGCGACGGGCGCGAGCACGGCGAGGCAGACGACGCCGAGAATGTTTGTGTTGATGGTCATCGGAATGCTCCTGTTCTGTCTGCTTGTGCGCATCACTGACACCACCCGCTCGTGTTGACTTCCCCCCCGCCGACGTCGATGCCGAAGAGGCCGCCGCGGGTCCACTTGTAATACCCGGCCATGAATGTCTCGCCGTTCGGGACGCCGAAGTCGCTGTAAACGCGGAAGTACCGGGTGTCGATGGATCTGTAGAGCAAATGGGCCGACTTGCTCATGTCGCAGGGATCGCTCGGGTCCCATCCCGGGTTGGCGTCGGACGTATCGATTTGCCGGGCCGACCCGTCGAAAAAAAGCACATTGATGCTCGCGGCGGGGTCGGCGTAGTACAGCCCCTCATTGCCCAGACCGTGGGAATAGTCGAACTCCTCGAACTGGAACGCCTTGTGCGAGGGGTACGCCACGTCGGTCAGGCTCTGCTGCCTGAAGGTACTGGTATCGTCGATTTGGGATAGTGTTCCATCCGAATAGGGCACGATCGGCAGATCGCCGTTCTGATCCGGCCGGCTCCTCGAGAACGCATAAACCGTGGTCTGGTAGCTCGACGCGTAGGGCCAATATTTGACGATTTTGCTGAACGCCCAACTCTGATCGGCCTCGATGAATTGCGGGTCTCCGCCGGGCAGGGAATGCAGGTCGTACGGGTTCTGCTGGAAGGCCTGGTGCGACAGATCCAGCGGGCTGAGCATGATCGGGTCGGGCAGCGTTCCGCCCAGCCAGTCGATCAAAGGGAGCAGAGAGAACCGCCGGTGCGGCACGCGATTGTCATCAACCGGCAATTTTTCCACCCCGTATGTGGAAATACGCCCGGTGGCTTTCCGGGCGATCGCGGCCTTCTGGAACTGGGTGGCCTCCAGCGTGTCGTGCGCGGTCTCTATCTCGCCACCGATATCGAAATCTTTCCCCGGGAAACCGTTCGAACTGAAATCACCCGGGTCGACCCGCCACGAATAGCCCGCGATCAGATCATCGGAAGCCGCCGAATATTGCCCGGCGGCTTTGCCGATCTGCCGCAGGTTGTCCCGCGACCCCGCCAGCCGGGCCTCGGTCCGCATGACGCCCGTCGCCGGCATGACCACCGCGGCCACCATGAGGGCGATGGCCACAACGATCGTCAACTCGATGAGTGTGAATGCACGCGAGAAGTGATTGTTCATTGCTGCACCTCCTGCTGTCGTCCGGTGTGACAGTATAATCGGAAAATGGATCACCGGCATCGGATCTACCGGGGCGGAGCCGCGGAGTTGCGGTTTTTGTTTGAATTTTTTCCGCGCGGCCGATCTCCGGATTCCTCGGCGGGTTGTTGCCCCTGCCGTGGTCCGGATTACCAGCCGGTTGATCGGCTCAGGCGGTTGTGAGTTCGTGGAATGATCGGGCATCGCCCGTCCTTTCCCAAACCCCTACACTGTTGTGCTGAAATTGTGCACTTCGCCGATGTCACCGATGACACGGACGGGGTGAACGACCGGATTCCGGACGCTGCACGCGCCCGGGCCGAGGGGACCGACGGGGCATGACGCGACTGAATGCGACGATGAATGGCGAGGGCGGATCGACGCTCGTGGGGCAAACCATCGGCGGCGCGGGGATCGTCCGTGAACTCGACAGGCACACACTCGCGAGGCGGTTTCTCGGACACGACCACCGCCGGGGTGTCGACCGACTGGTCTACGTCTTCGACCAATCCCCGAGCGAAGACCGCGAGAAGATCTGGCAGGCGCTCCGTCTCTGCGTCGGGGCGCAACGCCCGCACGTGCTCGCCATCGAGCAGGCCGGTCGTGAGCGCGACGGCCTGATCTGGGCCTCCTCGCCATATCCCGGCAATCAGGAATCGATCGTCACGCTCGCCGATCTGCGCGCCCGACGCGGCGGCCGACTCTCGGCCATCGAGACCGACCGGGCCATCGAGCAACTGCTCGAAGCAGCGGCCGCGTCGCACCGCGCCGGTGTCGAGCACGGCCCCGTTGCCGAGGACGAGATCCTCGTCAACCCCAGCGGTTCGCTGCTCGTCGAGTTGTACGGCCTCCGCCGGCGGGCCGGGTTGATCGAGTCCGCCGAAGAGCCGATCCAGGACGAGATCCGTTCGATCGTCTCGCTGGCGTGGACGCTGCTGACGGGCATCGACGCCGACGAGCGTGACGTTTTCGCCTCGCGTGTGGGCGGGATGGTCCCGCCCCGCTGGCGGCAGTGGATCGACTGCGGGCTCGATCCTGTCCTCGGGTACGCTTCCGCCCGCGAGGCACTCGACGCCATGCCGGGCCGATCGGGCGAGCCCGCGGTGGAGATCGCCGGGGCCAGGTCGCTGCTCGGCAGGCTCTCATCGGCGATCGGCGGAGGAAAAGAATCGGCGGGCCTTTGGTCGCGAAAGAAACAGGGCCCCGGGGGGGTTGACTGATTAGGCAGGTTGAAGGAGCGATGGGCCGGCGGGCCCACGGGGAACAGGCGTGAACGACTGGTCGGAAGCCGAGCAACGCGTCGAGCGGGCACACGAGTTCTTCGAGCTCGGCCGCTGGGACGATGCCGAGAGCGAACTCCGCTCGGCGCTGTCGTTCAACCCCTACCAGGCGGAATGGCACTTCAACCTCGGGTTGACGCTCGACGCCGCCGCCCGGTTCGAAGAAGCAGCCGGGGCGTTCAAGAGGGCGCACGAGCTCGACCCCGAGAACACCCAGGCGGTCTATCTCGAAGGCGCGTGCCTTGTTCGCGCCGGGCGCTACGAGCGGGCGATCGGCCGTCTCGACGAGGCATGGGCGCAGGACAACACACTCGTCGACGCGCTGGTCTACAAGATCGAGGCGTTGACGGCTCTCGGCCGGCACGACGACGCCGAGGAGACGTTCTATCTCGCCCAGCAGGCCGACGCCGGGCACGCCGATCTCTACGCCGCGATGGCCGAGTCGCTCATGGAACGCGGGCTGCACGACAAGGCCGTCTGGTGTCTGCGTGAGGCCGCCCGGCTCAACCCCGACCTGTCCCGCGTCGAGGCGAGGCTCGCCTCGGCCTATGTGCAGACGGGCCGGCACGAACGGGCGCGGCAGTTGTATCTCCGTGAACTGCGGCGCGACCCGGGCGACATCGACACCCTGCTCGACCTCGGCGATCTGCTGCTCGAGATGAACCGCGTGCTCGAAGCGAGGGAGAAATACAACCGCGCCCTCGAGCTCGAGCCAGACAACGCCGACGCCCACGCCGCCCTCGGCGAGTTGTTCGTCCGCGCCGACGCGATCAGCGATGCCATCGTCGAGTTCGGGCTGGTCGTCCGCCTCGACCCGGGTGACGACCGATCCGCGCGCCGCCTCGCCTCGCTCCTGATCCGCCGGGGCACCGAAGACGACCTCGCCCGCGCACGCAGGCTGATCGAGGCCGAGATGCGGCGGTTCAAGCGGGAGGACGCCGGGCAGGACGAAACAGCGCTGCATGAGCTCGGCTGCCTGCTCCTCGACGCGGGCCGGCCCGCCGAAGCCGCACGCGTCTTCGACCGCTACACGCAACGGGCCGAGTCCGACCCCGTTGGCTGGCATCACCTCGCCGTCGCCCGGTTCGAGTCCGGTGCGATCGCCGACGGGCTGACCGCAGCACGCAGAGCATTGCGGCTCGACCCGCGTTCGGTCCCCGCGATGCACAACCTCGCCGTCGCCCACATCCGGCAGGGCCAGATCGCGCGCGCCCGGTTCTGGATCCGCCAGGCGATGGCCGTCGACCGCGACGATCCGGCGATCCGCCGTCTCCGTTCGGTGCTGGTGCTGTACGCCGCCCGCCGCGGCGCGGTGGTCATGGCGCGATTCGCGGTCGCAACCGCCCGCTTCTTCTGGGGCGTGCTCACCCGGCCCACCCGTCGGCCCTCCACCTGAACAGATCCGAGGCACCCGCGATGCTCAACTTTCGCGGCACGAAAAAGGCCCGGACGTGAGTCCGGGCCGGGGTGATCCTGTCGAGACTCGACCTCACGAGTCCGACTTGTACTCGTCGATCAGCGCCTGCAGCGTCGCCTTGGCGTCGCCCAGCACCATGTAGTTGTTGTCCAGGTAGAACAATGGGTTGGGGATCCCGGCGTAGCCCGAGCCCAGTGTCCGCTTCATCGTGAACACCGTCTTGGCACGCTGCACCTCGACGATCGGCATCCCCGAGATCGGCGTCCCCTCCTCGAGCGCGAGCGGGTTCACCACGTCGTTGGCGCCCAGCACGATCGCGACATCCACGGATTCCATCGTCGGGTTGATGTCCTCTGGGCCCACGAGCATCTCATAAGGCACGTCCGCCTCGGCCAGCAGCACGTTCATATGCCCCGGCATCCGGCCCGCGACCGGGTGCACGACGAAGAGCACCTCCGTCCCGTTGGCTTCCATCAGCGTCGCGAGCTCCTTGACCGCGTGCTGCGCCTGCGCCACCGCCATGCCGTACCCCGGCACGAAGATGACCTTCTGCGCCGCTTCGAGCATGTAGTACGCCTTGTCCGGCGTGAGGATCTTCGCCTCTTTCTGTTCGCCCGAGCCTTTGCCCCCGCCCCCGGATTCGACCGCGCCGAACCCCGAGAACAGCACGTTCATCAACGACCGGTTCATCGCCAGGCACATGATCCGGGTCAGGATGATGCCCGACGCACCGACGAGCGCCCCGGTGATGATCAGCAGCACGTTGTTGACCGCGAAACCCGCGGCGCACGCCGCAAGACCCGAATACGAGTTCAGCAGCGAGATCACCACGGGCATGTCGCCGCCGCCGATCGGGATGACGAACGCCACCCCAAGGATGAACGAAAGGATGATCGAGATGTACAGCGGGGCCTGCGCCGACGGATCGACCGCGATCCACACCCCGCAAGCGATCAGACCGAGCAGCATGATCCCGTTGATGACACGCTGCCCCGGATACAACATCGGCGGCGACGGGATCTTCCCGGAAAGCTTGCCCCACGCGACGACGCTGCCCGTGAAGGTCACACCCCCGATGAAGATCGCCAGGAAAATCGAGATCGCCGAGCTGACACCGACACCGAACGCGGCGTCCGCGTGCGCCCCGGCCGCGCCCACGGCCTCGTTGAGCTGCTCCACCGCAGCCGCAACCGCACCGGCGGCATCGTAGTGCCGCTGCAGCTCCGCCCAGCCCACCAGCAGGCTCGCGATGCCGCCGAAGCCGTTGAACAACGCGACCATCTCCGGCATCGCCGTCATCTTCACCAGTTTCGCCGCGGGGATACCGATCGCGGTTCCGACGACCATGCCCGCGAAGATCCACACCAGCGTGCCCGCTTCGAACTCGCCCTCGGTCCCCGCGATGATCGAAAACAGGGTCCCGAGCGCGGCCATGGTCATCCCCGCCGCGGAGATGAAGTTGCCCTTCCTCGCGGTCGCCTGCTTGCCCAGCAGCTTGAGCCCCATGATGAAACACACGCCGGCGGCGAGGAACAGGATCGTGGCAATCGTCTGCATGTCCGGCCTCCTTTCCTCAGCCCTTGTGCTTGAACATGGCGAGCATCCGGTCCGTGACCACATAGCCGCCGACAACGTTGATCATCGCGAACGCCACCGCGAGACCGCCCAGGAACAACGCGAACTTGCTGTGCCCCGCAAGAGACACCGCCATCATCGCCCCGATCAGGCTGATGCCCGAGATCGCGTTCGAGCCGCTCATCAGCGGCGTGTGCAGCTGCGCCGGCACTTTCCGGATCAGCTCGATCCCCAGAAACATCGAAAGCAGGAAGATAAACGCGTATGTCAGGAAATCCATCGTGGAGCTCTCCTGTGAAAATGAACCCGAACCGGCAGCAACCGATCAGGCGTTCTGCCCCATCCGCTCCCGGATGACCGTGTTGACGATCTCGCCGTCCCGTGTGATCAGGCAACCCGCCACGATGTCGTCGTCGGTGTTCAGCACCAGCGTGTTCGATTCCTTGTCGTGCAGGATCTGCAACAGGCCGACGATGTTGTTCGCGTACATCCGGCTCGCGTCGAATGCCACCCGGCCCGGGAAGTTCGAAAGACCGATCACCCGGACCCCGTGAAGCGTCACCTCCTCGTCAGCGACCGAGCCCTCGACGTTGCCCCCCGAAGAAACGGCGTAATCAATGATCAGCGTGCCCGGCTTCATCCGCTCGAGCATCTCGTCCGTGATGATCTTCGGGGCCGGGCGGCCGAACAACGCCGCCGTCGTGATCACAACGTTCGCCCGCTCGAGCGCCTTGACCATCCCCTCACGCTGCTTCGCCTGCTGCTCGGGCGTCAGCTCCTTGGCGTAACCCCCCTCCGTCTCGCCGGATTCACCCAGGTCGATGTCGATGAACTTCGCCCCCAGCGACTCGGCCTGCTCCTTCACCGCAGGACGCGTATCAAAGGCCTCGATCCGCGCACCGAGACGCTTCGCCGTCGCGATCGCCTGCAGACCCGCGACACCCGCCCCGATCACCAGCACACGCGCCGGCTGGATCACGCCCGAAGGCGTCGCCATCATCGGGAAGGCTTTGCCAAGACGCTCCGCCGCGAGCACCACCATGTAGTACCCCGCGATGTTGTGCTGGCTCGAAAGCGCGTCGAGCTTCTGCGCCCGCGTCGTCCGGGGCACCATCTCCATGCTCATCGCCGCGACTCCAGCCTCGGCGAACCCGCGCACCAGATCCTCCCGGTTGAACGGGTCGAGGAACCCCGCGTACATCGAACCACGCGGGAACCGAGCGATCTCGTCCGGCTCGGGCGGACGCACACGCGCGATCAGCCCCGCTCCCTCATAGATCGAATCACCACCGACGACCGATGCGCCGGCCTTCTCATAAGCGGCGTCCGGCCAGCCGAGGTGCTCGCCGAGACCCGCTTCAACGGCCACCTCCAGCCCAAGATTCTTGATCGCGGTCACCGACTCCGGCGTCGCCGCGATGCGGGTCTCCGCCGGGTCCTTCTCTTTGGGAATGACGACTTTCATTCGGCCTCCCGGTCTGAATCCTGCGCCGGGCCCCCGTGACCCGGCGAAAAAATGATAGCGGCTATCTGGGTGCAGATTTCCATATTTGAGATCTCTGTCCGAAAAAGATGTCGCCCCGCTCGGAGCGGCTCAAACGTCAAGGCCGCAAACCCCATCCGTCCTGCAGACTGGTGGGCACAAACAGAAGGCGTACCAAAAAACCGCACAATCAGCATGAGCAAAGCGAACCCGGTACGTTGCACCGGCAGGGCATAGGCCCAACCATGGGCTGTCGGTTTGCCCGTTCAACATGAGAAAGGAAGATCAAGAATGGGGATGATCAAAGAATTCCGAGACTTCGCCATGCGTGGCAACGTCATCGACATGGCCGTCGGCATCATCATCGGGGCCGCATTCAGCACGATCGTAAAAACCTTGGTCGACAAGGTCATCATGCCCCCGATCGGCATGCTGATGGGCAAGGTCGATTTCTCCGATCTGAAGATCATCCTGCAGCAGGCGAACGAGGCCAACGGTGTCTCCGAGGTCGCGATCTATTACGGCGAACTCATCAACGCCATCATCAGCTTCATCATCGTCGCGTTCTGTCTGTTCCTGGTCATCAAGGGCATGAACAAGGCCACCGAGGCATTCGAGAAGGAGAAGGAAGCCGCCCCGCCCCCGAAGCCCAGCGAAGAGGTGCTCCTGCTGCGGGAGATCCGCGATTCGCTCAAAAAAGCCTGATACGGATCCCGAAACAATTCTGCGTGCATCGACCAGACCCGGGCGCAAACCCGGGTCTTTTTTTCCACTCTCTTCCTCTCGGTGGGGCGGGCTTCCAGCCTGTCTCTTCTCCATCTCCTCATTCTCGTGGGACGGGCATCTTGCCCGTCTCTCTCCCATCTCCATTTCTCATCCGCCCGGTGCCCCGATCCAGCTTTGCTGGGTCGGGTTTCTGAACCAACCAGACGCCGACGCTGAGCCTGCGAAGCGTCGGATTCTCTGCTTGCCCAAAGCACACCGATTCCGTCCTCCCTCTCCCCGCCTTGCGGGGAGAGGGCCGGGGTGAGGGGCTTTCTCTTCTTTCTACCCCATCTCGTGGGACGGGCTTCCAGCCCGTCTCTCCATCTCCTTCAATTCCCTCCCGAAAGAGGCCCGAGCGGAAGCGAGGGCTTTCTCGACCAAACTCCACTGCCTCGTGTTCCCGTCTCGACCAGACGCCGATGCTGAGCCTGCGTCGGATTCCCAGTCTACCCAAGCGTGCCGACACCTCCCCCCCTCTCCCCGCCTTGCGGGGAGAGGGCCGGGGTGAGGGGCTTTCTCCTTTCTCCTCCCCCTCCTCCACCTCGTGGGACGGGCTTCCAGCCCGTCTCTTTCTTTTCTCATCCATCATCCACAGCAACATGCCGCGATCGTCAGCGGTCTTCTCACAATCAAGCGGATCAACACCCGCCCTTGCGCCCAAGGTTTTTCTTCAGGAATCCAGATCACAACCTGCTTTCGACAAGGCAAAGCCCCGCCGGAGCGTGACCCATCCAGATCTATTCATCAGATTCCGAGCCGGCTCCGGGGCATACCCCTCCCGAAAGCGCACGACCCCGGTCCCTTGCCGCCGTGATGGCCTGCACAAAGGCGTCCAGCACATCCGCGTCGTCGAGCACCGCCGTGGCCGCCGCCGTCGTCCCGCCCTTGCTCGTGACCGCCTCGCGTTGCTCCTTCGGCGAGCCCCCCTCTCGCACGAGCAATCCCGATGCTCCTTCGAGCACTCTCGCGGTGATCCGTCGGGCGAGGTCGGGTTCGAAGCCCATCGCAACACCCGCTTTCTCCATCGCCTCGGCCAGATAGAACACATACGCAGGACCCGAACCCGATAACGCCGTGAACGCGTCCATCAGGTCTTCACCGATCGAGACGACGTCCCCGATTGTGCGCATCAGCCGTTCCGCCAACTGCTCGTCGCCCGGGCGGGCCCCGTCGCCGGGACAGATCGCGGACATCCCGAGACCGATCCGTGCCGGTGTGTTGGGCATCACGCGAACCACCCGCGCCCCCGGGCCGAGGGCCGAGCGGATCGACCCGCTCCGTGTCCCCGCGAGAATCGACACCACGACTCGCCCGGGAGCCGTCCGAAAGAATCGCCCGATCTCGGCCGCAACCGCAGGAAACACCTGCGGCTTGACCGCAAGCACCACCTGCCCATTCCCCGGATTCGTCTCGGAATCGATCACCGCCTCGACGGCCCCCGCCGCGGTCGCCAGACCGTTTCGGAACGCGGCTCGTTTCTTTTCATCAGGCTCTGCGACGAAGACACGGGTTTCGTCGAGCATCCCCGACGCCCCGCGGATGATCGCCGATGCCATGTTGCCGCCGCCGATGAACGCGATGGGGGGGTGCTCGTCTTTCATACCCCGAGCCTATCGTCTGTGATCGCCGGGAGGACGCCACCGGCTGACCGGAAATGGGGCCACGATGAGCTTTTATCAACTCGAATTCGAGCGCGAGATCGGACCACTGGATGAACAGATCCGGTCCGCCGAGGAGACCGACCCCGCCTCGGCCAAGGTGCTGAAAAAAGAAAGAGACGAACGTCTCGCGGCCCTCTACAAAGACCTCGATAGCTGGGACACCGTCCGCGTCGCCCGCCACCCCGATCGACCGCAAACACGCGACTACATCCGGCTCATGTGCCGCGATTTCGCCGAGCTCCACGGCGACCGCCGCTTCGGCGATGATCCCGCCATCGTCACCGGGTTCGCCCGGCTGGGACGCCACAAGGTCATGATCGTCGGGCACCAGAAGGGCAAGGACACACAGGAAAAACTCGCCTGCCACTTCGGGTGTGCCCACCCCGAGGGGTACCGCAAGGCCTTGGCGAAAATGAAACTCGCCGAGAAGTACGGCGTCCCCGTCGTCACGCTGGTCGACACGCCCGGGGCTTACCCGGGGATCGGCGCCGAGGAACGCGGCCAGGCCGAGGCCATCGCGGTCAACCTCCGCGAGATGAGCCGGCTGCGTGTCCCCATTGTTTCGGTCATTATCGGCGAGGGCGGGTCCGGCGGGGCGCTCGGCATCGCCGTCGCCGACCGTGTCGGGATGCTTGAATTCGCCTGGTACTCGGTAATCAGCCCCGAAGGCTGCGCCGCCATTCTCTGGAAAAAAGCCAACGACGAGACCACACGAGCGGCCGCCGAAGCTCTCAGGCTCACCGCCAAGGATAATCTCTCGCTCGGCGTCATCGACGAGATCATCCCCGAATCGCTCGGCGGTGCACACCGAGACCCGGAAGACACCGCACGCCGTCTCGGGGGGTGGATCGAGTCCTCCCTCGACACCCTGGTCGGTACAGATCCGGACACGCTGCTCAACGCCCGTTACGAGCGGTTCCGCCGGCTCGGCCAGTTCACGGAGCAACGCGAGGGCGTGACGGAGCAAACCGACGCCACGGCCTGAATGCCCAGGGCCACCTGTGGCCACTTTTCACGCCCGGGAACACCGAGTCTCTGCTTCGAGCGAGTGCTTATGGGGTGGGATCAATTACAGGATTGTAATATCTGTAATTGTGCGCCGCATTGGTCTCTGGCTTTGACTTCATCGAGGGGATTGTCTAGATTTCGCCCCGTCCGGGTCTGCCGTTCTCCGGGTGTGAGAAGACCCACCTACAATGGGGTTTATCTTGGCCAAGAGTACCCGAAAAAAACAAGGACAGAAACGACAGGCTGCCGTTTCGCGGAAGACGACCACGTCTCGCGGTCGCACCGGGAAAGCCTCGAAAAAATCGGCGCCGACGACCAAAAAGACCGGTGCCAAAAAGACCACAAAGAAGAAGGCTCAGAAGAAGACAGCCTCGAAAAAGCCGGTGACGAAGGCCGCGAAAAAGAAGGTCAAAAAGGCCGCGGCGAAGAAGCAGACCCGAAAATCCACAAAAAAGACCGCGAAAAAAGCTGCGACCAAGAAGACCGCGAAAAAAACAGCGAAGCGGTCGGCGACAAAGAGTACATCGAAATCCACAAAGAAAACGTCGAAGAAGCCGTCGAAGAAGTCGGCGGTGAAGAAAGCCCCGTCGAAGTCCGGCACGAGTAAAAAGGCATCCTCGAAAGCGGTGGGGTCATCCAGCAAGCCGACCGGCAAAGCGAGCAGCAAAGCTCCCGTTTCCAAGACTGCCGCCGAACCCGCGGCCAAGCCGGATGCGAAAGCCCCGTCGAAAAGTTCCTCAGGACGCAAGGGCATCACGATCGTCTCGAAGCGACCGATGCGCAAGCCCAAGCCGAAGCCGGTTCGTCGTGTGTTCACGGCGCCGGGCGATCGTTTGCTCCGGCCCGGGTCGCCTGTTCGCAAGCCGCTCATCCCCTCGGGCCCGTCGGCGGCGCCCGACACCGATACGGGCGGGAAAGTTTCCCGGAGGCCCAGGAAATCGCCGTTCGGCAAGCGGGAATTGAACAAATTCCGCAAGATCCTGCTCGACAAACGGCAGGAGTTGCTCGGGGACATGGAGAACATCGAGAGCGACGCACTGCGATCCGAGTCCGGCGAATTGAGCCATTTTCCTCAGCACATGGCCGATCAGGGGTCGGACACATTCGAACAATCCCTGTCGCTGGATCTGGCGGCGGTTGACCGCAAGATGATTCAGGAGATCGACGACGCCCTCGAACGGATCAACAAGGGGGTCTTCGGGATCTGCGAGTTGACGGGCAAACCGATCAACATCGCCCGTCTGAATGAGTTGCCTTGGGCGCGATACTCGATCGAGGCCGCCCGGGAGATCGAACGCCGCGGGGGGCGCTGAGGTGTGCCCCGAACGTCGCGGTTCCGATCGCCCCGGCGAAGTGCCCGGGGCGCGCGCATGGCTCGTGCTGATCGGATCGCTTGTTTTCGGCCTTGCAACGGATCTCGCCACGAAGTGGGCCGCGTTCCGCTGGATCGCCGGTGTGCCGGTGCGGGTTCACCGCAGCGAGGTGCTCTCGACGGATCGGCTCGGCCTGCTGCTGCCGCGCCACGAGCCGGTGGTCGTGATCCCGAAGGTGCTGAATCTGACGCTGGTGCTCAATCCCGGAGCCGTATTCGGCATCGGTGCCGGCAAGCGGTGGTTGTTCGTCGGGTTCACCGCCGTAGCCGTCGTCTTCGCGGGCTGGATTTTTCTGAAATGGACCTCGGCCCGCGACCGGATGGCCCACATCGCCATCGGGCTACTGCTCGCGGGCGGGCTTGGGAATCTGTATGATCGTCTCCGCTTTGCGTGTGTCCGGGATTTCATCCACCCACTCCCGGGGGTCCAGCTCCCGTTCGGGATCACCTGGCCCAATGGTTCGAACGAGGTCTGGCCGTATGTTTCCAATGTCGCGGATCTCTGGTTGATTGTCGGGATCGCGGTTCTGCTGGTCTATGGCTGGCGGCGGCCGCACCCGGTGAAGAGCGAAGGCGCACGCGCAGGCGTATCCGGGGGGGCCTGATCGTGCGGGCGGTTCGCGGGGCGGATTGCTGAAGCGGGGTCTGCTTCAACCTCGGCGTGCGGGGGTCGCTACCCTTGCCCGTGCCGTCGACGCCCACAAAATTACCCAAATCTGTCCGGGATCATGCCAGAATTGTGCGTCTTGGCGAGACCGGAGCGCCCGCGCTGCTGGCCCACCCGGATTGGGCGGAACCCGCGCCGTTCTGCGTCTGGCTCCACGGCCGGACCGCCAACAAGGAGCTGGACCCCGGCCGATACACGCGCTGGCTGCGAGCCGGGCTTGCGGTCTGCGCGGTCGACCTCCCGGGGCACGGCGAGCGGGCCGATCCCTCGCGTCAGGGGCCCGAAGGGACGATCGGCGTGATCGACGAGGCCGTGGCGGAGATCGATCCGATCCTCGCCGGGCTGGACGAGTTCGGGGTGTTCGACCGGGATCGGGCGGCGATCGGCGGGATGTCGATGGGGGGCATGATCGCGCTGCGCAGGCTGTGCGAGCCGCACGGGTTCAAATGTGCGGCGGTCGAGGCGACGTGCGGTGATCTGGGGGGGTTGTATTTCCCGGATGCCGATTCGGGGCTGAAACCCTGGCCCGTGGCCCATGATCCGGCCGAGGTGTCGAGGGTCGATCCCGCGGCGAATCTGGACGGGTTTGAACCGCTGCCGTTGCTCGCGTTGCATAGCGAGGCGGACGAGATGGTGCCGTGGCGGGTGCAGGCGAAGTTTCTGGAGCGACTGCGGGCGCATTACATGGATCGCGGTGCCGCCCCAGATTTGATCGAGGTGCGGACCTGGCCCGAGACCGGGGCGCCGGCCGAGCACGTGGGGTTCGGGCGATTCAGCAACGAGGCGAAAAACATCCAGACGGCGTTCCTCGTCGAACACCTGATCGGGGCAGACCGGTAGAAGGAAACAGCACGGCCCGGTGAACGGGCAGAGAGGACTCCGCGATGATTCGACTCGCCATAGGGATCATGATTATGTTCAGCGGTGTCGCGGCGGCCCAGCCGGGGCGGACGGTGCCGGACCCGGCGCCCCCCGGTGTGGTTGTGCCGCATCGGGCCGACGAGGGGGCCGAGCCGATCCCCGCGGACCGGATCGACGAGGAGATCGAGGCCCGCAAACAGGCGTACCGGGCGTGGCTGGAGACATCCGGCCAGGGGAACATGATCCGGCGGGTGCAGGCGAAATGCCGGGAGTTGTTGACCGGGTTCGATGTCTCGACGCTCTCGCCGGACCAGATCGTGTCGTTGCTGCCGCTGCTGATGATGGCGGAGGACCGCACCGAGGCGACGCTCGCCCGTCTGGATTCGCTGACTGATCACGAGACGGTCTCGGGTCTGGTCGCGATGACGACGGCGGCGTCGATCCGTGCGTATGCCCAGCGGACGCAGCCCGATCTGATCCAGCTCCGCGCGATGCTGAACCATCCGGCGGTCGACAAGGCGGTTGAGGAGGGGCGCGTGACGACCCTGTTCATGGCGCTCGGGGTGAGTGCGCCGTCGATGCTGCGGGATATGAAGGACAAACTGGTTGAGCTCTCGACGCATCTTCACCCGGAGACGCTGGACGCCGAACGGGCGATGTCGCTGGGGCGGTATTGGCGCGCGGTGGACGTGGGCCTGCCCGAAGGCGACCCGGCGAGGGAGGTCGTCCGCGGGCGGATCGCCGCGGCGTTGCGTGCGGTGGCGGTGAACGAGCCGGACCGGGACATCGCGTCCGCTCTGAAAGATCAGGCGGCGATGATCGACGGGGCGTTCGCGCGCGGTGAGCTTGTCGGCCACCCGGCCCCGGAGATCGAGTTCATGTGGACCAGCGACCCCGACGGCCCGAAAAAACTGAGCGACCTCAAGGGCAAAGTCGTCGTGGTCGATTTCTGGGCGACGTGGTGCGGCCCGTGCGTGCGGAGTTTCCCGAAGATCGCGTCGCTGGTGGATCATTACAAGGGCTACGACGTAGCGGTGCTGGGTGTCACGACCCCGCAGGGTCGCCACCACGCCGCCGACGGAACGGTGACGAAGACCGGAAAGGATCGCGAACGTGAGTTTGCGCTGATGGCCCAGTTCATCAAGGACAAGCAGATCACGTGGCCGATCGCGTTCACCGAGCACGCGGTGTGGACGGCTTACGGGGTCAAGGGCATCCCGCATATCGTGATCATCGACGCGGACGGCGTCGTGCGGTACCGTGAGCTGCACCCGATGATGGACGAGCAGGAAGAACACAAGATGATCAACGGCCTGCTCGAAGAGGCGGGCCTGTCGCACCCGGACGACTGAACACCCGCCCACACGCTCGACAATTCGGCGACGCTCGACCCCCGCGTGCTCTCGATGGGTGCGGTGATGTTGTGCCGAGGCGTGTGCATGCCGGTCCCGATTCCGGTATGTTCCGATATCTCTCCGCCCTGACCCCCGGCCCGCTCGTGCGTCGGGATCTGGAAACGGGATTGCAAACGACGCCGGAAAAGGCGACAATCGGGTCGACAGGCATTTCGGAGCGATTGATGGGTGCGCAGGACGTGAAACCAACGGACGGGCCTTCCGGGCGGCAGTCGATGCGTCTTGTGCTGCGAGACCTCGACGCACTGGAAGAGATGCTCGTTTCCGATGTTTTCGAGACCGACACGAGGCGGATCGGGGCCGAGCAGGAGGTCATCCTCGTCAACGATTCGTACCTGCCGGCTCCGGTTTCCGTGGAGGTGCTCGAGCGGATCACGAACCCGCAGATCGTGCCGGAGATCGCGCGGTTCAACATGGAGATGAACTGCTCGCCGCTGGTTCTCGGTGGTGCGTGTTTCTCCGCGCTCGAGGGTCAGATCGGCGAACTGCTGGATGAGGTGGCCGAGGCGACGGCGCAGGAGGGCGCGACACCGCTGCTGGCGGGGATCTGCCCGACGATCGAGCTTTCGGATCTTCGGCGTGGGAACATGGTGCCCAAGCCGCGGTACGCCCGTCTGGACGAGGTGCTCAAGCAGATGCGCGGGTCGGATTTCGAGCTGCGGATCGAGGGCGCCGACGAGCTGCATGTGCTTCACCCGACGGTGATGCTCGAGTCGGTAAACACGAGTTTTCAGGTCCACTATCAGGTGACGCCGGACGAGTTCGCCGAGGTCTACAACATGTCGA
This sequence comes from Phycisphaerales bacterium, assembly GCA_027083355.1. GTDB lineage: Bacteria > Planctomycetota > Phycisphaerae > Phycisphaerales > UBA1924 > UBA1926. The sequence goes on along the minus strand of JALWOY010000069.1, from coordinate 2,250 downwards.
TGGCGCTCGCGGCCCCTGTGCTGGCGGCGGCGGTCAACTCGCCGATCCTGTTCGGCAAGCGGCTCTGGCGCGAGACGCGCATCGCGATCTTCCAGCAGGTGGTCGATTCACGCGGGTCGGGCGCGGGCCGGCGGGATTTCCTCGGTCGCGTGCGGTTCGGCGAGAAGTGGATCGACTCGGTGCTGGATATCTACCGGGCGGACGTGGCCCGGTTCCGGCAGATCGTCGCGGCCGGGGACGACGCGGCGAGCGACCCGTTCGAGGATATCGAGGCCGGTCGGGCGCCGAAGCTCGCGGCGTTGCAGGCGTTCAACTCGTGCGTGTACCGCTGGATGAGGCCGTGCTACGGGATCACGGACGGCAAGCCGCACCTGCGGATCGAGAACCGGATGCTGCCGGCGGGCCCGACGGTGCTCGACGAGGTGGCCAACGCGGCGTTCTGGATCGGGCTGATGAGCGAAGGACCGAGGGCGTGGCCCGACATCACCGAGCGGATCGATTTCAAGGAGACACGTGCGAATTTCTTGAAGGCGGCGCGGGAGGGGCTCTCGTGCCACTTCACCTGGCTCGACGACGTCGAGGTGCCGGCGCGTGAGCTCATCCCCGACATCCTGATCCCGGTGGCGCGCCGGGGGCTGGAAAGGCAGGGCGTGGAAGCCGGGGATATCGACCGCTACCTGTCGATCGTCGAGTCTCGCGTGGTCTCCCGGCAGACCGGGGCGCACTGGGTGCTCGGGTCGGTGGCGAAGATGCACGGCGTGGGGACGCGGGCCGAGCGTCTGGCGTGCCTGACGCGGAGCATGATCGAGAACCAGCGATCGGGCAAACCCGTGCACGAGTGGCCCATCGAGAACCTTATGAGCGGGCATGAGTCGATCAGCAGCGCCTTCGCCACGGTGGCGCAGTGCATGACGACCGATCTTTTTACGGTGCAGGAAGACGAGTGCATCGATCTGGTCGCGTCGATCATGGACTGGGAACGCCTGCGGCATGTGCCGGTGGAGGACGGGAACAGGCGGTTGGTCGGGCTGGTGTCGTACCGCAGCCTCATCCGGTCGCTGGTCAAACGCCGGGCCGACGAGTATGAACACCCGATCGCGGTGCGGTCCATCATGGTGCCCGATCCGGTCACGACGACGTCCGATACCCCGACGCTGGAGGCGATCCGGCTGATGCGCGAGCACGAGGTTTCGTGTCTTCCTGTGGTCGACGACGGCCGGTTGGTCGGCATGATCTCCGAGCGTGACTACAGTCGGATCGCCGGGCGGCTGCTGGAAGACGCCCTGCGCAGGGGCGAGCATCCATGCCCGTGAGTGTGGCGGCCGACGCGCCGGGAATCAAACCGAACCGCATCCTGGGATGTCGAACCGGCGACGATGCCGGGCCGACGCTCGTGATTGTCGGGGGCATCCACGGCAACGAGCCCTCGGGCCTGATCGCGGCCGAGCGCGTGCTGTCGAAACTCGAATCGGCGGGGCTGCCCGAGCGGGGGCGGGTCGTGGCTCTGCGGGGCAACCTGACGGCGCTGATGGCGTGCGACCCGATCTCACGCGGGTGCCCGCGGTACATCGACGCGGACCTGAATCGGCTGTTCGACGAGTCCTCGCCCAACGGGGTGGCCGAAGGGGTCGAACACCGCGAACGCCGCGCACTCGAGGCGGCGATCGGTCGTGAGGTCGCCGGGGCGAGGGGGCGGGTGTACCTGATCGATCTGCACACGGTGTCTTCGGATTCGCCGCCATTCGTGGCCGTCGAGGATTCCCTGGCCGCCCGGCGGTTCGCGATGGCGTTCCCGCTGCCGAAGATCCTGGGGATCGAAGAAGAACTGCGCGGGCTGCTGATCGACGACGCCACGAACCGGCTCGGGTGCATCTCGATGGTGATCGAATCGGGCCGGCACGACGACCCGTTCTCGATCGACGTGCACGAGGCGGCGATCTGGCTGGCGCTGGCGGAATCGGGGATCGTCCCGCTCGACGCGGTCGGGCACGCGGAGGACCCGCGGGCGCTGCTCCGCCGGGCGGCCAGGGGGCGGGCGGACCATTTCTACGAGATCCGGTACCGCGAGGTGATCCGGTCGCGCGATTTCAGGATCCGCCCCGGGATCGACGCGTTCGTGCCGGTGCGGGCGAACCGGACGGTCGTCGCCGAGCAGGACGGGCAGCCCCTCGTGGCGCCGGTGGGCGGGCTGGTGTTCATGCCCAACCGGCAGACCGACCCGAGGCCGGGAGACGACGCGTACTTCATCGT
>JALWOY010000068.1 GCA_027083355.1 Phycisphaerales bacterium | reverse complement strand
GAACTGGGGTTGCCGATCCTGCCGCGGGGCGGGGGGACGAGCCTGGTCGGGCAGTGCGTCAACGAGGCGGTGGTGGTTGATCTTTCCGCGCACTGCCGGGGCGTCTCGGCGATCGACCCCGAGAGAAGGACCTGCCGGGCCGAGGCGGGGGCGACGATCGCGGAGCTGAACAAGGTGCTGAAGCCGACGGGGCTGTTCTTTGCGCCCGACCCGGCGACGGCGACCCACGCGACGATCGGCGGGTGCATCGGCAACAACGCGGCCGGGGCGCGGTCGATCAAGTACGGGCGGACGAGCGAGAGCGTGCTGGGCGTGGACGTGTGCCTGGCCGACGGGCGGCGGGTGAGGCTGGACGGATCGGGGTCCGACCCGGTCGCGGCGGACCTCTCGCGGCGGGTCGCGGGTGTCGTCCGGGGCTGCGCGGGGTTGATCCGCGAGCGGTTCCCGAAAACGAAACGCCGTAACGCGGGGTATCAGCTGGACATGATCCTCGACCAGATCGAGGCGGGGACGGATGACGATCGGCTGAACCTCGCGCCGCTGATGTGCGGGTCGGAGGGGACGCTCGCCGTCACGTTGTCGGCGGAATTGAAACTGCACCCGATCCCGGATGCGACGGGGCTGGCGGTGGTCGCGTTCGGCTCGGTCGACGAGGCGATCGACGCGGTGGGGCCGCTGCTGGAGACGTGCCCGAGTGCTGTGGAACTGATCGATTCGATGCTGCTCGACCTGGCGCGGGAGAACATCGAGCAGCGCCGGCACCTGGAGATGCTGCCCGGGGGCGGGAGCGTGGGGGCGGTGTTGTATGTCGAGTATCAAGCTGCATCCGGGGAACCACTCCCAGACGGTCGTGGCTCGTTCAGTCAACAAATCAGTCAGCACGGTGAATCCATGCGAGACCGGCTCGAAGCGATCCGCGGCATGTTCGGCGCGGACGCGGTCGCGTGCCACACCGACCCGGCGTCGATGGAGCGGGCGTGGGCGCTCCGCAAGGCGGGCGAGCCGCTGCTGCACGGGATTCCGGGCCCGCGCAAGCCGGTGGGGTTCATCGAGGACGCGGCGGTGCCGCCCGAGCGGCTGGGTGAGTATGTGCGTCGGCTGCGGGCGGTGATCGAGGGCGAGGGCACGCGGGCGTCGTTCTTCGCGCACGCGAGCGTGGGCGTGCTGCATGTACGTCCGCTGCTGGATCTGCGGGCCGAGCCGGACCGCGGCGCGATGGAGCGGATCGCGGTCGCGTCGGCGGATCTGGCCAAGGAACTCGGTGGCGTGATGAGCGGCGAGCACGGCGACGGTCGGGCGCGTGGACCATTGCTTGAGCGGTTCTACGGGCCGGAGCTGATGGCGGCTTTCCGTGAGATCAAGGCGATATTCGACCCGGAAAACAGGCTGAACCCCGGCAACATCGTCGAGCCGGGGCCGATCGAGTCGATCCATGCGCACACCCGGCTGACCGCAGAGCAAGTGTCGGGGCACGACGTGGACTCCGGATCTCTCCCCCACGAGCCACGGGCGCAAGCCCGTGGAGCAACCGTCGAGTGCGCTCCGCGGGCTCGCGCCCGCGGCTCGTCGGAGAAAACGACGCGTCCGGTGGAAGTCGAGACATTTTTCGATTTCGGTGATCAGGGCGGCCTCGTTCAGGCGGCGGCGTTGTGCAACGGGGCGGGGGTGTGCCGGAAGAC
>JALWOY010000067.1 GCA_027083355.1 Phycisphaerales bacterium | reverse complement strand
CATCCCGGCCGGGGGGGGGCTGGGTGGTGGGTCGAGTGACGCCGCGGTGGTGCTGCGGGCGCTCGACGTGCTTTTCGGTCTGGGGTTGGGGCAGGCGGGGCTTGTCGAGATCGCCCGGTCGCTCGGCAGCGATATCCCGTTTTTTCTTGATGAGGGCGCCAAACCGGGCGCCCCCCCTCACTGTGCACTGGTTTCGGGGATGGGTGATCGGGTCGATCGGCTGGAGCCGGGGCAGTGGCCGGGGGGGTGGGTGTTGATCTGCCCCCCGTTCGGCTGCGAGACGGGGGCGGTCTATCGGGCGTTCGACGCCGACCCGAGACCGTTCCGGGCGGATGATGTCGAGCGGGTCGCCCGGAGCCCGGCGTTCGATCCGGCGGCGTTGTTCAATGATCTGGCCGGGGCGGCCGAGGCGGTGAAGCCCGAGCTGGGTCGGATCAGGCGGGGGCTCGCGCGGGCGCTGGGTGTCGGCGTGCATGTCTCGGGCAGCGGGAGCACGTTGTTCGTGGTCGACCCGCCGGGCGGTGCCGAGGCGGTCCGGCGGGCGGTTTCGCGGATCGAGCCGGGGGCGATCGTCGTGGCGGCGGCGCCGACCTAACCTGCATGTTCCGGTGTGTCCGCGACGGTGGTGTGTACGAGTGCAGGGAGACGGCATGAGTCAGAACAAGTATCTCGGGATCGATCTCGGTGGAACGAATGTGCAGATCGGTGTGGTCGACAGCTCGGGTGTCGTGCTGAGCCGATCGAAGCGCAAGACGATCGCCGAGGAGGGCCGGGACGCGGTGCTTGGGCGGATTGCCGACGGTGTGGAGGAGGCGTGCCGGAGCGCGGATGTACCGCTCGAAGAGATCTGTTCGGTCGGGATGGGTGCCCCCGGGCCGGTCGATCCGAACTCCGGTGTGGTGCTCGAGGCGGTGAATCTGAAGTGGGTCGATGAGCCGATTGCGGAGATTCTGGGCGGGATTTTGGGCAAGCGGGTGTATCTGGACAACGACGTCAATGTCGCGATCTACGGCGAGTGGCGGGCCGGGGCGGGCCGCGGCGCGGACCACCTGATGGGGGCGTGGATCGGCACCGGTGTGGGGGGCGGGTTGATCCTCAACGGGGCGTTGTATTACGGGCACTATCTCACCGCCGGCGAGGTCGGGCACATGATCCTCCATCAGGACAATCCCCCCGGTTCGCGTTCGGTCGAGCACAACTGCTCGCGGACAGCGATCTGCAACCGGGTGCGGCAGCTGATCGAGTCCGGGCGTGATTCGGTTGTGCCGGAGTTGGTGGGGGGCAAGCTCGGGAAGATCAAGAGCAGAGTGATCGCCGAGGCGTACGGTCGGGGCGACGAGCTCGTCGTCGAGATTGTGGACGACGCCGCCCGCCGGCTGGGGACGATGCTGGGCGGGATCGTGACGCTGCTCTCGCTGGAAAGGATCGTGCTCGGGGGCGGGCTGACCGAGGCGATCGGCAAGCCGTGGGTGCGGCTTGTGCGCGATTCGATCCACAGTGTCGTGTTTCCCGAGGTTTGCCGGGATGTTCGGGTCGTGGCGAGCGAGCTGGAAGACAACGCCGGTGTCGTCGGTGCGGCCTTTCTCGCGATGGAACGCGGCGGGGGCTGACAGGTCGAGCGGCGGGCGTGGATTGTCGCGACGCGTTCGATTCCAAAAAAAGAAACCCGGACGAGATATCCGGGTTGCGGAGTTGAGTCATTGCGCCGCGGATACCGTCCGCGGTGTTGTTGCCGTTGGCCGGATGGTGCCTAGAGAAGCTCGTCGATCATGGTGTCGAGCGCCAGGTCGAACTTCTCCTGGGTGTCGTATGTGCCGTCGGCGATCTCGGACCGCACGCGGTTGACCAGCTCGGTCCTGATTTCGGGCATGGCGTTCATCTTGGCCAGGAATCTGGCGGCATCGGAAACCTCGACGCGGTCGTCGCCGCGGCGGGTGGTGGCCTGAGCGGGTGTTTCGCCGCGTGTCGGGGTGGGGTCGCTGGGTCGGATTCGACCGACACCCCCGGCTTCAATGGGCGAAAGATTCGTCATTGCTGCGCTCCTCGTGTTCGTGAGCACGCCGAGTGCTCTTTTGACGGTTGGGCCGAACCGCCCTTCTGGTCGAGAGTATCGACGTGTGGGGTGTATATGCTGTAAAATCGTGAGAGTTCCTCAAGGGATTGTAAAGTGTTTATCATCAATATCTTACAATCAATAACAAGAAGAGGGACCCCGAAAAATTCGTATTTCAATCGGGTTCTTCGTGCCGTTCGTGTCGGCATGAACCCGAAAGCGGGGGATGGCTATACCGTGCGATATGCGATCAAAACTCGAATTGTTCTTTTTTTCTTCCTGCTTTCTGCTTTCCTCGTTGGGCCCGGGTGTTCTCAGCCCGCGGAAGAGCGGCCCGGTCCGAGTTCGGAGACGATCGCCGAGGCCATGCGTGTGTTCGATGATTCCGCCCCCGAGGCGCCCGAGTCTCCCGATCCGGAGGAAGCGACCTCGGCGGGCGGGTTCGCGATCCTGCTCTCGGCGGTGCCGGCGCAGATGGCGGGTGATCCGCAGCTCGCGCTCGAACAGGTCGCGGAGGTCTTCGGGGACGATGGCGACAAGGTCTGGCTGTACCGCATGGAGAAGAACCGCCCCCCGTTCATTGTGTTCGGGCGGTACGGCGATCCGGGTTCGGCATCGGCGCAGGCCGATCTGGCGCGGGTCCGCTCGATGCACGTCCGAGGGGGGACCCCGTTTGCGGGCGCGATCATGATGCCCGTGGACCAAGGGGCGAGGTCGAGCGGAAAACCCGCCGATGCGCGGCTGGCTCGGAACGACCTGCGGAATGCAAAGAAGTTGTTCGGTGACGAGGCGGTGTACACCCTCCAGATCGGGGTGTATGCGCGGGAAGACAACCAGAGGCCGACGGCGGAGGATCTGGCGGCTTTCCGGAAAGCGGCCGAGGAAGCGGTGGCCCGGCTTCGGCGGGAGGGTGAGCAGGCTTTCTATTACCACGGCCCCAACGGGAGCATGGTGACGGTCGGGATTTTCGATGACAGCGATCTCGACACGAGTGTGTCCCCCCCGATTGAGAGTGCGCGGCTGAAGGCCGTGCGGGCGAAGCATCCGAACAACCTGCTCAACGGTCGTGGTGTGCGTGAGATGGTGCGGAACGAGGCGGGCGAGATGGTTTCGAGGTTGCAGGAGAGCCGGTTGGTGCTGATCCCGGATTGAGTGTTGCGGATCCTGTCCCGGATCAGGGGTGGTAGGGGAGGATGCCGCTGATAAAGATGGGTTCGATCTCGGTGGCCCGCCAGGGGCCGTCGGGGTCGCGGCGCCAGGTGACGGCGAACCATGTCCATGTGGTGGGGTATTCGGCGGGCTTGACGCGGAGGTAGACGCGCGAGCGGGCGGTGTTCGGTCCGTCGACGACGGCTTGGCGCTCGATGACGGCGACGGTGTCGATCGGGTAACGGTCACCGAGCATTTCGTCGACGACGGCGAGGATGGCGTCGCGGCGGAGCCCCCCCTTGAGTCGGGGGAGTCGTGTCGGGGGGACGCGGGCGTCTTCGGCGAGGAGGTGGGCGAGGGGTGCGGGCCGGGCGTGGGCGGTGGCGTCGATGAGTTCGTCCTGGAGCTTGAGCAGTGTTTCGCGTTGTGTGCGCACGGCGGCGCCGGTGAGCATGATGGCGGCCGAGAGTGCGGCCCCGGCGATGAGTGCGGTCATGCCCGCGGCGAGGCGGTCACGGCGGCGGAAAGTGAGCAGGAGCACGATCGCGATCAGGATCACCCCGATGGCGGTGGGGGCGGGGTGTTCGAGGACGAGCCGCTGGAAAAGGCCCGGTGGCGGCAGCGGTGGGATGTCGGGGTTGATCCAGTTGCCGAGTTGGGCGAGGGTCATGGATTGTCCGGCGGGGTCTTTGTTGGGTGATTCGTGCGGGTGAAGTTTGCAGGCGTGGGGATTGGGGGACCGATTCGAGAGGGAACGGCGCACGCGGTTCCGCTGCGCCCGCGCAGAGCGTATACGCCCGCCCGGGGCGTTGGTTCCGGGTGTGCAGAGGCCCGACGGAGGCCGGGGAGCGACGCATGGACGCGTTCACGGATGGATTTACGTTCGATTTCGGTTTCGACGGCGGGATGATGACGGGGAGCGAGATCCTCGACCGGAATCTGCGGGCGTTGTCAAAATACAGCAGCGCGGCGGTGGAGCGGATTGCTTCGGCGCCGTTGACGACGGAGGTCGAGTGGGTCGAGAGCGAGGAGGACCGGCCGGGGCTCGTGTTGTATGAAACGCCCTCGGTCGTCGCGGATCCGTTCGGTTTGGGCGAGGCCCCCGAGCGGGTGCAGCGGGTGCTGGCGAGTCGTCGTCGTCCTGTGACGGAGGCCGAGCGTCTGGCGGATTCTGTGGACGTGATCGAGACGGGCGGCGTGTGTGTGCTTGGTTTCGGGGCGGGGTACCACTGCGAGGCGCTGGCCGAGCGGATGGGTGATCTGGGCGCGATCGTCTGTTTCGAGCCGGATGTTTCGCTCTTGCGTGCCGTGTTCGAGCGTGTGGACCACAGCGCTTGGATCGAGAAGACGAATTTCGTGCTGCTGACGGATCCCGACGACGGGGCTGCGATCACGGCGGGGATCTCGGGGATCGAGGCGATCCTTTCGCTGGGCGTGAAGATCGTGGAGCACCCGGCGAGCCGGGCGAGGCTCGGGGATCTGTCGTCGCGATTCGGGGAGAAGTTCGCCGGGGCGATGAAGTCGATGCGGACGTCGGTGATGACGACGCTTGTGCGCTCGCAGGCGTCTCTTCGGAACATGGTGATGAACGCGGATTACTACGCGTCGTCGGCGGGGATCGAGTCGCTGTCGAGCGCGGGGTACGGTCGACCGGCGATCGTGGTTTCGGCGGGCCCGAGTCTTTCGCGGAACGTTCATCTGCTGAAGGACCCGGCGGTTCGTGAGCACGCGGTGATCATCGCGGTGCAGACGATGCTCAAGCCGCTGCTGCGGATGGGGATCAGGCCGCACTTTGTGTGCGCGCTGGATTATCACGAGATCAGCCGGCGTTTTTATGAGGGCTTGACGGCGGGGGATGTCGAGGGTGTGACGCTGGTGGTGGAGCCGAAGGCGAACCCGGCGATCCTCGAGTCGTATCCGGGGAAGATTCTGTGCGTGCAGGAGCCCTTGCTGGATCAGTTGCTGGGCCCGGAGTTGGCGGGGCAGAAGTGGCCTCTGAAGCCCGGGGCGACGGTGGCGCATCTGTGCGCGTATCTGGCGCGTCATCTGGGGTGCGACCCGTTGATTCTGGTGGGGCAGGATCTGGGTTTTACGGACGGGCAGTATTACGCGTCTGGCGCGGCGATCCACGACGTATGGGCGTGCGAGTTGGGCCCGATGCGGACGCTGGAGATGTTCGAGTGGGAGCGGATCGTGCGGAGCCGGAGCATGCTGCGCCGGGCGACGGACCACTTCGGTCGATCGATCTATACCGACGAGCAGATGGCGACGTATCTGACGCAGTTCGAGGTTGATTTCGCGGCGGACGCGGCGCGCGGGCTGCGTGTGATCGACGCGACGGAGGGCGGGGTGCGTAAGGCGCACACCCAGGTGATGACACTGGCCGAGGCGCTGGACCGGTATGCCAACGGCGAGGCGGTGGATCTGGGTGAGGCGCCCGCGGGTCGTGATCGGGCCTCGGTCGCGTCGCTCGTCGCGTCCCGTCTGGAGTGGGTGGCCGAGCAGGCGGACGAGGTCGAGCGTTGCAGCCGGCGTGCGGGTGAGATCCTCGCGGCGATGAACAGGCCGGGGGTGAGCGCGGCGGAGGTGGACCGTCTGATCGACGATGTGTACGCGGTTCGTGACGAGGTCCGCGTGCACGAGCCGGCGTACGGGCTTGTGCAGTTCATCAACCAGGCGGGTGCGTTGCGTCGTTTCCGGGCGGACCGGACGATCGATCTGGACAAGACGCTCGACGATCGCGCGCGGCAGGTCAAACAGATCGAGCGCGACATCACCAATGTGGAGTGGACCGGCGATGCCGCGGCCGAGCTGGGGGGGCTGCTTCGTGATGCGGCGTGCGCGGTCCGCGGCGAGCGTCCCCGGCGGACGGATGATCCGGTGCCGATGGAGGCGGGCGGCGGCCGGACACGGGTGGCGGCGTTGCTGATGTACGACGATGCGTACAACGGGCTGGGGCTGCCGCGCAAGCCGATGTGCGCGGGTGAACCCGCGTTGCGGCGGACGGTGCGGCGGCTGCTGGACGCGGACGGGCTGGACGAGATCATCGTGGCGACGGGGGCGCCCGAGGCGGTGCGCGGGCTGCTCGGCCCGGTGCTGGACGACCCGCGCGTCGTGATCGAGGGGGTGGACGGGGAGCGGCTGCGGCGGCGTGTGCGGGCGGTGGGCCGGGCGCGGCTGATGAGCCCGGACGCGTGGCGCGGGTCGCTGGGCGGGCTGACGTGCTACGACGAATCGCTCGACCCGGCGATCGCGGGCGAGGTGTTGCGCGACCGCGGGATGGACGCGGCGGTGCTGGTGGGGGCGGACTGGGTGCTGGTGGACCCGGCGTTGGTCGGGGCGGTGGTGGCGCGGCATCGGGAACAGCCGGACACGGTGAAGCTATCGCTGACGCAGGCGGCGCCGGGGCTGGCGGGGCTGCTGCTGGATACGGAGACGTTCGAGAAACTGGGCGACGCGATGGACCGGGCGGCGAACTTCGCGTCGGTCGGCGGGGTGCTGTCGTACATCCCGGTCGCGCCGCAGGGGGACCCGATCGCCAAGGCGTTCTGCGTGCCGGTCGAGCCGGCGGTGCGGGACGCGGGCCGGCGGTTTATCCCGGACACGTCGGACGGGGCGGCGCTGGTCGAAGGGCTGATCCGTTCTTTGGACAAAGCTTCGGCCGATCGGGTCGCGGCGGCGTCGGGCGGACCTGCGGGAATGCCGCGGCACCTGGAGTTGGAGTTATGCACGGGCCGGCTGGCGGGCGGGCTGTTCGG
>JALWOY010000066.1 GCA_027083355.1 Phycisphaerales bacterium | reverse complement strand
CGTCGAAAGCAACAGAGCAAAGAGTTCGCGTTCCATACCAGGTCTCCTTCATGGGTGAAGGACCTAGTATGGACGCAACTCTTTGAAAGCGCAAGTCTTACACGCATGGCGCAAAAGGCCCTTGCGCCCGGGGCTCGTTCCGGGGGAGTGCTCCATATCGTCTACAAGGAGCCGCGACCGGGAGGGAGCGGTCATCTCACGATCAAGCACGACCGCGAGGGAACAGTTCTGCGCACCCGGGTTTTATGCTTTCCTGAGTCCTCGCTTCCGTTCGGGGCTCTTTATGGGGATGGTTTTGGAGTGCCGGGTCCGAATGTGAGCCTGTCCCCCGCATCCCGGTGGGGCATCCTCTCAGTCGGCAAGGGTTCGGCGGGGACGGTGGCGGCTATCGCCCGCCGTCGGCTGGATGTAACGGCAAACACGGGGGTGTTGCGGGGCTTGTGCGCGAGACGGCCTGTTCACGGGGCGGGCATCGGCCGATAGCGATTCCGTGTCCGCACGGTCGGACGGAGTGCGCCATGAAGAAGAACACACGCGAGCCATCACGCCCCCCCCACTGGACCGACTGGCTCCTGCCGGCGGCGTCATCGGTGGCGGCGGTGGCGGTGCTGATCGCCTGTTTCGGGTGGTGGTCATCCCGCACCGCCACCGAAAAGGCGAGGGCGTTCGCGAAGGAGAGGCTCGAATCGATCGCTCGAGTTGTCGAGACAACCGCGGCCGATGAATCGACCGGGCCGGAAGACATCGCCGCTTTGCTGGCTGTTCTCGGACCCCGCGAGGGTCTGGTCACGGCCGAGCGTCTGGCGCAACCGGGCGCGTCCACGATCTCGAATCCCGATCTTGTGTCGGTCGACGTCGCGTTGCCGCGTGATTTGGGGGTCGTGCATCTGGTCGACGTGATCGATCGTCCGTGGACCACGGCGGACCTGTTGCTGCCGGGTGGGGTCGGGCTCGGTTTGATCGCTCTGGTTCTGGGTGCGACGTTCTACGCGACGACCCGGACCTCGGGCCTGCGACGTGTCGGGTCGGCGCTTCGTGCGATCCATGCCGGCGAGAAGGATCACGAGATCCTCCGGGTCGCCGACCGGTTCGGCCCGGACGCCGTGGCGTGGAACTCGGTGTTGAGCGCGTTGCACGAGGTTGTGCACGCGCCGGCGGCGTCGCAGCCGAACCGCCGGGATGAGAAGGGGCGGGCCGGTCATCTGCCTGTCGGAGCGTTGGACGCGATGCCATTCGGGCTTGTGGCGCTCGACCAGGGCCGGCGGGTGGTGTTCTGCAACGGCGCCGGCGCGGTGATGCTCGGGATCAACCGTGCCGACGTGATCGGGACGGAGGCGTCGTCATGCGAGGCGTTCGGGGAGCTTCAGGAGCAGATCGACGAGGTGTTCTCCGGTGTGACCCCCCGGGTGGCCATGGACATCACCCGCGGTGAGGGCGCGAGCCGGGACGTGTTCCGCGTGACGCTTCGCTCGCTTCGCAAGGACGACGAGGCGGCCGTGCTGATGATTATCGAAGACGTGACGCAGACCCGGATCGCCGACGAGGCCCGGAACAGTTTCGTGGCGCAGGCGACGCACGAGCTGCGGACGCCGCTGACAAACATCAGGCTTGTGGTGGAGGAGGCGATCGAGAGCGGGATGGCGGAGGACCCCGCGTTGACGCAATCGCTGAACATCATCAACCAGGAGGTCCGTCGGCTCGACCGGGTGGTGGCGGACATGCTGTCGGTTTCGGAGATCGAGGCGGCTTCGATGTCGCTGAACATCGACGACACCCCGCTTGCCCGGTTGTTTGCGGATCTCGAGACGGATTACCGGGCGCAGGCGCAGGAAAAGTCGATCACGCTGACGTTCTCGCTTCCGTCGAAACTGGAGACGATCCCCGCCGACCGCGAGAAGGTGGCGTTGATGCTGCACAACGTGCTGGGCAACGCGGTGAAATACACCCCGGAGGGCGGGCACGTCGAGTTCATCGCCGAGCAGGACCCCGAGGGGCTGACGGTGCGGATCAAGGACGACGGCCCCGGGATCGCGACCGAGGACCACGAGCGGGTGTTCCAGAAGTTCTACAGGACGGACGAGGCGCGGATCTCGGAGGCCAAGGGTTCCGGGCTCGGCCTGGCGCTTGCGCGTGAGATCGCCCGGCTGCACGGGGGCGATATCGAGCTGGAATCGGAGCTCGGGCGAGGGTGCGAGTTCATTATCCGTATCCCCGATCCGCGTTGGGCGGGTGTGAACCGGGCGGCATGAGGGCCCTGCGATGGAGTTCAACGAGCAGAAAAACGGCGCCGTGAGCGTGATCAAGCCGGACGGGGCGTTGACCGAGGCTGACGCGTCGTTGTTCTGTTCCCGTCTCCGCGAGGCGATCGGGGAATCGCGGGGCCGGCTTGTGCTGGACGCGAGCGAGATCTCGTATGTCGACAGCGCGGGCCTGGAGGCCCTGCTCGATATCAGCGAAGAACTCGCGGAGACCGGGCGTGTGTTCAAGCTGACGGGGGTCAACGAGACACTTCGGGAGGTGTTCGATCTGACGCAGATCACGGGGGCGTTCGAGTGCTTCGATGATGTCAACGCCGCGGTGAGGAGTTTCCTGTGAGCGGGGGCGAACGCGTCAGGATCGGCGACGCGCTCGTGGCGCAGGGCGTGGTGACTCCGGAGCAGCTGCGTCAGGCGTTGGCGCGTCAGCGTGCGACGGGTCGTCGCGTCGGGGAGCTTCTCGTGGAGCAGGGGATCGTCTCTCCCGGGGCGCTCGTTCGGGCGTTGGCGAACGTGCAGGGGGTGCCGGGTTGCCGTCTCCGGCACGGTCTGATCGACCCTTCGCTCATCAAGCTGATCGGATCGGAAGAATGCGAACGGCTGCGGTGCATCCCGATGTTCCGCGTGCGCGGGACGCTGACGGTGGCGATGGCCGAGCCGCGGAGCCTGCCGGCGATCGACCGTTTGGCGAACCTGACGAAGCTGAAGATCCGCCCGGTGCTCGCGTTGGAGTCGGACATCCTGGAGTTCGTCAAGAAATACTCGGGGGAGAACGTCGATGTCGACGAGTTCCTGACTTCGCTCAGCGAGTCCGACGTCGAGGTGGTCGAACGGGAGGCGATCGACGAGCAGGGCCCGACCGACCTCGAGCAGATGGTCGACGGCAGCCCGATCGTCAACCTCGTCAACGTGGCGTTGCTCACGGCCGTCCGCGACGGCGCCAGCGATATCCACGTCGAGCCGAGCCAGCGCGGCACACGGATCCGTTACCGCATCGACGGGATGCTGCGTGATCTGATGCGTCCGCCTCCGGGGATGCACGCGGCGATCGTGAGCCGGATCAAGGTGATCGGGAAGATGGACATCGCGGAGAAGCGTTTGCCGCAGGAGGGTCGTGTGCGGATCGTCGCCGAGGGGCGTGAGATCGATCTGCGTGTCAGCAGCATGCCGACGCTTCTGGGCGAGAAACTGGTTGTGCGTGTGCTCGACAAGAGCAACCTGCACGTGGAGATGGACCAGCTGGGGCTTCGGGCCGAGTCGCTGCAGAAGATCGTGGGTGCGCTCAACCAGCCGCACGGGATGGTGCTGGTGACGGGTCCGACGGGGAGCGGGAAGACGACGACGCTGTATTCGGCGTTGGACCTGCTGCGCAACGCGGAGCGGAACATTCTGACGGTCGAGGACCCGGTGGAGTATCAGTTGGACCTGATCAACCAGATCCAGGTGAACGAGCAGATCGGGCTGACGTTCGCGCGGGCGTTGCGGTCGATCCTGCGTCAGGACCCGGACATCATCATGGTCGGGGAGATCCGCGACGAGGAGACGGCGCGGGTGGCGGTGCAGGCGGCGCTGACCGGGCACCTGGTGCTCGCCACGCTGCACACCAATGACGCCCCGAGCACGGTGGCGCGGCTCCGGGATATGTCGGTGGAGGCGTACCTGCTGGCCAGTTCGCTCAACGGGATCATCGCGCAGCGGTTGGCGCGGACGAACTGCCCGGCGTGCGTCACGTCGTACTACCCCCCCGAGACGGTGCTGGAAGACGCCGGGCTCGACCCGGCCTCGACCAAGGCTTTGCGGCACGGCGTGGGTTGCCCGAAGTGTCACAACTCGGGGTTCAAGGGCCGAACGGGGATCTATGAGGTGCTGGAAGTGGACACCCAGATCAAGCGTGCGATCGCCGCCGGGGAGGGGACCGCGTGTATCCGTGATCTGCACACCCGGGGCGGGGGCAAGTCGCTGCGTGAGGAGGGCGTGCTCGTGGCGCTCGAGGGGCGGACGAGTCTCGAAGAGGTTCTGCGGGTGACACGTGGCGACGATGAAGTTCTGGATGAACCGACGAGCGGGAGGGCCGCCGCATGAACCTCCGGTACAAGGGATACGACAAGAACGGCGCCGCGGCCGAGGGCCTGATCGAGGCCGCCGACGAGGCCGAGGCCCGGGAGAAACTCGCGCGGCAGGGCGTGTTCGTGCTTCAGCTATCCGGCGCGGGCAAGGACAGCGTCCCGGCCGAGCAGAGAGGGCCCCGGAACTCGCCCCTGAAGGCGCACCGGCGTCTTGGTCAGCTGGCCGAGTTTTCGCGTCAGTTGTCGGTGCTCGTCTCGACCGGGACCCCGCTGGTGCAGGCACTCGCGGCTGTCGAGCGTCAGACCAAGGACCCGGGTTGGTCGGCCTCGCTGCGTTCTCTGCGCGAGAGTGTCGAGCAAGGCTCCTCCCTTGCCGAGGCGATGGCCGAAAACGAGGCGGATTTCGACGCGGTCACGCGGAGCCTGATCTCGGCGGGCGAGAACGCGGGCAATCTCCCGGTGATGCTGAAAAGGCTGAGCGGGATCACGCGGCAGCGTCAGAAGACGGTCTCGACGGTGCTCGGGGCGATGCTGTACCCGCTTGTTCTGATCTGCATCTCGGCCGTTGTGATCGTGGTGATGCTCCTGTTCGTCGTGCCTCGTTTCGCTGGCATGTTCGAGAGCCTAGACACGCCGCTCCCGGCGACGACCAAGGCGCTGCTCGACACGGGGGAGTTCCTGCGTCACTGGTGGTTCGCCATCATCCCGGTGCTGCTTGCCATGCCCGTGACGGGATACTTCATGCTGGCCACGCCGAGGGGGAGGCGGATCACCGACATGGCGATGGTCCGGCTGCCCGTCATCGGTCCGGTCGTGAAGGGCCTGCTGCTTGCGCGGATCGCCCGGATGCTCGGGGTGCTGCTCCAGTCGCACGTCAAACTGCTGGAGGCGCTCGAGCTCACGCGGCAGGCCGCCGGGAACATGCATTACCGTGAGCTGCTCGCTCTCACCTCCGACCGCGTGACCACCGGCGACACCCTCGCGTCCGTCCTCTCGAATTCCGACCTTGTGACGCCCTCGTTCGCCGAGACCGTCCGCAACGGGGAGGAATCGGGCCGGCTCGGGGAGGCGCTGACCGGGCTGGCCGAGTTCATGGACGAGGACAACGAGACGGCCGTCAAGTCGCTTACATCGCTCATCGAGCCGGCGATTCTTGTCGTGCTCGGGCTGGTCGTCGGTTTCGTCGCCATCAGCCTGTTCCTGCCGCTGTTCGATATCACCGCCGCGACCGGGGGGCCGAGATGATCAGGGCCGCACTCCCCCCCATCGGGCTGGACCTCGGCGCGCGGTTCATCCACGCGGCCCAGGCCGACCGCGCCGGGAAGATCATCGCCACCGCGACCATGCGACGGCTCGCCCACGACGAGCCGCACTCGGCGGAGGATTTCGAGCGGCTCTGCGGCGCGCTGTACCGGCGGGGTTTCCGTGGGCGTGAGGTCATCGTGGCCGCGCCGAAATCGATTATCCAGCGGAGCACCATCGAGTTGCCGCCGAGGGAATCGGGCGCGCCGCTCGACGAGATCGCGCGCGGCGAACTGGCCAGGCAGGCCAACCAGGACCCGGCCTCGTTCGAGTTCACATGGTGGGACGCCCCGCAGCCGCCGCGGCACGGCGCCGCCGTCCGAGCGATCGCCCTGAGCTGTGCGCATGAACAGGCCTCCGCGCTCCTCGACGGCATCGAACAGAGCGGTCTCAAACCCGTCGCCATGTTCACCCCCAGCACCGCCGCCGCGGTCGCCGTCAGCCCGCCCGCGCCGGGTTCGCTCGCGGGTGTGCTCGATCTGGGCTGGTCGGAAGCCGTCTTTGTGCTCAGGTCCGCATCGGAGATCGTGTTCGAACGTCGGCTCAACGGTTGCGAGATCTCCCGGCTCGTGCGGACGATCGCCGGCAAGCACCACGTCGACCCCGGTCGGCTGACGCGCGAGATCGAGGCGGGCACCGCGCCCGGCGACGCCGCGGCGGTTGATGATTTCCGGGAACACTACCGGCACGCCGTCCGCGACGAGATGCGGTCATCGATCGAATATCTTCGGACCTGTGACGGTCAGTACGTGCCGATGATGATCACGGTGCTCGGGGGCGGGGCGCTGGTGGCGGGGATCATCGACGAGGTGTCGGGTGCGACGGAGATCCCCGCGTGCCCGCCGCCTGCGGGTGCGGGTCCGGCTCTGGCGGTCGCCGCGGCGCTCGCCGCTCCGAGGGATCGATTCCGGATCGGGGAGGCCGCATGATTCTGGCGCCGTCCCTCATCCCGAAGCCCCGGGTGATCCACCACGAGCGGATCCGGCGGACCCGCGGATGGGCCGGGGTGGTCGTGCTGGCGGGCTTGCTGGGGGTCGTCGGTTCGATCGCGGGCCGCTCGTGGGTCGCGAACTCGGGCGGGACGAGCGTGCAGAGCGTGCTCGCGGCAGAGCAGAAACTCAACGACCTGACCAACATGCGGGACGCGCTGAACGCGCAGGCCGCCGCTCAGTCCGCGACGCTCCGCGCCGCCACGGCGATCTCGTCGCACGCGGACTGGAGCATCCTGCTCGCCTACATCGCCAAGCTGGGGGCCGAACGGATCACGCTTGAACAACTCTCACTCCGGCCCATGCCGCCCGCACCACCGGTGCAGGGCCAGAGCGCCGAGAATACCGAGAACACCGAGAACAATAAAGAGCGTCTCGAGGGTTACGACCTGCATATCGAGGGCTTCGGGCGTTCGCAGCAGGACATCGCGGCGTTCGTCCTCGGGCTCGACAGGTCGGGGGTTTTCGCTTCGACGAAGCTCGAAAAAAGCGGCGGGGCGGCGTCCGGCAAGGGCGTGCCGTTCTCCATCCTCTGCCAGATCCGGCCCAAGGAGACCGGGCCGCGGAAGACCCGCCCGGGGGAGGACGCCGGATGAGACGCTCCCTGATGTACGTCGATCTCGGGGGCGGCGCCGCCCTTTTGGCCACGGTGGCGGTGGTCGTGCTGCTGGGTGTGATGCCGGTGGTGCGGCTGCGCGCCGAGCAGGCCGACCGCGCCGTGCAGCTCTCCAACTACAACGAGCAGAGCAAGGCTCTTGAAGCGGAGATCGGCGCCCTGCGTGCGCGGATCGCGCACACGGCCGAGCTGATCGAGAGCCGGCGGCTGACGCTCCTTCCCCCGGGGCAGCTGAACACCCGGATCGCCGGGATCATCGATTCCGCGGGCGCGATGGGCCTGGAAGTGCTCTCCATCGAGCCGGGCGAGTTGCAGCACGACGAGTATTACAACCGCGTGCCCATCACGCTGAGCCTGACCGGCCCGCTCCCGCAGTTCGTCCGATACCTGCACTCGATGCGTTCCGAGTCATCCGATCTGATCGTGCGGGAGTTCAAGATCGAGGCCCGCGCCGCGGGGGGCATCAGGGCCGATCTCCTCACAGACTGGCTCACCCGCGCAGACTGACCGGGTGCGCCGATCTCCCCCCCGGTTCGGTTGTCCGCCGCGGCGTTGTATCTGACATTCGCGGCATGGGGATTGTGAAACGACAAGTCGTGTTGTTCGCGCTGACCGGGATCGGTGGCGGCGCGTTGCTTCTGGACAAAACCATGCTCACGCAGGCGACCGGCGCCGTCGGGTCGATTTCGGGCATGGTCGAGCAGGTCAAGGCCGCGCAGAGCATCGCCCAGACGCTCGACAGCGGCGATCCGGCGGCGATCCAGAACCTGCTCGAAACGCTCGTCGAGAACGACGGCGCCGACCCGAACAACGTCACGGGCGGGCTGTTCGGTTCGGATGCCGGCGACGACGGTTCGGACGCCGCCCTGGCCGGTTTTTCCGGCCTGACGGGGCTGCTCTCGCCGGAGGACCCGGAGCAAGCCCCCCCCGAGCAGGCGGGCGACCGGGTCAGCATGATTATCGCGACCGCTGGGGGCGGTCTGGCCGTCGTCAACGGCAAGCCGATGCGTGCGGGGCAGAGCGTCGACGGGGTCAAGCTCGTGGAGGTGCTGCCGGATCATGTCGTGATCGAGCGGGAGGGTGCGAAACTGACGCTCTCTCTGCGTTGATCCCCGGTCCGATCGGAGCGGCTGGGCCGTTTGTGCCGAGGGCAGACCCGATCAGGCTCGATATTGGCTCTCCAGTGATGATCCGGGCCGTTCTTCGTGCCGACACAGAAACGGTCGAAGAAGTCACTGACCACGGAGAACAGCCATGCATCAGATCCAGAACCGCCGTAAGGGATTCAGCCTCATCGAACTCGTGATTGTCGTCGTGATCCTGGGGATTATCGGCGCCATCGCCATCCCGCGTATGAGCCGGGGCGCTTCGGGCGCGGGCGAGTCGGCCCTGATCGCCGACCTGGCCGCGTTGCGGAACGCGATCGAGCTGTACAAGGCCGAGCACGACGGGGCCTTCCCGACGGTTGCAAATTTCGCGGCGCAGCTGACGACCTACACGACTTCCGCGGGCGCCGCGCAGGCCACGCCGGACGCCACCCACATCTACGGTCCGTATCTGCACGCGATCCCGACGCTGAAGGTCGGTTCGAACAAGGGCAACAACGGGGTCGCCGCCGCCGACGCCGCCGGTGTGGGCTGGATCTACAACGAGACGACCGGCGCGATCAACGCCAACTCGTCCGACGTCTCGTCCGACGGCACGACCACGTACGACCAGTTCTGATCGCGAAGGCGGGGTCATGATCGGCGGACACGACCCACTGAACTTCTTGCAGGCTCGACGGGGGTTCACCCTCGTCGAGCTTGTTCTTGTGGTCGTCATCCTCGGCATCGTCGGGGCCATCGCCGTTCCGCGGTTCGCCGGCGCGAATGTTCGCTACCGCGCCGACGCCGCCGCGACGATGATCGCCGACGCGCTGCGTCAGGCCTCGTTCGCGGCCCGGTCCAGATCGGACGCCGTGACCTGCACCATCGACGACACCACGGAGACCATCAAAGCGACGGTCGACCGCACGGGCGAGGGCATCATCGGGCTGTCCGTCGACGAGGAACCCTACAACGCCGACATCGTGGGGACCCGTTCGACCGACGGGGGCGCGTCGCTCGCTGTTGACGGCATGGGTGAGTTCGCCCAGTCATTCGTTATCCGCGTCGCGGTCGCGGGCGAAAAACGCGATGTCATGCTCGACGCGGCCGCGGGGCGGATCACCATCGGCACCACCGATGAAGGGGACACGTTCACCGCATCGGAGTCGCTCAAATGAAACGCCGCGGGGTCCAGCGCGCCGGTTTCACGCTCGTCGAGATGGTCGTCTCGCTGGCGATCCTGTCGATCGTCATGAGCGCCCTGATGTCGACCATGCTGCTGGCCACCGCGGTGATCCCCGCGGCGGACGACCCGTCGCTCACGGCCCCCGATATCAACGCCGTGATGGAGCACATCCTCGCCGACGCCGCCTTTGCGCGATCGGTCGAGGTCAAACCGGCGGGGCTTGTGCTGGGTGTGAACGACCGGACCGGCGACGCCAACCCGGACGTGCTTTACTACAGCCTTACCGATTCCGCCTCGACCCCCACCACTCTTTACACGTCGATCAACGGGGGGACGCAACGCGTGCTCCTGTCCGGGGTGCTCGCCGCACGATTCTCGATCACCTCGTTCGATGCCACCAGCAACCTGCTCACCGTCGAGATCGCCACGCAGAGAGGGACCGTCTACCGGTCGAGCACCGAGCTGGTGGTGCGGCCGTGAACCACGCCATGCATCACAACATGCATCACCACACCGGCCAACCCCGAACCCGCCGCGCCCGCGCGGGGCTCGCGCTCGTCGAGGTGATCCTGTCGACGCTGATCGTCGGGGGTTTGCTGGCGTCGGTGATGACGGTGATCGGGGTCTCCGCCCAACGGAGCGTGCTCAATGACGAGAAGACCAAGGGCGCCTGGCTCGCCCATGACCTCGCGGCCGAAATCGCCTGCTATCCCTGCCGATACAGGTTTTCGTCCGAATCGATCACCGACCGGAATGTCGTGTCCACGGTCGTCGGGCAGTCCGCCGCGCTCGACCCGGGCCCGTTCACGAAGGGTTCGACACGGACCGATTTCAACGACATCTTCGATTTCGACAACTGGTCGTCGTCGCCGCCCGTCGACCCCGACGGCACCCCCATCCCCGGCTACACCGGCTGGACCCGGCTGGTCGATGTCGACGCCGTCGACCCCGGCACGCTCAACACCCGGGCGTTCAACGATTCGGCCGCCCGCATCGTCGTCACGGTCATGCACGGCTCGCACGTGGTGCACACCGAAACGATCATCCGCACCAAGGCCACCGACGCCCTGCGCGGCACGGACACCGGCGTCGACTGGCAGAGCATCGTCGATCAATTCTCGAGTGCTTTCAAATGACACATACCCACTCACGCCGCGGCAGCGCGTACGTTCTGGTCCTCATCGTCTCGGCCATCGCCGCCACGATCGTTGTCGCCGGGCTGAGCGTTCGCAAGGACGCCGCCGACCGGGGGCAGAGCATCGACGAACTCGCCTCGGCCCGGCTGCAGGCCAAATCCGGCATTGAGGCCGTCCTGCAATGGGGCGATGAAAACGACGGTTGGCGCGCCGATGGCGGCTCGTCGAGGACGTTCAACTACACTATCGGCGCGGGCTCGGTCGTCGTCGATGTCACCGACCCATCCGACGGTGATCTCACTGACGACACCGACGACCCGTATCGGCTCACCAGCACCGCCACGATCGGCGGCGTCCGGGCTGTGCTCCGCGTCGACATCTCGGAGCCGCCTGTGCCGGATTATCGCGAGCGGGTGCTCGCCGCCAATCCGGTCGATTTCTGGCCCCTCGACGAAGCCTCGGGGGCGGCCAAGGGGCAGAACCTCGCCGGTGCCGTGCAGGCCGCGTACTCGAACACCTCCGTTGCCGGCAAATACACGGGGAACGATTCACGGGATGCGCCGTGGTTCGACTCGCTCGGGGAGGGGGCCGGGGTGAACCACCACGACGCCCTGCTGCTCGACGAGGGCACGGTCATGTGCTGGGCCTACATCGACGCCGTGATCACCTCCGACCAGACCATCCTCGCCAAGGATGCTCCGGGCAACGACGGCGACGGGCACCTCAGGCTTTTCTGCGCGGGAACCAGACCCGACCTGCACGTCCGGCTCGAAAACAGCGCGACGACCGTCGATCTGCGAGTCAAGAATTTTCCCACAAAACAATGGACCCACGTCGCCGTGACGTTCGGGCCGGGGGGGCTGAAAGCCTACGTCGACGGCACGAAAAAGAAGCAGGACACGTCTTTCAAGACCGGTCTCGGCCCCGCCGCCGGGGGTGCGGGCAACACGATCCCCATGCTCTTCGGCACGTGGTTCGACGGGCACGCCTATACCGACGTGCTCAACGGGTCGGTCCGCGATGTCGTCGTCTTCGACCGCGCCCTGACCCAGACCGAGATCAACGACCTGCTGACCGATCCCGCCCCCGGCAGCCACGCCATCGACGCCGATTCATGGACCTGGTTGACGGACTGATCGCACCGGCGTCACGCTTCCGATCGGCAACATCCCCGAAGCGGCTCCATGCCGGCCCGAATCACCCCGAATCGTCCCGCGGTCGGGCGTACCATCGTCCATGCCCAAGATCACCCTCCCCGACGGTTCGGTCAAGGAATTCGACGCCCCGATTACTGCGCGAGAGGTCGCCGAGTCCATCGGCTCGCGGCTGGCCAAGGCCGCGGTCGGCGCGAAAATCAACGGCGAGCTCGCCGATCTGTCCACCACGATCGAGCACGACTGCGAACTGTCGATCATCACCGCCAAGACCCGCGAGGGCGAGCCCGACCCCGACGCCCTCTATCTGCTCCGGCACTCCACCGCCCACGTCATGGCCGAGGCCATCCAGCGCGTCGTCCCCGGCGCCCAGCTCGTCTACGGCCCGCCGCTCGAGACCGGGTTCTACTACGACATCGCCTTCCCCGAAGACCGCCCCCTCCGCGAGGGTGATTTCGAGGCGATCGAAAAAGAGATGACGAAGATCGTCGACGAAAACCGCCCCTTCACCCGCTACGAACTGCCCGTCGACGAGGGCATGTCCAAGCTCCAATCCGAGGGCAGCAAGTACAAACTCGACAACGCACGACGCGCCATCGACGCCGGCTCCGACCGGCTCTCGTGGTACGCCACCGGCACTCCCGGCGAAAACTGGGAGGACCTCTGCCGGGGGCCGCACGTGCCCTCCACCGGGCGCATCGGCGCTTTCAAGGTCATGTCCCTTGCCTCTGCATACTGGCACGGCGACGAGAACTCCGACCGACTCACCCGTGTCTACGGCACCTCGTTCTTCTCGAAGAAAGACCTCGAAACCTACCTCCACAACCTCGAAGAAGCCAAAAAACGCGACCACCGCGTGCTGGGCCGACAGCTCGACCTGTTCCACATCGACGAGGACGTGGGCCAGGGGCTCATCCTCTGGACACCCCGCGGCTCGATCGTCCGCAAGGAGCTGCAGAACTTCATCAGCGCCGAGCTCAAAAAACAGGGCTACTTCGAGGTCTTCACCCCCCACATCGGCAAGCTCGGCCTCTACAAAACCTCAGGCCACTTCCCCTACTACCAGGACAGCCAGTTCCCCCCGCTGCTCGACCGCGACCACCTCGCCATGCTCGCCGAGGAGGGCTGTTCGTGCGCCGACCTCTCCAACGCGATGGGCACCGGCGACATCGACGGGTTCATGCTCAAGCCCATGAACTGCCCCCACCACATCAAGATCTTCGCGAGCCGGCAACGCTCGTACCGAGACCTGCCCGTCCGCCTGGCCGAGTTCGGCACCGTCTATCGCTGGGAACAGTCCGGCGAGCTCAACGGCATGACCCGCGTCCGCGGCTTCACACAGGACGACGCCCACCTCTTCTGCATGCCCGAGCAGGTCGCCCCCGAGGTCCAGGGCTGCCTCAGCCTCGTCAAAATCATCTTCGACGCCCTCGGCATGCAGGACTATCGCGTCCGCGTCGGCCTCCGCGACCCCGACTCCTCCAAATACACCGGCGACCCCGCCAACTGGGAAAAAGCCGAGCAGGCCTGCCGCGAGGCCGCCTCCAGCCTCGGCGTGCCCTTCACCGAGGAACCCGGCGAGGCCGCCTTCTACGGGCCCAAGATCGACTTCGTCGTCAAGGACGTCATCGGACGCGAATGGCAGCTCGGCACCGTCCAGGTCGACTACAACCTCCCCGAACGCTTCGGCCTCGAATACGTCGGGCCCGACAACAAAATGCACCGGCCCGTGATGATCCACCGCGCCCCGTTCGGCTCGATGGAACGCTTCGTCGGCGTGCTCATCGAACACTTCGCCGGCGCCTTCCCCCTCTGGCTCGCCCCGGAGCAGGTCCGCGTCCTGCCCGTCAGCGAGAAGAGCAACGAGTATGCGCACGCGCTGCGGGACAAACTCGCCGGCCGGGGCGTCCGCGTCACCGTGGACACCCACAACGACCGCGTGCAGTCCAAGATCAAGCACGCCGCCGGGATGAAGATCCCCTACTCCGCCATCGTCGGCCCGAGGGATGAAGAGGCCGGGCGGGTCTCGGTGCGGGCGTTCGGCATCAAGGACGCGCTCGGTTCATTGCCGATCGACGAGTTTGTCGAGGGCGTGGTCGCCGAGATCGAATGCAAGGGCGCGAGCCGACTCATCGAACGCTTCGAGTGCGCCGCCACCTGATCGGCGGGGCAGGCATTCCGCCTGTCTCGTCCATTGCTCTTGATGGGACAGGCGTCCCGCCTGTCTCGTCTGACCCCCCCGGCGCCCTCCTCCTCATAAAGCCCTCGCTTCCGCTCGGGCCTCCTTCCACTGCACATTCTGCAATGCAAAAAGAGGCCCGAGCGGAAGCGAGGGCTCAAAAAACCCCAAAGAGCAGGGCACATCACGCCATCATGCGGTGCAGACGATCAGGTGTGTGCATCAATTCGGCGTGATCCGCACCCGCACCTCGATCGGTTCACCCTCGACCACCGACCCCGCCGGCACCGGACGGATCTCGACAGGCACAAGTTCATTGCCATCCGCGTCGACGAGCCGCCCGTCCTTCTCCATCGCTTCACCGGTCCGGGCGATATAGATCCCGGCCCCCGGTCGCCGCTCCTGGAAAACATTCCGCAACGCACAGGCGGAAAGCGTGACACTGCCTTGACTCGAATATTCGCCCGCAATCGATTTCCCGGACTGCCGAGGCTTTTCGCCACACTCGATCCCGAATGGGCGATCGAGATAATCCGATCCAACCCCCGCCCATAGAAAAACCCAGTACTCTTGCCTCTGTTTGAAATGAGTCATCGTGATAACCAGTTTGATCCCCTCCGCCCGGTCGAGCGGGTCGATCAACGGGCCCTCGTACAGATCGCTGTCGAACCGCTCCTCGACCCGTACTTCGATCGGTTCACCCTCGACAGCCATTGACGCCGGCACCGGTTGAATCTCGACAGGCACAAGTTCATTCCCGTCGGCGTCGATGAGCCGCCCTTCCTTCTCCGTCACTTCACGGGTCCGCGCGATGTAGATCCCGGCCCCCGATAGCCCTCGGAAGTACAGCCCCTTCAGGGTGAGGTGCCGAATGTTCACGGAACACCGGGCGGTGTCGTCGTAAATCGAGGCCGGATTCATCCTCAACTCGTTGTCGGACGGTGTCCCCGGCGTGATGACCGTGATATTTTGCGAGCCGACCCCTTTCCAGAGGACGACCCACACCTTGTGTTCCAGAGACTTCGGAATGACCAGAGTCAGCTTGATCCCCCCCGGCCAGTCGATCGGGTCGATCAGCCGACCTTCGCGCAGATCGCGTTGAATCCGCTCCTCGGCCTCGGGATCGTGTCCGGCGAGCCATTCACCCAGCGCGTTCGCCCCGCCGGTGTCGCCCGCCCCCTGCCCCACGGGCCGTGCGTCCATCGCCCGGCCCCCCGAGTACGCGGAAAAAATCCCGTACACGATCAACCCCAGAAACACGAACGGCAGCATCAACCAGACGGTCAACACGACATTCTTTTTGAATCCACGGGTGTACCGCATAGCGAGCAGTCTATCACACCATCAGCACATCCCGGCCCAGACTGCGGCGGATGTCGGCGAGTTGTCCGTAGTGCATCATCGGGTGCATGATTTGCGAGCCGAACGCCTTGCCGATGGTCCCGAACCACGCTTTGTGTTCCTCCGGACAGCCGGGCGCGGGTTTATCGAGATCGTCATCACAGAACCGATCGAGCGTGGCCAGCGTGAACGCGCGGACCTCATCCCATGTCTCCAGGAGAGAATCGAAGGACGGGTACACCCCGGCGTCCGCGACAGGACGCGACCCCGTCCCGAACCGGTCACGCCACGAATCATGCGGGCCGGATTCGTGTCCAAGGATGACGGTGTTGACCACGAACGACTCGATGTACACGAGATGGCCCAAGATCCACAAAGCGTGGTTCCCGCCGTCGCCCGAAACAGTGACCAGCGGGTGGTCCCTCAGATCGTTCAGCAGATTCAGAACAACCCCGCGGCTGGTTCCGAAGCCATCACGGATAAACGTCGTTGTATTCATGGCTGACCTCCTGTACGGCAACAGATAGCAATCAGTATGTAGTACGATCGGTTAATTCAAGCGGGCCGCACTTTTTTTCAGAGCTCTTTCACGATCCATCCATTTTCCCGGTGTGTGGCATGTCTCTGTGAGCGGAAGTCTTGGGCACGCCTGCGACGTCCGGCTGTTTCACGCTGCCAAGATGGCCGTGCCATTCAGAACAAGATTTCGCCAGCTGTTTATTTCTTCCCCGGTCCCTTACTTTGTTGCGTGAAGAGATCGGTGAGGGATAAAGAACGGGCAGAGACAGACCGGACGCCTGTCCCACCAAGGCCCCGAAGTCGGCCGAGAAAGAGATGAAAGCCCCTCCCCCGGCGACCGTGGCGAGGTGTGACTGGCCTCCCGAACCCCACACCATGAGCCACGGGTGCAGAAACATCCGTCGATCAAGAAAAACACCCGGGCTCACGCCCGGGTCTGGTTGAACTACACGAGCTTTGCCTGGAACCCGCTTCAGCCCCGGGCCGTGGCGAACAGCTCGCCCACCTTCGGCCAGTTCACCACGTTCCAGAACGCCGCGATGTAGTCCGGCCTGCGGTTCTGGTAGTTCAGGTAGTACGCGTGCTCCCACACGTCCAGACCCAGAATCGGGGTGTGGCCGAACATGATGGGCGAATCCTGGTTCGGCGTCGACCCGACGTGCAGGACGCCTTTCTCGTCGAGGCCAAGCCACGCCCAGCCCGAGCCGAACCGGGTGGCGGCGGCGTTGGCGAACTGCGTCTTGAACTCGTCGAAGGAGCCGAAGACCTTGTTGATCTCGTCGGCCAGGGCGCCCTCGGGCTGACCGCCACCACCCTTGCCGGGGGGGGCCATGACCTGCCAGAACAGGCTGTGGTTGGCGTGGCCACCGGCGTTGTTGCGGACGGCGGTGCGCTTGGCGTCGGGCAGCGCGTCGATGTTCTTGAGCACCTCTTCGACGGGCTTGTCGGCCCATTCGGTCCCTTCGAGGGCGGCGTTCGCCTTGGCGACATACCCCGCGTGGTGCTTGGTGTGATGGATCTCCATCGTCCGGGCGTCGATGTGCGGCTCGAGTGCGTCGTACGCGTATGGCAGAGACGGGAGTTCAAATGTCATGACGGACTCCTGAAATGATCGGACTCGGGAAATCGCCCGATTCTGGGGGATTGTCGGTATTGGGTCCAGCGGTGATCCACAGGTCTCCCACACCACAGCCCTCCCGCTTGCAGAGAGCGGCGTGATGCTGTAGAATATCGATCCGCTTCCGCTCGTGGCGGTTCGCGGAGCACCGATAACCGAGCGTAGGTCCGGTCTGATGCGTGGTCAATCAAGATTCATTCCGGATAACCGCCCGAGCAAAGGGAGACCGACTCGCTGACACACACGAACGACCGATTCCCACCGAATTTTCGCTGCTTTTGATTTGATCCAAAGAATTCGGCGAAACACACCGCACCCTTCTTCGTACAATATCAACCAAAGAACCACGCGATTGCCTGCCATATTGCGAACAAACAAGACGGCAATCGCGGAACGAAACCGGCTGATGCGACCACCTGATGCGACCACGAGCATCAAGGCCCGAGAACGGCGAAGCGGAGACGGGCCGGGGGAACACGCAGCGGAGAGGTCGCGGCTTCCTCGTTCGCCTTGGAAACGGGCGGGGGGAGGACACTGGCGAGCCGGACACCCGCCCCGAGCCGGGGCGATCCGGGGGAATACCGGGAACAGCGGGAGCAGGAATCGGCCGGCAGCACACGATGCCCGGCAGTCGAGCAACACGAGATGAACGCCGCCGGCACGACGCGCCGGCCGCTTGAGGCGAAAGAACACGATGATGGCGAGCGCACAGAAGCGATCCCCCAGCCCGATCGAGCAGGCCCAGCACCGCGAGCGTGTGGGGGTGCGGTCTTCGAGCACGGGCACCGTGACGCGGCGTCTTTCGCATGAGGACGAGCGTCTGCTCAAGCAGATCCTGGCCAAGCCTCAGGACTACATCGACAGCGAGGTGTTCTATGAGGAGGACGCCGAGCGGATGATCTACGACGAGGCGCCGCCGATCCAGCAGCCCGACACGACGTGGTATCACCCGGTGATGGATGATCTGAGCGGGACGCGGACGCGGACGGTGAAGAGCAGCCAGCAGGTGATCCTGACTGCGGCGGAGGAGCGGGTGCTGTTCCACCAGTTCAACTACGCCCGGCACCGGGTGCGTCAGATCCAGGAGGAGATCTGGTCGAACCCCGACAAGCAGCCGACGCCCGAGCAGGCCGAGGAGATCCTGTCGTGGCACCGCCGCGCGGACCGCATCCGTGAGCAGATCGCCGAGACGAACCTGGCGTTGGTGCTCGCGATGGCGAAGCGGACGCGGATGAGCGAGGTGGACTTCGCCGATCTTGTTTCCGAGGGGAACATGGCGCTTTTGCGTGCGGTGGACAAGTTCGACGCGGGGCGTGGGTACAAGTTCAGCACCTACGCCTGCCGGGCGATCCTCAAGGCTTTCAGCCGGCAGGGGATGAAACTGAGCAAATACCGCCAGCGCTTCCCGACGGATTTCGACCCGAAACTGGAGAAGTCGAACTTCCTCGAAACGAAACGCGCGACGTTCGAGAAGGACGCCGCCGAGGAGGTCCGGACGATCGTCATGGACAACCGCGCCGAGCTGACCGAGGTCGAGCGGACGGTGATCGAGCACCGTTTCGGGCTCGAGAGCAGCAACACGGACAAGCCCATGACGCTCGAACAGGTGGGCCAGATCATCGGTGTCACGAAGGAGCGTGTGCGGCAGATCCAGAACAAGGCGATGGAAAAAATCCGGACCGAACTGGAGTCGAAATTCCTCGGCGAACCGGCGGACCCCGAGCAGAGCGAGTCCGCGACGGTGGGCTGACGCGCATGCGCGTCCGCCCTATTGTTCCCCGCCGGGCACGGCCGCGCGTCCGGCAAAGTAGACCAGACCCGGCCGACACCCTCGGGGGTGAGCGGCACCGCCCGTGCGGCGCCGCCGGGTGATCGGCCCGAGCATTGGGGAGCGAAACGTGACGGCCACCGAGTCGCAGAGCGAAGCCACGCCGGAAAACCCTGTCGGGCATGTTTCTTTTATGCCCAAGCAGAACGACCCCCACGCGACGCGTTGGGGTGATTTCCTCAAGGCGACGATCGACTATGAATCCTCGGACCTGATCATCAAGACGGATCAGCCCCCGTCGCTTCGGATCAAGGGCACACTCAAGAAGCTTAACACCGACCCGGTGACGATGGAGGACTGGGTCAAGATCATCGACAACATCCTCACCGACGAACAGAAGCAGGACCTGAAGAAGTTCGGTTCGGTCGACTTCGCCTACGACTACAACGAAGACACCCGATTCCGGGTGAACCTGTTCCAGGCGCGGGGCAAGATCTCGGTCGCGGCCAGGCGGATCACCAGCAACATCCTCCCGTTCGAGAAGCTCGGGCTGCCGCCGATCATGGCCGACATCGCGATGCAGCCTCAGGGCATCGTGCTGCTGTGCGGCGTAACGGGCTCGGGTAAGAGCACGACGATCGCGTCGATGCTGGACTATGTGAACCAGCGGAAGAAGGTGCACATCCTGACGATCGAGGACCCGATCGAGTACATCTTCACGGACAAGAAAGCGACGATCAACCAGCGCGAGATCGGCATCGACTGCCTCGACTTCAAGATCGCCCTGCGGGCGCTCGTCCGTGAGAACCCGGACATCGTGCTGGTCGGCGAGATGCGCGACCAGGAGACGTTCGAGGCGGCGCTGCACGCGGCCGAGACGGGGCACCTCGTGTTCGGGACGATCCACTCGTCGAGCACCACGCAGACGTTCAGCCGGATCTACGGGTTGTTCGAGCAGGACGAGGTGGACCAGGTGCGGCAGATTCTGGGCTATCAGATGCGAGCGTTCGTGTATCAGAAGCTTCTGCCGACACTGCACGAGAACATCCACCGGATCCCGGCGATCGAGATCCTGATCAACAACGGTGTGGTCCGCAAGCACATCCTCGAGGGCCGCGAGGGCGAGCTGCGGGAATACCTCAACTCGATCGAGGCCCGCCAGAGCGGGATGATCGATTTCAACCAGTCGCTCGTTGAGCTGGTCGAATCCGAGATGATCCACCTCCGCGTGGCGATGGAGGCGACCCCGAACGCCGACGAGCTCCAGATGCGTCTCAAGAAACTGACCTGACCGGGCGAGCCCGCCCGCCGGGTGGTATCCTCGCGGCGAAACCCGGTTGTTGAGCAGAGGAAGACACTGTGCCAATCGACGCGATCCCGCTCCTGCACCACACGCCGCCGACCGCGGGGGCCCCGCTCCTGCTGGCCCAGAACGCTCTGGTGCTGATGTCGTGGTGGAAGTTCCTGTTTTTTTTCGTGCCGATGCTGGGCTGGGCCTGGCTGGTGTCGAAGGTGTTCGACAAGCACGCCGAGCGGTTCCATCTTGGCCGCGAGGGGTGGGGCGCGGTGCACCTGACGCTCGGGCTGGTGGCGTTGCTGGCGGGTCTGGCTGTGCCGATCCCCACGGGGTGGGGGTTCCTCGTCGGGTTCCTGCTGATGGTGTTCATCCTCGCGATCGACGTGATCGCCTTTACCACGATCACCAACCGCGACGAGCGCGTGCCCGAGCACCTGAAACTCAAGCTCAACCTCGCGGGTCTGGCCGAAGCGAGCCGACGACGCAAAGCGGCCAAGCAGGCCGCGACCGTCTCGCTCGAAATCAGGGACAGCGAGGGCACGATCATCACCGCCCCCGACAAGGAAACCCCGGAATACGAGATCCGCGTCGAGGCCGAGCAGGTGTTCATCAAGGCCAGGGAGATGCGCACGGGGCGGTTGATCATCACGGCCCGCGCCCCCGAGGCGGGCGGGTCCGCCGCGGAGTTCATCATCGACGGGGTGCGTCATCCGGGCGAGGCGCTCACCCCGCAGCGTGCCAAGGCGATCATCGACTTCTGGAAATCGTGCGCCAACCTCGACGTCAAGGACGTCCGCCGCAGGCTCATCGGAAAGTGTGAAGTCACCGACAACGCGGGCGTGCGGACACGCATCCGGATGACCTCCATCGGGCACAAGGGCGGCCTGCGGCTGACGATGATCTTCAACCCGACCGAGTCCGTCACGCGCAAGGTCGAAGACCTCGGCCTGTCCGACCAGCAACGCAAGGCGCTGGACGAGATCGTGGCGGCCGACGGGGGGCTGGTGCTCCTGGGCGCCAAGCCGATGCAGGGGCGGACGACGACGTTCTACTCGATCATCCAGATGCACGACGCGTACACGAACAACGTGCAGACGATCGAGATCGAGCCGATGGCCGAGCTGGAGGGCATCCGCCAGATCGAGTTCGACCCGACGGGGGATGCCGAGTTCTCGACCACGCTGCGTTCGATCCTGCGGCGTGACCCGGACGTGGTGGGTGTGGCCGAGATGCCCGACGTCGAGACCGCCAAGGAGATCCTGAACGCCGACCTCGACCGTACGCGGGTGTATCTCTCGCTGAACATCGATTCGGCTCTCGGGGCGATCCAGATCTGGCTGAAGGCCGCGGGCGACCCGGCGAAGGCCTCCAAGCAGCTCCGGGGCGTGGTGGCGCAGAAGCTGATCCGGCAGCTGTGCGGCAACTGCCGGGTGCCCTACCAGCCGCCGCCGGACCTGCTCAAGCGGCTGCAGTTGCCGTCGAAGGTTCAGCAGCTCTACAAGAAGGGCGGGCAGGTGCTCATCCGCAACAAGGCCGAGATCTGCCCGGTCTGCAAAGGCATCGGTTACGAGGCGCAGATCGGCGTGTTCGAGGTCTACCCCATCGGGCCGACCGAGCAGAAGCTCATCGCCGCGCAGGACTGGGCCGGGCTCCGCGGCGAGCTGCGCAAGCGCAAGCTGCCCAGCATCCAGCAGAGCGCCCTGCTCAAGGCCGTCGAGGGCGAGACGAGCATGGAAGAAGTCCAGCGCATCACGGCCCCGCCGAAGCCGAAGAAAAAGCCCGCGGCGCAAACAACGACCTGAGCCGACCGGCGGGTGCGGAGCGGTCCGTGCCCGCCCGAGAGAAACAGCGCCCGGGACGCGGGCGGACGGATAAGCCGATTCGGGGATCGTCACCATGTACATGAACATCGCCGCGACGCTGCTTCTTCTGGCACTCACGTGGATCTGGATGAACCGGGGTTTCCTCAATGCGCTGCTGCACCTGCTGTGCACCATCGGCGCCGCCGCGATCGCGTTCGCGTTCTGGGAACCCCTCGCGATGCTGCTCATCGGGATGGCGCCCGAGCGTGGTTTCATGGCGGTCCTCGGCTATATCGCCTGGGGCGTGTCGTTGCTGGTGCCGTTCGGCGTCTCGCTCCTGCTGCTGCGTGTGATCGCCGACAAAGCCGTGGGGATGAACGTCAAGCCGATATCCATCATCGACTATGTGGGCGGCGGCATCTGCGGGGCGCTCGCCGCTTCATTGACGGTGGGCATCATCGTCATCGCGTTGGGGTATTTCCCGCTCGGGACGGGGTTCCTCGGCTACCGCCCCGTCAACTACACCACCAAGGGGCAGGGCAGCGGGTCGCTCACCCGCGCCGGCGGGCTGTGGATCCCCGTCGAACGGTTCACCGCAGCCGCGCTCGGGCAGCTGTCCGAAACAACCCTCCGTTCGGCCCACCCGCTGGCCGAGTGGCACCCCGAGCTGGACATCGAGGGGTACGCCATCAACACCAGCGCCAACGGCGGGATGGCCAGGCCCTCGCTCAAACCCGACGACGCCCGGCTGCTCAGCACCTACCGCGTCGGCGACGGCTCGACCCCCATCAAAGAGCTCCTCAAGGAAAGCCCCGCCCCCGACGCGCTGTCGCAGGGCTATCTCGACGAGAACGGCAACCCCGTCCAGACCGGCTCGCTGCTCGGCGTCGTCGTCGAGTTCAAAAGCGGCGCCAAGGAAGAAAACGGGCAGATCGTCATGGGCAACGGCCAGGCCGCCCTGCTCATGCGAGACCCCGAAGGCCGCGTCACCGAGGCGCACCCCGTCGCGCTCATCAGCCAGGCCCGCAGCGACAACGCCGGTCTGTTCGGGCGGTGGATGTACGACACAGAAAATGTCTTCATCGCCTCCGTCGGCGGCGCCTCCACCGCCACGATGGCGTTCGAGTTCGTCGTCCCCGCCGGCTACACGCCTTTCGCCGTCTCGATCAAGAACACCCGCTTCCCGATCGAGGGCGAGCCGAAAGCGGAGTTCCCGACACCGGAAGCCCGGTTCGCGGCGATCGCCGGGGGCACGCTCGTCGGCGGGGTTTCCGTCGAGGACATCGACACATCCCAGGCCGCCACGGTCAACTCCGCGAACACCGGCACGAGCCGGACCGCCGGTGAAAGCCCCATCATCGCCGGCAACTCGCTCGGGTTCACCTTCGAAGTCCGCCAGAAGGGCGGGCTCGAGATCGACAGCGAGAACCGCGTCGTCCGCGGCAGCGTCAAGTTCAGGCCCTCGGACATCAACAACCGGGGCGCCGACCGCAAGGTGCTCGTGGACCGCATCGCCGTCACGCCCGACATCGTGATCGTCAAGGTGAACGTCGGCCCGGACTCCGCCGCCAGCCTGCTCGGGCGTGTCGCCCGCAGCGTCGACCGCGTGCTCCCGCCGCAGCTGATCGACACCAACGGGACGGCGTACCCCGCCGTCGGTTTCATCTACATCGAAGAGGGCAAACTCATCCAGCTCGAGTACGACCCCGCCCAACCCATCCGGGGCATGGCCCAGCTCCAGCAAAAGGGCGTCTCGCTCAGCTCATCGCGCACCGATCAGAAACTGCAACTGATCTTCAGATGCAGCAAGGGGGTCGCGATCAAGCACTACGCCATCGGCAGCAAGGTCATCATCAACCTCGACCCCCCGCTGCTGCTTGACCAGGCCCAGAACTGACGCGGCCCGCGGTCCGGCAACCGTCCGGACGCGTCATCCCCGTCGCCATCACGTCCGTCGATCCGTGCGCTCAAAGAGCCGCGAGCGTCGACGGATGAAGGGCTTTGACTTCTTCTCCTTCCCTCGCCGATCGGGGTGTGATGAGGAAAGAATGATGCCCCTCACACCGGCCCTCTGCCCGCGATGTGGGGGGAGGGAGGCGAGAACAGCCGGCTCTTGCTCCAGAAAGCTCGAGAATCCTTTGGAATCCGTACAACCTGCACGTGGCGTCCGGTGGTTCACCGACGCCGCCGCCACGTGATCAATGAAAAAGCCCCGTCATTGCGGGGCCTCGCAAAACGGAGAGGGGGGGATTCGAACCCCCGAGGACGTTGCCGCCCCACACGAATTCCAATCGTGCGCCTTCAACCGCTCGGCCACCTCTCCGGTGATCGGGTCCCACTTTAGGCGCTCCCCGTATCGCACGCCATCGCCCCCGCCCGTTCGCACGCCCGATCAGCCCGCGATCAGCCCCGCCAGAGCCGACACGATCTCCTCGGGCTCGGCCATCCGACCCGGGCCCACACGCCGGCAGGCCTGCCAGCCCTCGGCCGGGCCGACAAACGCGTAGCCGTCGTCGTGGAGCATCCGGACATTGCGCTGCGTCGCCGGTTGCGACCACATCACCTCGTTCATCGCCGGTGCGAGCAGGACGGGCGTCGTCTCCCGATCCACCGCGCTGAGCACGAGCGAGACCATGTCGTCCGCCCGGCCTGTGGCCAACCGGGCGAGACAGTCCATCGTGCACGGCGCCACCACGACCGCGTCGGCCGACGCCGCCAGCGAGATATGCTGCGGATCATCAGATTCGATGTGCTGCCACGGGCTGGTGTAGACGGGCCGACCCGAGAGCGCCTGGAACGTCAGCGGGGTGACGAAACGCGTCGCCGGCTCGGTCATGATCACACGCACATCCGCCCCGGCCTGCGCGAGCCGGCTCACGATCGTCGCGGCCTTGTACACCGCGATCCCGCCCGTCACGCAGACCACAACCCGCCGATCGCCGAATCGCTCGGCGAGGCGTCCCGGATCAAGCGTCGCGTCATCTGTCACGGGTTTCCCCGGCCTCGGACCGGCGTGCCCGCTCGGCCCGGAGTACGCACGATCGAACTAGAGCAGGGCCTCGCTCTGCTCTTTCTGTTCACCCTCACCGACGAACTCGAGCGTGATCAGATCCTGCTTGATCTCTTCAACCACGACTTCGAGATCCGACCGGTTCTGCCGATCGATCAGCGGGCGATCGCCGTCGATCAATTGCTCAAGACGACGCTGGATCAGCGTGCACAGCTTGAACCGCCCGCCCACCTTCTCGACGA
This sequence comes from Phycisphaerales bacterium, assembly GCA_027083355.1. GTDB lineage: Bacteria > Planctomycetota > Phycisphaerae > Phycisphaerales > UBA1924 > UBA1926. The sequence goes on along the minus strand of JALWOY010000066.1, from coordinate 53,858 downwards.
GCGTGTTGTCTTTCAGTGCTTCGATCATCGTTACCCCGTTCCCCCGCTACACTCCGCTCCGGTGCGTCGCGGCTCACCGCTCGGGGGGCATACAATAGCCCCGTCCCGCCCGGGTGTCGAACAGACGCCCGCGCCCGGCCCGAATCAACAGGAACCACGCCCGAGCCCTCCAACCACGGGCCGATCATCATGCCGCAGATTCTATTCCAAGCCGACGACCGCGTCCGCCACGCCGCCAAACCCGAATGGGGCGCCGGCACGGTCCTGTCCGCCCAGCCCGCCATGCACAACGGCGAGCCGTGCCAACGCGTAACGGTCCGCTTCGACCAGGCCGGGAAAAAGACACTCTCCACCGCATTCGCACGCCTGGCGCTGCTCGACCGAGCCGAGGGCGAACCGCCGCAGCCCATACAGAAACCGGCCAAAAAAGGTGTCTCAACCCCGGCCCCGTCGCCGCGCAAGCCCGAACGGCCCGATCCCGTCTCGGCCGATGTCCTCCGTGATCGGCTGGCGACGATCCCCGATGCGTTGTCCGATCCGTTCCGATCCATCGAGGACCGCCTCGCCGACACCCTCGCCCTCTACAAGTTTTCACCCGATGACCGCACGCTCCTCGACTGGGCAACGATCCAGACGGGCGTCCGCGACCCGCTCTCCACGCTGACCCGGCACGATCTCGAACAACAGTTCGAGGTCTTCCGCATCAGGCTCGACCGCCACCTGCGGGACCTTCTCGAAAACGCCCGCAGAGCGAAACTCGATATCCGGACCTTGCTCGCCGACGCCCCGCCCGGAGCACAACACGCGCTGCGGCGGATCAACCACGCACGTTGACCACGGGCAACACCGCGTCCCACCCGACCAAACCCGCCGCGCGGCCGGACCGCTCCAATCCGCACGCCGCCCCCCGCTGACGTCGCCCAATCGCGGTTCTTATCGGCACCCCATCCCCGAGCCCCCGTTTTGGCACGCTTGCCGGCCCGTTGGCCCGCCCCTTGTTCCCCCGTTCCGTGTCCCCACAACCCAAGACACGCATGACGGGAGCAATCATGAACGAGCAGGATTTCCAGAACAAGATGACCGAACTCCTTGGGCAGATCAACGACCTCCCCGCGGAGGAACGCCCGAAACTCGAACGCCTCGCCAGGGAAACGCAGAGCCGGCATGAGCGGATGAAGAAAACCCTCGGCGAGCTCCAGGAATCGCTCGACCAGCTGAGGCTCACCGTCAAGTACCTCGTCTTCGATCTCGAGGCCACCCGGCGAGAGAACACCTACCTCCGCAAGCTGATCGACTCGCAGCAGGACAACGACTGAATCTCCTTCGGGCGTCGTGCCCGTCTCCACCGCCGGCCGGGGTATCCCCGAATCCGGCCAGCGGATCATCGCGTGCAGGCCGATCCGTTCACCCGGGTCGGCCTGTTTTTTTGACGCCAACCGAAACCGGCGCAGACATCGCGACCGGCTCGGACGTCGTACGCCCGCGGCCTCGAAGTCGGCGGCCAGCGTGACACCGGGGCGCGGTCGATGAAACACCGGTGTCCGCGGGAGAATGATGAACAACACGCTCAGAACCGAGTGCACCCCCACACCCCGGCCCTCTGCACGCACGCGGGGAGAGGAAGAAAAAGACATCCGGTCCTTGTTCCAGAGCGTATGAGAATCTGTTGGAATCTGTCTCAGGCCGCGCGTGGTTGCCGGTGCGGGCGTTTGATTTCTTCAAGGAGAACGCGGGGGTCGAACGGTTTGGTGATATAGCCGTCGCAACCCGCGGCGAGGCATTTTTCGCGGTCGCCGGTCATCGCGTGTGCCGTCAATGCAATGATGTCGGCTTGTGTATGACGCGCACGCAGGGCGCAGGCGACGCCGTATCCGTCGACCTCGGGCAGCTGCATGTCCAGCAGCACGACGCCGTATGGCCGGTTTTCGGATTCGGCCTTCTCGACCGCCTCGATCGCGGCCCGTCCGTTGTCGACGATGTCGAACGGGTAGCCCGCCTTCGTCAGTATGTGCGCGATGAGCCGCTGGTTGTCGGGCCCGTCCTCGGCGACGAGCACCCGCCGGGGTGGCAGTCTGGGTGTTTCGGGCACTGGGTCATCGATCCTGGTGATGGCCGTCCCTAGGTCGGGGATGTTTTCGATCGTCTTGTCGCCGCGATGCTCGAGCGGGAGGCGGACGGTGAATCGCGTGCCCACGCCGGGGGTCGAATCGACTTCGATACCGCCGCCCATCTGCTGGGCGAGGTGCCGCACGATGGTCAAACCGAGGCCCGTGCCGCCGAACCGCCGGGTATGCGACGAATCCGCCTGGACGAACGGCTCGAACACCCGGTCCATCTCGCTGCCGGACATCCCGATGCCGGTGTCGCGGACCTCGAAGCAGAACTCCCCTTCGTCCCCGGTCCAGAGCGACAGCACGACGCTCCCGCTGGAGGTGAATTTCACCGCGTTGCCCAGCAGGTTCAGCATGATCTGCCTCAGCCGGGTCGGGTCGGCCGAGACATACGCGGGGACGGGAGTAATGAACTCGGCGTGCAGGTCGACGCCCTTGGCCTCGGCCTGATGGCGGATGATCCCGAGGCAACCGTTGATGAGGTCCTTCGTCGAGACCGTCTCGATCGAGAGCGCGAGCCGGCCCGCCTCGATCTTGGAGAGGTCGAGCACGTCGTTGATCAGCCCGAGCAGGTGGTCGCCGCTGCGACGGATCGCGGAGAGAGCCTCGACGGTCAGGGGCGAGGCGCGATCGCCGAGCTCCTGTTCGAGCAGGCGGGAATACCCGAGGATCGCGGTCATCGGCGTGCGCACGTCGTGGCTCATGTTCGCGAGGAACAGGCTCTTCATCCGGCTGGCCTGCTCGGCTTTGAACGCCAGCTCGCGTTGCCGTTCCTCGCTCCGGCGGAGGTGCTCGGTCATCTTCCGGGCCGCTTTGATTGCGTGGTATCGCGTGTTCGCGAGCGACCAGACGATCCCGGTGAGCAGCGTGCTGATCACCAGCCCGAGCAGGAGGGTCATGTCGGCCCGCGCGTGGTCGTCGGCCACGATCGGGCCCGGGCTGAACACCTCGATATCCCAGCGCCGCCCCCCCACCGCCAGCGGGATGGTCAACAGATTCACGCCCGCGTGCTGACCGCCGGGGGCGTGCGCATGGAATACGGCCCTGCGGCCCGGCGCCGCGTCCGCATCGGTCAGCACACACCCGCCGGGGTAACCGGCTTGGCGCCACCAGCTTCCAAGAAAAGCCTCGGCGTCGATGGACAGGGCGACCCACGCTTCGATCCGCTCGACCCGTTCCGCCTCGTCGGCGGGCACGACCCCGCCGCGATAGATCGGCTCGGCGAGCACCACGCCCTTGATCGGTTCACCGTCCGCACCGGTCTGCGCGAGGTCGATGACGCCCGTCGCGCCCAGCCGACCCGTGTGCATCGACTCGTCGTAAGCCACGCGGTTCTCGGGATTGGCCGCGGCGTCCATCCCCCACAGGGGGCTGTTTCTCGACGCGGGTTCGTGGTACTCGACGACGGCGTGAATCCCGTCCGCGAGTCGGTATCCGCGCGGCGGATGCACGTCGAACCCCCGGCCGAGCCGGTCGCGGGCTGCTTCGAGGTACGCGGGCAGGTCCTGATCGTCGACCGCGCGCACGAATGCGATCCCGTTTATTCCGGTGAACCCGGACGGGATACCCATGATCTCGACATACCGCGCCCATTCCTCGCGGGACACGTTCTCGCTGCACTGCACGAGGACCCGGCCCGTATCGAGAATCCGCCGGCACTCCTCGAACCGGTCGCGGAGTTTTCCGATCGATTCGAGGGCGGCGTGTTCTGCGTTTATCCGGGCCTGCGCGTTGTCGTTCTCGCACGCATCACGCCATATCACCAGCGTGCCGGAGACCGTGAAGACGAAGACAAGGAGGGGCAACAGCACGCGTTGATAGTGCGCTACCCCCGGCGTCTTCTTTGTCAGCACGGATTCATCACTGTCGCAGGGCATGAAACGCGACCCCCCGAAACGAGCCTTGGACGGTCTCCATCGGCCGCACGCCGGAGGGACATCATCCCCGCACCCGGAAAACGGGGGTACCGGTCCGTTTGATCCGTGTCAATCGAGCAGGATCGGATTCAGTTCTGTGTTTTCTCAGTGTTCGACGAGCGAGAGGCCGAACGCCTCGGCCATCGCCCGGCCCATGTCGGCGGGGGTGTCGGCAACATTTGCGCCCGCGGCTTTCAGTGCGGCGATCTTGGTGTCGGCCGTGCCCGTGGGCTTGCCCCCCGCTCCTGCGGAGATGATCGCGCCGGCGTGGCCCATCCGCTTGCCGGGGGGCGCGGTCCGGCCCGCGATGAAGGCCGCGACGGGCTTGGTGACATGGGCCTTGATGAACTCCGCGGCCTGCTCTTCCTCGGCCCCGCCGATCTCACCGATCATCAGGATGCCGTCGGTATCGGGGTCGTCCTGGAACATGCGGAGGCAGTCGATGTGGCCGAGTCCGCGGACCGGGTCGCCCCCGATGCCGACGCAGGTGCTTTGGGCCATGCCCAGCTCGCTCGTCTGCCAGACGGCTTCGTAGGTCAGTGTGCCGGAGCGGGAGACGATCCCAACGCGTTTGCCGGTGGTGCAGCGGGGCTCGTCGGCGTGCGTGTGGATATAGCCGGGCATGATGCCGATCTTGCAACCCGTGTTCGTGTACGGGTCGTCCGCGGATTCGCCCGAGCCCGATTTCGGCCCGGGGGTGATGATGCCGGGGCAGTTCGGGCCGAGCAGAACAGCGCGGCTCTCGGCAGTGAAGTCGCGTGCACCGTTGATCTCGTCGAACACCGCCCGGGCCTTGATCATGTCGTTGACCGGCACGCCCTCGGTGATGCAGCAGACGAGCTTCAGCCCCGCCGCGGCGGCTTCGAGAACGGCGTCGGCGGCGAAGTTCGGGGGTACGAAAATCATCGTCGCCGTGGCGCCCGTGGCGTCGACGGCCTGCTGGACCGTGTCGAAGATGGGCAGCCCGTTCGGGTCTTTCGTTCCGCCCTTGCCGGGGGTCACCCCGCCGACCATTTTCGTGCCGTAGTGCAGACAACCTTTCGTATGCACCGCACCGAACGACCCGGTGATGCCCTGGCAGATGACTTTGGTATCGGCGTCGACGAGGATGGCCATGTGCTTCTCCGATTCTCGGGCGATCCGGCGGCCCGGTCCAAGAGGATAGCCGACGGCACCGACCCGGGCAGAGACCGGCGACGGGTCAATCGCACAAGGTCGAGGGCGGACGCGTGCCCTACTGTTGCGCATGCCGACCAAGAACGCCGCATCGGCTCCGGGTGATGTCCCGCTCACCGTGCTCGACAAACCCCGGCGGGTCGGGCGGTCCCGGATCGGCCCGTGGCGTGCGGCCGTGCTGATCGCGGTGCAGATCGCGATCATCATCCACATCGTGCAGTGGTATCTGAGCGGGCACAGCCTCGGGGCGGTCGAGCCCTCCGAGACGATGTACACCCTCGAACAGGGCAGGCTGACGGCGGGGGCGGTGTTCCTCGGGCTGACGATCCTGTCGGTGCTGATCGTCGGTCGCTATATGTGCGGGTGGATGTGCCACATCGTGATGCTGCAGGATTTCTGCGGGTGGCTGATGGGCAAGGCGGGCATCCGGCCCAAACCGTTCCGGTCGCGTCTGTTGCTCCTTGTGCCGCTGGTGCTGGGGCTGTACATGTTCGTCTGGCCCTCGTTCAAGCGTTTCGTGCTCCAGCCGGCGGTGGAGGCGGCGGGGCTGGACTGGCCGGGCTGGCTGAGGCGGGTCGAGCCTTTCTACGGGATCAAAAACGATCTGTTCGTCGACGACCTCTGGGCGCACATGCCGACGTGGTATGTCGCGATCCCGTTCCTGCTGGTCTGCGGGTTCGCCACGGTCTATTTCCTGGGGTCCAAGGCGTTCTGCTTCTACGCGTGCCCGTACGGCGGGATCTTCGGCGTGCTCGACCCGGTCGCGCCGTTCCGCGTGCGCGTGAACCACGACAAGTGCAAGGGTTGTGCGCACTGCACGGCGGCGTGCACGTCGAACGTGCGGGTGCACGAGGAGATCCGCGATTACGGGATGGTCGTCGATTCGGGGTGCCTCAAGACGATGGACTGCATCAGCGTGTGCCCGAACGACGCGCTGTCGATCGCGCCGGGGAGGCCGGCGTATGGGGCGAAGGTGCGCGAGGGGATGGCCGACGCGCACGCCGAAGCCGTCGCCCGCCGCCGGAGCCGGTACGACCTGACGTGGCCGGGCGAGATCGCGGCGGGGGTCGTGTTTTTCGTGCTGTTTTTCTCGACACGGGGGATGTTCGACCAGGTGCCGATGCTGATGGCGGGCGGGCTGGCGGCGGTGGGCACGGGGCTGAGCGTGCTGCTGTGGAAGATGCTCACGGGGCCGAACGCGCGGATTCACGGGATCACGCTCAAGCGCAAGGGCCGGTTCCGGCCCGCGGGGGTCGTGTTCGCCCTGGTCATGCTGGCGGGGTGGGTGTTCGCGGCGTGGGGCGGGGCGGGGAATTTCTCCCGCTGGCGGGCCGAGACGCTGCACGCATCCATCGGGATCCCGATCGACGCGATCATGCGGCCCGAGTTCGCGCCGGGGGCGACGGACGTGCAACGGGCGCGCGCGGCGATCGCGTGGTACGGCCGGGCCGACAGCATCTCGCGGGGCGGTCTGGGCTGGGCGTTGACCCCGGACGACAAGGTCCGGCTCGCGTATCTGCACACGCTGCTGGGCGAGATCGACCGGGCGGTGGCGTTGCTGCGTGACGTGGTCGAGCACGGCAACCCGACCGACTCGCTCGTGTTCCAGATGCTCAACCTGCACGGGCGGGCGGCGACCGCGAAAACGAAAGACGGGATCGACGGCCGGCCCATCCTCGAAGCGACCGAGGAGCAGGTCGAGATCATGAAGCGGGTTCTCGAAGAACACCCGGCGCTGCACGGCGTCCGGCTGCGGCTGTCGCAGCTGCTGTGGAACCTGGGGCGGTACGACCCGGGGATCTGGGATGTCGGCGATGAATCGCTCGCCTCGGACCCCGATTTCCTGCTGAGCAAGGGCCAGATGCTCGCCATGCAGCAAGACCGGGCGGGGATGAACAAGGTCCTCGACGCGGTCATCGCAGCCGAACCGACAAAGCCGGACACGCTGCTGTCCGCTTCACAACTGGCGTTCAGCCTCGGGCGGACGGATGATGCCCGGGGTCTGGTCGAGAAGGCGATTTCTCTGAATGACGACGCCCCGACCTTGCTGCGGGCCTCACGGATCTACGGCTCCGCGGGGCTGCTCGCCGAGGCGAAGTCGCTCGCCGATCGGGCGGTGTCGGCACGTGGGGCGAAACGGCCCGGGACCATGTTCGAGATCGGCAAGTTGCTTCTGGCCCACGGCGAGACGGGCCGTGCGATCCCGCTGTTGCTCGACGCGGCGGAAAAATATGAACACGACCCTTGGCAGCGTCTGGGCGTGGCGTTCGCGTTGACGCAGATCGGGCTGGAGAAGAAACAGGAACCCCTGACCGAACGGGGGCTTTCGATGTTCGCCGCGCTGGTCGAGCGTTACCCGGATGAGCCGGTGTTCCATCACGATTACGCGGGTTGGCTTTTCCAAGCGGGGAAAAAAGACGAAGCGGCGGCGCAGATCATCGCGGCGGCCGAGTTGGCGCCCGGGAGCGTGATACTCGCCGAGCGTGCGTCGCAGTTGCTCGGCCTGATCGGCCGGAAAGAAGAGGCCGAGCATTGGCAGCAGATCGCGTCGGAACGGAAACACAGGGCGGTTTCCGGCCCGTGAACGCGGTGTGAGCGGCCGCCAATTACGATAAACTGACAATCTAATCCTGTCTTGGTGCCGACGCGCGTGAGATTTGTTTTTCTGCTGGCATCGCGGCGGTCGGATCTGCTAGTCTGTATCGCACCAGCCCCGGGGCAGTGTGTCTGTTGCGGGTATCGGCCCACCGCGTGTGCGGGATGGGTGAGTGATCAATCGGAGACGGAGGACATACATGGATCGTTCCTTATTGAAAAAAACCGTGCTGGGTGCGGCGCTCGTGCTGACGACCGGGCTCGGGTTCGGCCAGGCCGACGTGATCTGCGGCTCGCTGACGGGCAGCACCGCGGGCGGCGCGGGCCCGATGCACCTTGGCTCGGACGGCAACATGACGGCGTACTCGATCGGCACGACCTCGTGCAACGTCGGGACGGTTGCGTTGAACTGGTTCCAATCCGGCTCGAACCGTCACCCGCTGATCATCACCAACATGTACCGCATCGACCACGGGGCGATCGAGCAGATCGCCGTCTCGTGGGTCAAGCACGGGTTCTGCGCGTTGCAGCAGACGGTGTGCGCGTCGTGCAGCCCGGTGTGCGGCGGGTGCTGCTCGCAGCTGGGCGTGGGGTGTTCGGACCCGTACAGCGCGAGCCTGAACGGTTCGCAGACGGGCCTCGGGCCGCGTTTCGAGATCAACGCTGCGACGGGCGAATATCCGTGGCCGTTCTCGACCGCGGGGCAGACGGGCACGACCCTGTTCAAGCGGTTGCAGGTGAACCAGGACGACATCAACCCGATGCTCAACCCGAACGCGCTCTATGTGGGAGAAGCGCAGTACGTGGCGTTCGACGACGCCGCGGCGGGCAACGACAACAACAACGCGTCGCACCGGATGATCACGGTGGGCGCCGAAAACGCGTTCTCGGGCGGGTGGTATCTGAACTACGACGGCCCGACGATCCGCGAGGAGCCGGCGATCTTCGCGTGGCAGGACGCGGACCCCGGCGTGCAGCTGACGGCGGTTGACGTGCCGAACGACGGGCGGTTCTGGGTGGGCGCCAACGCCACGGACAACGGCGACGGCACCTGGCACTACGAGTACGCGATCTTCAACCTGAACTCGAACCGCAGCGCCGGCTCGTTCGCGGTCGACGCGGACTCTGTTTCGAACATCGGCTTCCACGACATCGACTACCACTCGGGCGAGCCGTTCGACACGACGGACTGGACGGCTTCGACCGGGAACGGGCAGGTCGTGTGGTCGAACGGGACGGACTACAACACCAACCCGCTGGCCAACGCGGTGCGTTGGGGCACGCTGTACAACTACCGTTTCGACGCCCCCGGCGCGCCGGTGAACGGCACCGCGACGATCGGGCTGTTCGGGCCGGGACAGGCCGGCGACCCCGACAGCATGACGATCACGGTGCCCGTGCCCGAGGCGGCCGCGGGTGGGTGCAACCCGGCAGACCTGGCCGCGCCGTTCGGCGTGCTCGATCTGACGGACGTGCAGGCATTCATCACAGCGTTCACGGGCGGCGATCTGCTCGCGGACCTCGACGGGAACGGCGTGCTGGATCTGACGGACGTGCAGATCTTCTCGCAGAGCTTCCTGGCCGGCTGCCCGTAAACCGCCGGTAAACCGCCTGGAAGCCGGGCGGGGCAATTTCCTGAATCTCACAGCACGCGGCTCCGGCCGCGTGTTTTTTTGTGCCGCGTTGCGCTCTCAACGGGCGTGGTTTCTGCATGACGGTTTTCTGTGGTAGTCTCTGGCGGGGAAAGCCTTGGGGAGCACACCGAACAACAACATTCCGCACGGGGACCCGATCTTCGAGACCGAAGAACCGACGGGTGCGTCTTCGACCGAGGCCCCCCGGCCGGCGTGGGTGCACGCGGCCCCTTCTCCCGAGGAACTGATGGCCGAGGCCGCCGAGGCGGTGGGTGATCGGTACCGGATCGAGTCGATCGCGGGTCAGGGGGGGATGGGGCGTGTGTTCGCGGCCCGCGACACGCGGCTGGGGCGTCGCGTGGCGATCAAGCTGCTGACTGTGCTCGACCCGAACCCGGGCGAGGACCCGGGGCTTCGTGCCCACGATCGGCTGGTGGCAGAGGCCCGGGCGATGGCGCGGCTGAACCACCCGAACCTGTGCCGGGTGATCGAGGTTTCGCTGGTCGGGCGGACGCCCTACATGGTGATGGAGTGGGTCGAGGGCGTCGAGCTGACGCGTTTCTGCAAAGATCTGGACACGCGGCACCGGGTGACGATCCTGCTGCGCGTCCTCGACGCGGTGGCCGAGATGCACCGGGCTGGGCTGGTGCACGGGGACCTGAAGCCCTCGAACATCCTCGTGGACCGGGACGAGAAGCCGACGATCGTGGACTTCGGTCTTGCCCGGGCGGAGGCGGACCCGAGCTGGGCGGAAGTGCCGCGTGGGGGCACGCCCGGCTACACCGCACCCGAGCTGTTGACGAGCCGGGGCGCGATCGATCTGTCTGCCGACGTGTTCTCGCTCGGCGTGATCCTGTACGAGTTGCTGACGGGGCGTCTCCCCTTCCCGAAGCGGGCGGCGCCGGCGGTGGTGAACGATCTTCTGCAGCGCGGCGCGGTGCCGCTGCCTGAGCAATACACCCCGGACGTGCCGGCGGACCTGCAGAAGATCTGCCTCGCCGCACTCGAGCCGGACCCGCGGGATCGGTACCCGGACGCGGCGTCGATGGCGGCGGACATCCGGCGGTATCTGCGCCGGGAGACGGTTTCGGCGAGGCCCCGGCTGCTCGAATCGAGGTTCGACGGCCAGATCGCGGCGCAGATCGCGCAGGCCCGCGAATGGCATCGGCTCGGGCTGATCACGGCGCGAGAAAGCGAGGTCGTGACGCGCGTGTTGACGGAGCTGCAGCGGGCTGAGTCGCCATGGATCATCGATGCCAAGCGGCTCCGCCCGGGCCAGGTGAGCCTCTATCTGGGTGGGTGGATCCTCACGCTGGGCCTCGTGATCGGGCTGGCCGACGTGCTCGGCCTGATCGATTCGGCGGCGGGGGTCGCCGTCGCGTGGGCGTTGTCGGCGGGGACGCTCGCGCTGGGGCTTCGGCTGCAACGATCCGGCGAGAAACGTGTCGGGATCGGGATGCTCATCACGGCCCAGGTCGTCATCCCCGCGTCGCTGTGGCTGACGCTGCGGCGGTTCGGTGTATTCGCCGGCGCGGACGGGACGGGGATGGGCCCCGCGTCCGAGCTGACGGCGCTGCTCACCGGGCGGGAAGTGCCGATAGCCGGGCTTGCCAACGCGCAGATCCTGACGATCGGGTGCACCTCGCTCGTGCTGGCGGGGGTGCTCCGGCGAGTTGTGCGGTCGTCCACGTTCACGTTCTTCGCGGTGATCTCGGCGGGTGCGGCGTGGTCGGCGCTCTATCTGGTCATCGGCGGGCTGCACAACGTAGACGCGGCCCTGTCGTTCGGCCGATGGGGTGTCTGGTCGGCGATGCTGGGGGCGGCGGCGCTGCCGGCGGCGCTGCTGATCGACGCACGCGAGCACGGGCTGGTCCGCGAACTGGGACGCCGAAGATCGAGACAACACGACGCGGCCCCGGTACTGCTCGGCTCGCTGGCGTGGATGGGGATCGGGTTGACCGCGGCCGCGTTGCTGGTGCCGGACTGGTACCAACTGCGGAGCGCGACCGGCTCGGCGGCGGGGACGGCGGAGGTGTCGTTCGCGCTGGCGGTCAACGGCGTGTTGCTGGGCGGGGTGATGCTCCTTCTCGGCCGGGGCCCGACGGCGCTGCGACGGCGGATCGCCGGGGTGTTGCGCTGGATCCTGCCGACACACCTGATGGCGCCGCTGCTGCTGATGGAAGCCAACGACGCGTTCGGCGTGTGGATGCCCTGGTCGATTGCGTTGCTATTGCTCGCGTTGGGGTTCTGCGTCGCCAGCGCGGTCAGGCAATGGAAGCCGTTCCTGTTCTCGGGGATGGTGTTTCTCGCCGCGTGGTACGTCCGCTGCTTCGATCGCATCGAGACCGAGCTGGGGGGCGACCGGGGCTGGCGGGTCGGTCTGACCGTCGCGGCGCTCGTCGTGGGGCCGGTGTTGATGCTGCTGGCGTGGAAAGGCCCGGCGTGGGTCGCGAAGCGGCGCATCCGCCGCTGGGAGCGGCTTTCGTCGCTGCGAGCCGAGCCGCGCGCAGGGCGGTCGTGGCGGTAGACTCGGGCCATGGTTCAGGAGTTGGCGATCGACACGCACGGGCAGGGGTTGGTCGAGATCACGGGGGAGGTGCGCGGGGTCGTGGCGCGGGCGCACCTCGACGAGGGGCTGTGCACCGTCTTCATGCGTCACACGTCGGCGAGCCTGATCATCCAGGAGAACGCGGACCCGAGCGCCAAGGCCGACCTCGAAGCGTGGATGAAGCGGCTCGTGCCCGAGCACGACCCGATGTTCACCCACACGGCCGAGGGGCCGGACGACATGCCGAGCCACATCAAGTCGGCGTTGACCGCGGTGTCGTTGTCGATCCCGATCGTGGGCGGGTCGCTGGTGCTGGGCACCTGGCAGGGGATCTATCTGTGGGAACACCGGCGTGCGGCGCACACGCGGCGCGTCGTCGTGCACGTCGGGGGATGATGCGGAACATGCAAGGTATCAGACCGGTGCCCAAAGAGCCCGGAGCGTGAGCGACGGGCCGCGAGTGCTTTTCTTATTCAGCAGACCCTCGGCCCCGCGCTCACGCTTGGGGCTCTTGATTCAGATGGCACAAGAGCCAGCCGGAATCCGGATCAGCCTTCGGCTGTGTAATCGCTCATGCAGGCGGCCATTCGAGAAGCCAGCCGGGCGTTGTCACGCACGAGCGCGAGGTTTGCGCGCAAAGTCTCGCCACCCGAGATCTCGTGCAACGCCGCGAGGATGCAGGGGGTGATGTCGCGCCCGCCGGCGTCGGCGCACCGCCGCTCGGCCTCGGCGAGCCACGCGCCGAAAACGGGCGCCGGGATCTCGTCATGCTCCGGGATCGGGTTGCACACCAGCACCCCACGACCCGTGCGGTCCAGCTCGGCCCGGACGAACGCGGCGAGATCCGCTTCATCGTCGAACCGCGCGTCGATCGGGGCGCCGCTTTCGCGGAGATAGAACGCGGGGAAGCGGTCGCAGCGGAACCCCACCACGGGCACGCCCAGGGTTTCGAGCGCCTCGCGCGTCGAAACGACGTCGAGAAGCGATTTCGTCCCGCTGGCGACGACGGCGACGGGGAAACGCGCCAGCGCGGCGAGGTCGGCGGAGATGTCGAGGTGCTGGCCGTAGCCCTTGTGCACGCCCCCGATGCCGCCGGTGGCGAAGACGCGGACGCCGGCGCCCGCGGCGAGCTCCATCGTGGCCGAGACGGTCGTGGCGGCGTCGGCGCGGCGGTGCATGAGCACGCCGAGGTTCGCGGTGTTGGCCTTGGCAACGGGCCGACCGTCGAGCATCTCGGCCAGCTGGGCGTCGGTCATCCCGACGATCGGCTCGCCCGCGAGCACGCCGACGACCGCGGGTTCCGCATCGAGCCCGCGGATGATCCCGCCCAGTTCCCGCGTGAACGGGAGCCCCTCGCCCGGCGGCAGGCCGAGCGCGGGCAGTGTGGTTTCGAGCGCGACGGCCTTGTCCGGTCTGAGCGTCATGGTCGCAGCTCCGGTCGCTGCATCAGGATCACGGCGTGGGCCTCGACGGCCCGGCCCTCGCCGACGGCATCGACCCGCTCGTGCGTCTTGCCCTTGACATTGACCGCGTCGAGCGGCATGCCCAGCAGCCGGGCGAGGTTGGCCCGGATCTCGGCCTTGACCGGCTTGAGCCGGGGGCGTTCGAGGATCACGGTCGCGTCGAGGTTCACCGGGCGGTAGCCGCGGTCCGCGGCGAGCCGAACCGCCTCGGTGAGAAAGTCGGCCGAATCCCGGGCCTCGTTGGCCTCGTCGGTGTCGGGGAATAACTCCCCTATATCGGGGAGGGCAAGGGCGCCAAGGACGGCGTCGGTGACGGCGTGGAGGAGCACGTCGCCGTCGGAGCGGGCGACGGGGCCGCGGTCGTGTTCGAGTCGGATCCCGCCGATGACGAGGGGCCGGCCCCCGGCGTCGGCGGGTTCGAGGCGGTGCAGGTCGTACCCGTGGCCGATACGGAGGGCGGGGGTGCTGGAATCCTGTGGCGATGATGCAGCCATGGTCCGATCTTACCGATAGCAGTGGTCCGGGCGCGAACCCGCGTGGGGAGTGCCCGTAGACTTTGCGTCTGATCCGAAGGAGCCAGCCGATGCGCAGCCGATTTTCACTCGCCGTTGCCGCCGGGGTGATCCCCCTATTGTCGGGATGTCACAGCCTGAACACGATGAAGCCCGGCGGGCGCGGGGCATCGCTCGACCAGTTCACGTATGTCAGCGATACGTGGAGCCCGAAGACGGTCCGGCTGGTGGATACGCGTTCGCAGGAAGAGATCTGGAGCATGGATGTCCCCGTTGGGCAGAAACTGATCGTCCGGTTCTACCCGAACAAAACGAAGGACAACGTCGATTTCCCGGACGCGATGCGGTGGGACGTGATCCCGGCGACCCAGCTGGCGACGCTGCTGGACAACTCGATGCCGGTGCCGGGACGATGGGCCCGCCGGCTCGAGATGGAGCTGCGCAAGGGGCCGGAATATCCGCCCGACAGCCCGCCCGTCGTGACGGACATCATGCCGGGCGGCGGCCCGGTGGCCCCTGCGCCGCCCGCGGGCAGCGAGAACGACAACAGCAATGGCTAAGTAAGCCCGGGGGCGTTTGATTCTTCTGCTTGCGGAACGGAGTCTGGGCGCACACCCGGGTGCCCTTTCCCACGCCCGATGAGAGAATGGTAAAGGTTGGGTCGGCCTCCCGAGCCCCACACGACCCGGCCGGGCCGGGGAACGCTCTACCATGGGCCGATGCGCATCGACGTCCTGACCACCTTCCCCGAGCTGTTCGCCGCCGAGCCCCCCGGCGTGCTCGGGGTGAGCATCCCCAGACGCGCGATCGACGCCGGTGCCGTCGAGATCGTCGCGACCAATATCCGGGACCACACGCTGAACAAGCACGGCAAGACCGACGACCGCCCGTTCGGGGGCGGGCCCGGCATGGTCATGACGTGCCAACCCCTGTGGGACGCGGCGATGGCGGCCGAGCGAGCCGACCCCCGCCCCGCCCGGCGTGTGCTGCTGACACCCCAGGGGACGCCGCTGACGCAGCAGATCGTCGGGGAACTCGCAGTCGAGCCGAGGCTGTTGCTTATCTGCGGGCATTACGAGGGCATCGACGAGCGTGTCATCGAACGCCTCGACCCGCTCGAGATCTCGATCGGCGACTACATCCTCAGCGGCGGGGAACTCGCGGCGCTCGTGCTCATCGACGCGGTCGCGCGCCTCCTGCCGGGGGTCTTGGGCCACGATGATTCGGCGGGGCAGGATTCCTTCGCGCCGCCCCCGGCGATCAACCCCGACGGCGGGACGATCGACACAAAGATGAAACGGTGGCTGGCCGAGCTGGGGGTTCCCGAGCGTGCCCGCCTGCTCGACTGCCCGCACTACACGCGCCCGCAGCGGTGGGCTGGGATGAACGTGCCCGATGTTCTGCTCGGCGGCGACCACGACGCCGTGGCGCGATGGCGCCTCGAACAGATGGTCCGTCGCACCCGCGAACGCCGCCCCGACCTGCTCGACGAGTAGATCGCTGCCACAATGTCGGAGACGTTGCGGTTATCTTTTTCTGAAAAGAGCCTCAAGCGTCAGCGCGGGGCCGAGGGTCTGTAGAAAAAGAAAAGCACTCGTCTACTCGGCCCGTCGCTCACGCTCCGGGCTCTTTGTGTGCTGTCATGCAAACACCCGGATCCCGGAGGATCGAACTGTTCATAGGTCGTGTGCCACGGGCAACTCGTTGCCCGTGCTTGAATCTCATACGGATTCCATGAAAAATTCGCGCGTGTTGACCAGACCCGGGCGCACGTGGCGGATGTTTTCTTGTTCGACGTCTTTTTCGTATCCGGGTTTCGTGGTGTGAACAAGGGTTGCCAACTCCACCTCTCCCCGGTCGCCGGGGAGAGGTCGACGACGCGGAGCGTCGGCGGGTGAGGGGCTACAACTTCTTTTCCTTCTTCATACCTCGTCGATCTGTACGTGCAAATGAAAGAACGGAAACATGATGCCCCTCACCCCGGCCCTCTCCCCGCCAGCGGGGAGAGGGAGGCGAGAACACCCGTCTCTTGCTCCAGAAAGCACGAGAATCTTCTGGAATCCGCATCAGTCCATGCGCTCCGGCTGACAAGCAGCCGGTGCCACACGCAGGTTTCCCGATGCCCCGCGCCCATGCAAATCACCCGGTTTCACGTCCCGAGTTTCCCTTCCCACAGACCGCCTCTGGGCGGGTGGATCGCCGTCGAGAGTCCACGCTGTCCCTTGATCTCCTCGATGCGCCAGGGCCCCGCCTTGATACGGTCGCGCGCGTGCTCGGCGTTCGCCCGTGAATATTCGATGCCCACGAACCGACGCCCGAGCGCCTGTGCCACCGTCCCCGTCGTGCCCGACCCCAGGAACGGGTCCAACACCAGATCCCCCTCCCGCGAGCAGGCGTTGATCACACGCCCCAGATAGACCTCGGGCAGCTGGTTGTCGTGCTTGTGCCGGCGTTCCTTGTTGTTGCCCTGGATGCGGCCCCAGAACTTGCCGTACCACACGTCCATCGGCACGCGATGGCCCGCGGGCAGCCAGCCCTCTTTCTTGTTCTCCGTCCGCGGGTCGCCGTAGATCGCCCGCCGATCGGAGACCTCCGCCACCGCCTCGGGGTTCCAGCGGCGGTCGGGGTGCGACGGGTCCTTCATGAAATAGAGCACGTGGACCTTCGAGTTGATGAACCGGCTCGTGGTGTTCTGCCCGAATCGGTAGTGCCAGATGCACCAGTTGACCATGTGCAGCCCGCGCTGTTTCAGGTGCACCACGATCTCCGCCGCCCAGGTGTCCGGGATGTTCACCCACAGCGAGCCGTGTGCGGCGAGCCGCTCGATGCACAGGTCGAGCCATTCCCGGGTGAAATCGAGATAGGTTTCCTCGCTCTGGTTGTCGTCCCAGGCGTCGCCCGTCTCGTGGCGGTCGTAGTCCCGGTTCCAGTTGAACGGCGGATCGGCGAAGATCAGATCGAACGCCCCGGCCGGCAACTTCGGCAACCATTTCCGGCAATCGCCGACATAGACCCGGCAGTCTTTGAAAGAAAACCCGTTCTTGCCCGGCTTGGGCAACACGATCTGGTCAGCGGCAACGGTCGTCATGCCGACAGCCTATCACGCCGTCCCCCCGAGCGTCAGCGGCTCGGCGGCGCGCACCAGCGGGTCGTGCCGGGGGGTGGGGTCCCCGTGCTCCTCGGCCAGCGCCTCCAGCTCGGCCCACGCCCGCCGGGCCAGTTCGTGCTCGGGCCGGCCCCCGATCTCGCGTTCGAGTGTGTCGTACGGCGCGTTGAGCCATTCGTGCCACGCCCATGATTTGACGGCTCTGGCCAACAGCGACCGCCGGGGCAGCACCCCCACCCCCATCGGCTCGAGGAGCAGCGGCAGCAGCGGGTGGTCCGGGCGGTGCCCCACCGTGTCCGAGTCGATGATCGTCAAAGCGGGCACCCCGTCTTCGGTGTCCAGATCCACCAGGATGTTCGAGGGTTTCAGGTCCTTCGAGTGCAGCCGCTCCCCGTCGAGCAGGCTGACCAGTTCCCCCAGCAGCCGGGCGATCTCGTGCTCCGTGCGCACACCGAGCGAGCCCGGCGAGGCCATCAGATCGATCAGCGGCACACCCGGCGCCGAAGCCATCACCAGCACGTCGCACGACCGCCCGCCGGCCCGGCCGCGCAGCAGGGCCAGCCCCCGCGCGACACCGAACCCCTTGCGGCTCAGCCGCGCCGCTCCGCGCCACTGCCGCTGCAAGCGTCCGAGATGCGCCACGGAACGGGCCGAGTCCACAATCGATCGGTGCATGCAGACCTTGACGACCAGCTCCTCCGGCCCGTCGGGCAGATCGAGCACGACCCGCCAGACCGCCCGCCCCGGCTTCTCGGAAAGGCACCGGGCCGACGACCAGTCCACCCCGGCGAAGGCCTCGGCCCAGACCCGGGGCGGGAACCGGTATTCTCTGGCGCACCGGATCGGGTGGATGTGCTGTGTCGGGGGCGTAAGCACGACCATAGCCTAGTCTTTCCCCGACCGATCCGTGGCCCGGCACGCGCCCGGAAAGACCGATCGCCGATCCGAAACGCGACCCATGCGAGACACCCACAGCAAGCACACACCGCCCCTCAGCGTGGTCACCATCTGCCGCGACAACGAGGCCACGATCGGCGCGGTGCTCAAGAGCGTCCGGCACATCGCCGGCGAGATCATCGCCGTCGATTCCGGCTCGACGGACCGGACCATCGAGATCTGCGAATCGTTCGGCGCGACGGTCCTGCGAAGGCCCTGGGCCGGGTATGTCGGGACGAAACAGATCGCCCTCGAATCGGCCACGCTCGAATGGGTCTTGCACCTCGACAGCGACGAGCCGGTGATGCCCGACCTCGCCGGGGCGATCCGTGAACTCGTCGAATCGGACGACCCCGCCGTCGCCGCGGCCCGCGTCCGCCGGGTGGTGTGGTACAAGGGCCGGCCGCTCGGCCACGCGTGGCAGCCCGAGTGGCGGACCCGCCTCGTCCGCCGGTCGCTCGTCGAGCGCGGCGCGGCCCGGTGGGGCGGGCTCGACCCGCACGACGTGCTCGAGGTCGACCCCGCGGCGGGGCGGATCGTGGCTCTGCCGGGCGTGCTCCGCCACGACTCGTTCGAGACTTTCGCCGATCACCTCGCCAAACAGGCGGGCCACGCGCGGACCTCCGCCGCGAGCCTGCACGCCGCCGGCGTGCGCACGAACGCGTGGAAACTCGCCATGAATCCCGTCGGCGCGTTCCTCAAGCAGATCGTCATCAAGCAGGCCTGGCGTGACGGCCGCCCCGGTTGGCTGGCCGCCGGGACGAGTGCCGCCGGGACGCTGATGAAGCACATGATCCTCATGGAGTTGGCCGATTCCGTGCCGCCGAAAACCCCGGCAGAGCACGCCGGAGCCTATGGTTCAGCGTTGACGGCGCGTCCGAACGAAGAAAGCGGACGCGGGCGGGACGACACAGCGGCGGGCCGGTCCCGGCCCGCGGCGGGTCCGCAAGAACAAAGAGGAACGACGCACGTGAACGAGAACACCGAGCAGGACGCCGGGCCGGGCGAACCGCAGGCCGCGGGTGAAATCGAAGCAAAGTCCGATCCGCACACGGTCGAGGGGACCCCAGCGGTCGGCGACGACCCGCAGGCCTCCCCGCAGAACCCGCCGAAGAAGAAACGCAGACGCCGGCGTCGGCGGCGGCGCAAGCCCGAGGGTGAACCCACCGCGACCGAGGCCGCCGC
The DNA here is from genome assembly GCA_027083355.1 of Phycisphaerales bacterium. Taxonomy (GTDB): domain Bacteria; phylum Planctomycetota; class Phycisphaerae; order Phycisphaerales; family UBA1924; genus UBA1926. The sequence goes on along the minus strand of JALWOY010000066.1, from coordinate 34,676 downwards.
CGGTGCTCCGACCGACGCCCCGCAATCCGACGCCGACGACGAGGACATCGAACCCTCGCACCACGGCCTGCGGACCGTCACGCCCCTCAGCGAAGAGGCCCGCAAGCACGTCTTCAACGTTGAAAAGACCTTCGCTGATCTTGGCCTGTCCGAGCCGCTCATCCGTGCGCTGAACGAAGCGGGCTGGCAGCACCCGACGAAGATCCAGGGCGAGCTGATCCCGCTCGCGCTCACGGGCAAGGACGTCCTGGGTCAGGCCAAGACCGGCAGCGGCAAAACCGCCGCGTTCGGCCTGCCCATCCTCCAGATGGCCACCCCGGGCAAGGCGATGCAGGCGATCATCCTCGCGCCCACCCGCGAACTCGCCGTGCAGATCACCGACGATCTGACCGAGCTGGGCCGGCACACCGGGCTGAAAACCTGCGCCGTCTACGGCGGGCAGAAGATCCACACCCAGGCGAAAAAACTCGAACGCGGGCCCGAGATCATCGTCGGCACGCCCGGACGCGTCCTCGACATGATCGAACGAAGGCTCCTCCACCTCGGCGGCGTCGAGTTTGCCGTCCTCGACGAAGTCGACCGGATGTTCGATATCGGCTTCCGCGACGACATCAAAAAAATCCTCGGCAAGTGCCCGAAGCAACGCCAGACCATCTTCGTCTCGGCCACGCTCTCGGACGAGATCGAGCACCTCGCACGCCGGCACATGCAGGACCCCGAGCGGCTCGTCGTCACCTCCGGCTCGCTCACCGTCGAGATGGTCAAGCAGCACCACATCCCCGTCCAGGCGTGGGACAAAAAACGGATGCTCGCCCACATCCTCACGCACGAGGAGCCGGACCTCACCCTCGTCTTCTGCCGCATGAAGCGCACCGTCGACGACGTCGTGCGGTACCTCGGGCGGAAGAAGATCGAGGCCCACGCCCTCCACGGCGACATGAGCCAGGGCCAGCGGAACAAGACGATGCGGAACTTCCGCCACGGCGAGCTCAACGTCCTCGTCGCCTCCGATCTCGCCTCGCGCGGGCTCGACGTCGAGGGCATCACCCACGTCGTCAACTACGACCTGCCCGACGACCCGGATATCTACGTCCACCGCATCGGCCGGACCGCCCGCGCGGGCCGTGAGGGCGTGGCGTGGAGCCTCGTCACGCCCGAGCAGGGCCAGCTGCTCACACAGATCGAACTGCTCATCAACGCCGAGATCCCGGAACGCCGATACCCCGACTTCAAACCCAGCGAGAAGCCGGAAAACTGGCGGCCCGAACCCACCGGGGGCCGCCCCCCCGTCGAAGTCACCGGCGTCGCCGAGGCACGCAACCGATTCGACGACGCCGCCGAGCTCCCCGCCGAGGACAAACTCACCCCGGAGGAACTCGCCGCGAAATTCCCAGGCGGGGTCGTGCCCAGGAAACTGCCCAAGAAACGCATGCGCGGCAAACTGCGCACGCGGGGGCGATGAGCCTATGCCCCACGACCCCCGGCATCTCCTCCTCGACCTCACCACCACCCCCACCGCCGCGGGCCGCGAGCACCGCGTCATCGCCAAGGTCGGCCGTTGGCTCGAAGACCGCCCGGGCCTGACCCGCCGCGACGATCCCCACGGCAACATCGAGATCGCCCTCGCCCCCGGCACACCCTTCCGCGATGGCCCGCCCGTCTATTTCACCGCCCACATGGACCACCCCGCGTTCGTCGTCCACCGCGTCATCGGGCCGGCCACGCTCGAACTCGCCTTCCGCGGCGGCGTCATGGACGACTACTTCAACGACGCCCGCGTCGTCCTCCACACCGCCGACGACACCCGCATCTCCGGCGTCATCACGGGCCGGGGCGATCTGTCCGACCCCGACAAGTCCTGGCTCTGCGAGCTGGACGAACAAAGCGACACCGTCGCCGTGGGTGATATCGCGACCTGGGATCTGCCCGAGGCCGAGATCGTCGAGGAAGACCTGCCCGCCGGGGGCCGGGGCGAGATCATCTACACCAACGCCTGCGACGACCTCGCCGCGCTCGCCGCCGCCCTCGAAGCCCTCGACCGTCTCCGCGAGCAGCGAGCCGGGGGCGAGCCGGTCCACGATTGCCGCGTGCTGCTGACGAGGGCCGAGGAGATCGGGTTCATCGGCGCGATCGGGGCGGCCCGCGACGGGTTCATGCCCAGGGACGCCCGCGTCATCGCGCTGGAAAACAGCCGGGCGTTCGACGACTCGCCCATCGGCGGCGGGCCCATCGTCCGCGTGGGCGACCGCGTCAGCATCTTCAGCCCCGCCCTCACCGGGGCCGTCGCGAAGGTGGCCGAGCGGATCGCCGGCGGGCCGGCCCACGTCACGGCGAGCCAGAAACTCGCCGAGGCCCCGAAATGGCGCTGGCAGCGCAAGCTCATGGCCGGCGGGGCCTGCGAGGCGAGCGTCTATTGCCATTTCGGCTACGAGGCGACGTGCGTCTGCCTGCCCCTGGGCAACTACCACAACATGGCCGACCTCGCCGCCGTGCAGGCCGGGACGAACACCACCCCGCCCCGCGTCGGCCGCGAACACGTCGCGATCCGCGATTTCGAGGGCATGGTCGAACTGCTCGTGGGCTGCGGGCAAGACCTTCCGGGCACCGGTGGTCTCGGGGAGCGGCTCGAACGGCTCTGGAACGACCGGGCCGATGTCCTTGGCTAAATACGAAACCACCACCGCCCACCGCCCGTACGCATAAGATGGCACGACCCGGCCCCGCACGGGCCGCTACACTGTCGGCCCGCAGGCCCGGGCCGGACGCGCACCGCCGGGCGATCGAGCGTATCGACCACCCCCGGCAACGGGCAGCAATCGGAGAGCCGCGATGGCCAAGATGTTCTACACGCTGGAAGAGGCGGCCGCCAGACTCGGGATGGACGTCGAGGAAGTCAAGTCCCTCATCGAGAGCGGGCAGCTCCAGCAGTTCCGCGATCAGGACAAGATCATGCTCAAGGTCGAGCAGGTCGACCTCCTCGCCGGCGACGAGGAAGAAGACGACGGCATGATCCCCCTCGCCGACTCCGGCGAGATCGAGCCGATCAGCCTCTCCGAATCCGACAGCGGGCCCATCCTCGGCACCGACCCCGAGCAGACGGGCGTCAGCATCTTCGACCCCGAGGAAGAAGAAGACGTCGACCCCTCCGCCGCCACGCAGGTCTCGCCCAGCCTCGGCAACATCGCCGATTTCGGCGAGGCCGGCGCCTCCGGCTCGGGCCTTGCGAATCTCGCCCTTGAAAGCGACGACACCTCCCTCGGCGCCGACCTGCTCGAAGACGTCTACACCTCGACCGGCTCCGGGTCCGTCGCCCCCCCATCCGAGAGCGCCCTGGGCGCCTCCGACATCGCCGACACCGGCGGGGACCTCTTCGAGAGCACCGGCAACGAGCCCGAGGCCATCGGCGCCGCGACCGCGGCGGCCGCCGCCGGGCCCGTCCTCGCCGAGATCTATGACGGCCCCGGTTCCGGGTTCGTCGCCGGCATCGCCATCGGCATGGTCGTCACGCTCGTCCTCACCGGGATCGTCCTCATCCTGATGCTCGACAACAACCAGACCCTCATCGAGAAGATGAACATGAACCTCGTCTACGGCGGCGTCGGGGTCGGCGCGGGCGTCATGATCTTCGGGGCCCTCATCGGCTGGCTCATGCTCCGCCGGAGCTGAACACCCCGCCCGGTTTACACATACCGGCCGTGTCTCGTCGTGTACCCCGCGTCGAGGTTCTGGATCATGTACCGCAGCGCGTCGACCGCGTGGTCCGACCCGTCCTTCAGCGGCGTCAGGCTCTCCGGCTGGTCCGGCGGGTAACGGTACCGCTGGAGCGATTCGATCAGACGCTCGCACGACGAATGCACCAGCAGCGTCGGCGGACCGCTCGCCGGCCGAAGACGCGCGCGGATCAGCGACAGCCCCGCGTTCAGCCCCATCCGCCGATCCCGCACGACGAGCCCCGCCTTCCGCAGAACCTCCACCGCGCTCACCCCGGTCTGCTCGCTCCGCTGACGCCCAGCCGGGTCGACGCCGATCCACTCCGGCACCGGCAGCGGCGACAACGGGCCCGAGCCGCCCGACACGATCGCCTCGGCGTGCCGGGTCACGATCTCGCCAGCGACCACGCGCTCGCCGAACACACGCACCACGCCCGCCCCGTCGACCGACGCCCACAGGATGACCGTGGGCGCACGGATGCCGAAATCCATCCCGCCGATCCAGCGTTGATCCCCCGCCGCCGGCCCCGCGTCGATCACGTGCCGATCGCGGTCGAACTCCGGCAGCACGCAATCGTCACGCCGGGGTCTGGTGCACAGCATCTCGGCCTGCCATGTCCCCTCGCCCACGCGGGACTTGAGGCGGACCGCGTCGAGCACCGGCAGGTGCCCGGGTGTCTCGCCTTCGGCGTCACGCCGCTTGGCCCGCCCGCCGCAGTCGTCTTTGAGCGTGCACGTCTCGCATTCATGCGCCGGGCCGCACGGGCCCAGCACGTCCACCACGCCCCACTTGAACAGCCGGCGGGCGCCCTCGCCCGCTTCCCGCACCAGGCGGTACATCAGCCCGTAGGGCATGTGCATCGTGCTGAGACACTCGATCGTCCCGGGCACCCACACGTCGCCGCATTGCTTGCTCATCGTCGTGAGCTGGGCGGCCTCCCACACGTCCGGGTCGAACAGCTCGACCTCGTCACAACGCAGTTTCTGCACGCGCGTCCCGCGGACCGACGTCTGGCTCTGGGCGAGCAGCTCGACGTTCGACCCGTTGCGGAGGCGCAGCCGCTTCTCGGTGATCCGCCCCTCGACCTCGCGGAAGAGTTCCGAGCCCTCGAAGAGCGTGCGCAGGTGGGCGTGCATCCGCCTCGCCTGGTCGAGCGATCCGGCGAGAATCCGCACCTCGATCGTGGGCTTGAACACCAGATCCAGCAGCGTGGCCACCGCACCCAGAAACGTCTTGCCCCCGCCCCGGTTCGCCCAGACCACCGCGTCGCTCGGCGTTGAAAGCCCCGCGCCGCCCTCGCCCCCGACCGGCCGGGATGTATCAAAGAACGCATGGCACAGATAATCGAACGGCGCGTCGTGCCCGTCGAGCAGTGGACGCGTCGGCACACGCAGATCCAGATACTCCGACAGCCAGGCGTGCAGCGCCCCGGGAGTCGTCGGCCTCGGACCGATCCCGCTGTCAACATCTCTCGATTCGTTCAAAGGTCTTGCCCCGTTGGGGGGACGTGAAACCGGCAACAAAAAGTTAACATGCGCATCCCGTTCTCAACCGGTTCGCGGCTTTGCCGATTTGCCGGTCTGTTGTTCCGCGATCCCCAGCGCCATCCGCAGCGCCAGGGCACGGTCCGAGTCGTACCGCCGCAGCACACGCAGCACCGCCGCCCGTTCGTCGGCCGTCAGCGCGAACGTCAGCGTCCGGGGCAACTCCCCCGGCTCGGGCGGCGGCGCCGGTCGCGGCACACGCGGTTGTTTTTTCGTCATCTCTCGACTCCCGCGGGGGGGATTGAAAACAGCAGAGCGGAAAATCAGCAAAGCAACACATCAGACGAACACCACCGGCACCCATCCGCTTTGCTGCTTTCCCGATTTGTTGCTTTGCTGCTCTTCATCACTCCGCCACACACCCATAGGCCACGGGTGGTGCGCACAGCCTTGCCGCCGCCAGCGGGGCGAGGTCGAACACGTCCGCCCACGCCCGCCGCGGCTTGGGGATCGATGCAAACACCGTTCTCGCCCACACCCCCAGTTCCCGCCGGATCAGCCCGTCGCCGCGCATCTGTTCGACCCGCGCCGGGTCGAGCATCTCCCACGGCTCGACCCCCGCCGCGTCGAGCATGTCCGCCAGCCGGTCGTCCGCGGGCCGGGGCGGCACGGGATATGCCGTCATCCCCGCCGACGCCCCGAACGGCGAGAGCCGGCCCATCGCGGCGACCGCCTCGGTCGCGGGGGTGAGGGGGTCATCCAGATACGCGCGCACGAGCCGGCGAGCGATGCCTCGCCCCCGGTCGCGAGGGTCGACGATCACCCGGCTGATCCGCCGCAGTTCGCGGTTGAGCCGGCGGGCGATCGCCCGTTTGCAGGCCCCGGTGTACCGGCCGGGCCAGATCAGCCCGCGCCACGAGCCGTTCAGCGTTGGGTGACACACCACCAGCACACCGGCGAGCCGACCCCCGGGCGCCACGGCCCGCAGAATCCGGCTCGGCGATGCGGGCCGGCCGGGTCGGTAGTGATACCGGGCCAACGCCGCATAGTCCGCCGCCGTCCCACCCTCGACCCGGATCCGTCCGGCGCGGGCCACCCCCGGCCCCCGCTCGAACCGCCTCGGCACGCCCGGCTCGCACCGCACGACCAGATCCGGCCCGAGCAGGCGGGGGAGGTCTTCGTGTGCCCCGGCCGCGATGACACACACCCCCGATCGCGTCGCCCACCGGCGGATCGTCGCGGCGACGCCGGCGGCCGTGCACCGGTCGAGCGTCGAGCAGCACTCATCGATCAGCAGGAACCCGCCCGCACGCACGCTGGACATCGCGAGGGCGAGCCGGAGGCGGGCACGCTCGCCCTCCGACAGCCTCCCCGCGGGGACGGGCAGCAGCCGGGCGTCGGCCAGCCCCGCCATCGAGAGCAGCCCCAACCACGCCTCGACGGGCACGGATGCTCGATGCCCCGCCAACGCACGCCCCGGATCGGGACGGCATCGCGCCGTGTCGGCGAAATTCGCACCGGACGCCCCGAGACGTTCCCGCACCGCCGACAGCAGCCGCGACTTGCCCGACCCGCTCGGTCCCGTGATCAGTGCCACCCGCCCCGGGCTGTGCGCTTCGCCGAGCGCGTCGAGGAGCCGGCACGCGTCAGCTTCGGCGTCATCATCCGCCGCGAGCATCAGATCGTCCGGCGCGACGCCGAACGGCGCCACCGCCCGCAACACCCGCGAGTTCATCGCCAGTCCCCCGCGGCCCGTTCACCGTCTCGATCGCCCGTTTGTTTGGCGGTCTTGCCGGCCTGCCCGACCGAGGCGAGGTAGAGTGCCTCGACGGCGTCCATGTGCCGCCGGACCGCGTGGAGGCTCACCCCGATCTTCGCGGCGGCCTCCCGGAGCGAGAGTCCCTGTACGACGCATGCCATCGCCGCCCGCCGGCGCGTCGCGGGCCATGCCTTGCGGTTCTCGATGACGAACACGAACCGCGGCGAGAGCAGCCGGGCGACGATCTTCCGGAGCCGCCTGCGGGCGGTGCGGACGGGAATGGGTGACTCCTTCTCACGCCGACGACGCGCATACGCCGCGACGCTCAGCCCCTCCCCGAATACCGACGTCACCAGTTCACGGTCTTCGGGCGTCAGCCACGCGGCGTGATCGACGAGCATCTCGGCGTACTCCCGGCGGGCACGTCGACGGAGATCGGGAGAGTCCGCCGAGAACGCGGCTGATCGCCTTCGCGGTCTGGTACGGGCGGGTACGCGGTCGGGCCTGACCACGACAGGCTGGGGAATCGGCTTGTGTTCGTTTTGATCGGTATTATACTGTGTTGCGTTTGAAGTTTGATCGAGCCGCCGTGCCTTTTGCCGACCCCCAACCTCCGCACCGTCCACGGGGAGACGCCCCGAAGTGGGGGCTTTGCCCTTCGAGTCACAGATTTGTGTGTTCATGTCTTGAATCTCCTTATTTGTGTGGACACTATTCAGTGAACGATACGACGTATGTTCTACTCATCGGAGAACGACACGCAAGGCTTTTGTACGGAAGTGACACGATTCAGCGCACATCACGCGACATCCGGCACAAATCCCGTCCAGACGGGGGAGGAACCGTCGCAAGCGGAATCCCCGGTCTGCGGGGGATAGGCCCGGTCGACGGACCGGTTCGATCCGCGTCGGCACGGTGCCGGGGGGCCGATTCTGTGGGAAACGGGGGTGGATATGTCACCTGAACAGGCGGCGCTCGGCGGGATCATCCGCGAGCATCGACAAGCGGCGGGGCTCTCGCTGCGCGAACTCGCCGACCGTTGCGGCTGCGCCAAGAGCTACCTCTGGGCGATCGAGCACGGCACCAAGGCCCCGAGCCAGGACATGCTCGCCCGGATCGAATCGGCGCTGCACATCGAGGACGGGCGGCTCGTCCGCGCCGGCGCCTGGGACCGTGTCCCCGATCCGGTCCTCCGGGACCTCTCCCGTTCCGCCGAGCTGCGCCGGCTTGTCACGAAACTCGCCTCCGGGGAGGGCGGGCGGACCGGGCTCGATCTGGCCTTCCGCAGCGGCGAACTCCGGGCGCTCATCGAACGGCTCGACCCGGCCGGGCCCACCCCGGTCGATCTGCCGTTCGAGGTGCCGCTGATCAACAAGGTTTCGGCCGGCTACCCGCAGGGGTTCACGGACATGGGCTACCCCGCGCGCGTGGCGGACGAATACGTGCGCTGCCCGGATCTGCACGACCCGGACGCGTTCGCGGCGCGGGTGGTTGGTGATTCGATGGAGCCGGACTACCGCGAGGGCGACATCGTGATCTTCAGCCCGGCGCGGCCCATCACCGACGGGGACGACTGCTTCGCCCGGCTCGCGCTCGACGACGAGACGACATTCAAACGCGTCTATTTCGAATACCGCGACGGGACGGCCGAGCGTATCCGTCTTCAGCCGATCAACAACCGCTACGCCCCGCGGGTGTACGACCGGGAGCAGATCGCGGGTTTGTACCGGGCGGTGAAGGTCATGCGGAACGTGTGAGGGGGACTGGGCACTGGGCACTGGGCACTGGATCATTCATGTGCTGGATGGTGGTGACGTCGGTCCGTTACGTGCTGCCGAGATGACACCGCCATCGGCACACACCGCTCCCCTTGGAAGCCCGTCCCACCGAGGCGGTGAAGGGAATGGAAAGACAGGCGGGATGCCTGTCCCACCGAGATGAAGGAGATGAAGTGACGGGCTGGAAGCCCGTCCCACGAGATGGGGTAGAAAGAAGAGAGAGCCCCTCACCCCGGCCCTCTCCCCGCAGAGCGGGGAGAGGGAGGCGAGAACACCCGGGATTGCGCCCGGGTTTCGTTGAAACACACGAATGGTCTTGGGAGCCTTCTCAGACGATCACGGGCAGCAGCCAGTTGAGCACGACAAGCGAGAAGACGTACAGCCCGACGATGCCGAGGATGATCTGGGCCGCGAACAGCGCCGTCTGACGCCAATACAGCGCCATATCGGGCACGCGGACGGCCTTGTACGCCATCGCGATGAGCACCGCCAGCGGGATCAGCAGCCAGAACCAGACGGCGTGGAGGTTGAGCGGGTCGATCAGGGGCGTGTAGGCGAGGAGCAAGCCGGGGTTCATTTGCCGCCCCCTTTCCGCCTGTTGAGCGTCGGGAACATCGCGTCGAGGATCACGATCAGGTTCAGCATCCCGGCGCACAACGCGTAGAGGGTCCCGATCTCGTTCACCTTCGCCAGGCTCTTGACGTTCGGCGGGCCCTCGCCCGGGCCGGCCGGGGCGGCGACTGGCAGACGCCGGGTCTCCCGGACGTTGTCGTTGGCGTCGCGGATCTCGACATCGGCGATTTTGCGGGTCTCGCCGGGGAAGACGCTCCGTAGGCGGTGCGGCCCGCGGAGGAGCCGCTCGGTGGTGTGATAGACGATCCGGCCCGAGGCGTCGGTTTCGTGGGCCACGCCGAACGCCTTGAACTCGGTCTGATGCACATGGTTGATGGCGAGGGCGATCGGCCCGACGAGGGCCTGGCCGTAGAACCACCATTTATCTTCGCGGCTGTCGATGACGTCGATGCCGCCGATGAGCATGCCGCCGAAGAACATGGCGAGGACGGCGAAGCCCGCGAGGAGCCCCCGTTTTTTTTCGCCGCGGGCGATATGGCCCAGCCCTGGCAGGAGGATCGCGAGCAGACCGGCGACGGGGTCGAATCCGTGCTTCGGGGGATGTTGATGGTGCTCTGGCATCCTGATTCCGGGGGGTGTTTCGGGTGGCACCCCCGCCTCGGCCGGGGTGCGGACGGGCATGGTACGCGGGACGGAGCGTGGGTGTGATTTTTTCTGGAAGCGGGCGTTGATTTCCGGGTTGACACGGCGCGCGGGCGGGATACGCTGCCGCGCATCGAGCGTGTGCTCGGCCAGTGGAGGATCCCGGAATGATGTTGTGCCCGATCACAGCCGAAGAAGAAGAGACGCACGAGCTTCTGGACCGTCCCGCCCCGTGGTGCGGTTATGACGACGATGACGATGATGAGGATTTCTTCGACGTTGACGATCTCGACGATGAGGACGATGTTGAGGAAACCTTCGACGAGTTCGACGACTTCGACGAAGATCTGGACGAAGAAGAGGACGACGACGCCGATGATCTCTGAACCGGCGATCCGGGCGCGATGACGCGACCGGATCGGCCGCCGGTTCAGGAGGTCCGTCCGTGTCCGATCAGAACAAGCAGCGCAAGTCTCCGGGGCGTGCCCCCGAGTCCCCCGAAGAAATGGGCGGTGTCGTGGACCGGAGGACCGGTCTCGACCGTCGGGCCGTTCGCGGGCGTCAGTCCGGCGCTCCCTCGGGCCTCGAGCGGCGCCGTGGGGCCGGCCGGAGGCTGAGCGACTTCCAGCGTGCCGCCGATGAGGGCGAGATGACCAAGGAGCAGTTCCTGTTCCTGATGGCCATCGATGCGTTCAAGCAGGCGAACCGCGTGACGTTCCCGACGTGGACGGACGTGCTCGAGATCATCCGTCTGCTGGGTTACCGCAAGACGGTGCCGAGCGAGCTGAATCTCCGCAGCGCCGAGGACTGGTGCGAGCGTCCCGACGCGCCGTCGAACGTGCGGCCGAAGGGGTGGGAGCGGCGTTTCACGAAGGCCGAGCTGAAGGAACTCGAGGAACTGGCGGACTACGCCGAGGACCGCGACGCCGAGGCGGCGTAGGGGAAAACGGGAACACCCATTGCGTGTCCCATAACCGTCTGATAAGCGTGGATTTGACGAACTCCATGTGTACGGTTAGCGTATGGAGATGGAGATGACGCGAGAGAAACTCACCTGCGTCGCGATGGTTGTATGTGACGATATCTTCCGGGATAGCATCACTGGAAAGGCGATCTTGGTCGGTGCTTTCAGTACGATCACCTGTCCAACCTTTCCGGCACGCCATCCGAAGCTCGCGGTGTTCTTCTCGATCACGAACGGGAACGGTGAATATGACCTGTCGCTCAGCATCGAGCAGGAGTCAACAGGGTTGAATCTCATTACACTTCAGGGCCCGCTTCATGCTTCAGATCCGCTTGGCATCGCAGATATCGAACTTTTTCTTCAAGGGGTCGAGTTTCCCGAACCGGGCAAGTATTGGGTCAAACTCGAGTGTGATGGGGAGATCATCAACCAACGTCCGATCATGTTACTACAAGCGACAAGCAACACGGAACCCACAGAGGAGACCGATCAGTGAGCCGAGTAAAGCTGGACATCCCGGCGGGCCAGCCGGTCAGAGCACGCGTTATTTGGTTCCGCTGGGTACCAAGAGAACGACGTGAATCGATCAACTTCGATATAAGAAAAAAGGTAGCCGACAGCACACCGGCGAGCGCCGACCTTCGCCGTTGGGCGGCGAAACGGGAGAACCAGCCCAAACCTGCCTGGTTCGATGAGGATATCGATCCGTTTTCCCCGTGACCAGCGGAAGACCGATGCCCAGACGCAGGCCGACGATTCAACAGGGCTCAATCCCTTGGGCTTCGGTTCGAAGTCCAAACGGTGAAATAAAGCGCCGCCCGATTGTTGTGATCACTGCGAGTGATGAGATCGTTATGGACAACCCGGTTGTCGGTGTGGCAGTGAGTACTCTTGTCGTAGAACCCCTGCCCGATACCCATGTTGAACTGCCCTGGCAAGTCAATGGACACCCAGCGACACTGCTTCGGCGTCGGTCGGTTGCGGTGTGTAACTGGCTCGTTGAAGTACAACCGAGCGATCTGGAGCCGACCGAGGCCTACGTCCCGAGCAGAACACTACTCCGAATACTCGAAATCGTGAACCGGCTCAACGGGTGATCGTCACACACCTACTTGTCCGCGTAGTAGTCGATATTGATCTGCGTGTATTTCGCCCATTCCTCGGGCAGGTCCTCGTCTTGGAAGATGGCGCTGACCGGGCACTCGTCGACGCAGAGTCCGCAGTCGATGCAGGTGTCCGGGTCGATGTAGAGCATCTCGGAGGTCTCGAAGTCCGGCTCGTCCTTCGTCGGGTGGATGCAGTCCACGGGGCAGACGTCCACGCAGGCGGTGTCCTTGGTCCCGATGCACGGCTCGGCGATGATGTGCGTCATGTCAGGCCTTTCATTACGCCCACGCCCCCAAAGCACCGGCGGGGCGGGTGTTCGTGTGTCGTCCTGCATTATTGACACCCCGAACGCCGCCCGCGACCCCCGCCCCACACACAACCGGCAAGAAGCCGCTCGCCTCCGGACTCGGCCGTCATATCCTCGGGCATGTCCGCGTCGCCGGCCCCCGTTTCCGACCCCCTGGCCAAACTCGCCCTGGCCGCGAGCGATATCAAGCTGGCCCATTCACTGTTCGCGATCCCGTTCGCGGTCCTCGCGGCATTCCTCGCCGGGCCGGGCTCAGCGGGCACGACAAACTGGGGGCGATTCGCCGGGCAGCTGGGGCTGGTCGTCGTCTGCATGTTCTTTGCGCGGACGTGGGCGATGCTCGTCAACCGGCTCGCGGACCGTCGCCTCGACGCGGGCAACCCTCGAACGGCCGGTCGGGCCTTCGCGTCGGGTCGGCTCACCGAACGCGACGGGTTGATGTTGCTCGCGGCGAGCGCCGCGGGCTTCTTCGCCGCGTGCGCATCGTTCGGGTTCTTCTTCGGCAACTGGTGGCCGGCGTGGGGTGCGGCGCCCGTCCTCGCGTGGATCGCCCTTTATTCGTACACAAAGCGGTTCACGATCCTCTGCCACTTGTTCCTCGGCGGGGCGTTGGCGGTCAGCCCGATCGCCGCGGGCGTCGCGATCGACCCCCATTCGCTCGGTTCGCCGACCCTCTGGCTGATCGCGGTGATGGTGCTGCTCTGGGTCGCGGGGTTCGACGTGATCTACGCGTTGCAGGATCTCGACCATGACCGCCGGGCCGGGCTGTACAGCATCCCTTCCAGGCTCGGGCCGAATCGCGGCATCGCCATCAGCCGCGCGCTCCATGCCGGTTGCTTCGCTGCGCTTGTCGCCGCGTGGCGGACGCAACCCGGGTTCGGCGCGTTGTTCGGCTCGGCTGTGGTTTTGACCGGTGCCCTGCTCATCGCGGAACACGCCGTGCTGGCCAGGAGGGGGCGGGCCGGGCTTCAGATGGCATTTTTCACCCTGAACGGGGTGATCAGCGTCGTCCTCGGGCTGGCCGGCTCGATCGACGTGCTCCTCTGAGAACAACACGGGATCGGCTTGCAAACCCAAGATCGGGATGATATTATCTGCAATTGACGGGCTTCTGACCCGACATCCAGCCCCCGGAACGGCGGCGAGTGAACTCCGGTTCCTCGCCGCCTTCATTTTTGGAGAGTGCGCTCGCCCCGCGCAACACCCCCTCCGCGAAGCCCTTCGATCCCCGCAACGCGGGGGGCAGCGCCAAGAGGCATCGGGCTGCGCCGCGGTGAATCACGACGGGAAAAAGTTTCAATCCATTCTGAAAACGGTGGATGCACCCCCATCTCCGGGGCTACGTTTTTGCATGGCCCCACGCCCGAAGCACGCCGACGCCACGCGCGACGAGGACATCGACCGATTCATCGAGGCCTGGGGGCGGATGGGGAGCGTCTGGGGCATCAGCCGGACGATGGCCGAGGTGCACGCCTTGCTTTACATCACGGGCGACGCCCTGTGCACCGACGACATCATGGCCAGACTCGAGATCAGCCGGGGCAACGCCTCGATGTCGCTCCGCTCGCTGCAGGATTGGGGGATCATCAAACGGGTCCACCGCCGAGGCGACCGCAAGGAATACTTCGTCGCCGACCAGGACGTCTGGATGATTTTCCGATCGATCGTTCGGGAACGGATGAAACGCGAGATCGACCCGCTGCTGGTCAGCCTTCACGAGATCCGCGACCACACGCGTGAGGACGGACAGAAAGCGGCGTCGGATATCGACGAACGCCTGGACGCGATGATCGAGTTCTTCGAGACCGCGACGGGGCTTGCCGAGCGTTTCATCGGGCCGACGGGGCCGGGCCTTCGCCTGGCCGCGAGCCTGCTGGGCGTGTCGGACAAGGCGGTCAAATCCGCGCGCTCCGGCCGCGCCGCGCGCGGGGGGAAGAACGGATGACCCCACCACGCGGTGAAACCGGGCCGGTGCGTGTTGAACGCTTCGCCGTGCGGTGGTCTGTCGAGCCTGCGACGGCGCGGAGGCTGCTCGGGGCGCAAACCGACGCCTCGAACGGCGCCTCGGCTATCGAGTTGTGTCTGACGCGCGGCGCGGATTCGAACGGCGACGATACATGGACCGGGGACGTCGTTGCCGTCTCGTCCGGTGAACGTCGCCGCGTGCGTCGCCGGACGGGTCTGCCGGTTCGCTTGGAGGTCGACCCGTCGCGGTCGATGATGCACATCGACGCGGACGGGTTCGTGCACGCAACGGTGGAGATTTCCCGGGGGGAGGCGGGCGCGTTGCTGTATGTGCGCACGCCGATGCTGACCGATCTGGGTTTCTCGGGTGGGCGGTATCAGCCCGAGGGCGTGACGCTCGGCCTTTGTGCAAGCCAGGACACCCCCCCGGCATCCGCGTCGCCGCCGCCGACTCACCCGTGACATAGAATCCGGATTGCACGCCGGGTTTTCGGCGAGAAATCGGAGGCCGCACATGTCGGAACTGGTCGGACACCTGATCGCCGGTCAACGCATCCCCGAGTCGGGCGATGGCGACGTGATCGACGTGCTGAACCCCGCGAACGGTGACGTGCTCGGTCGGGTGCGTCTGGACGCGACGGACGCCGCCGACAGGGCGGTCGCCGCTGCATCGGCCGCTTACCCGTCGTGGGCCGACACGCCGGTCGGGGAGCGTGTGCAGTGTCTGTTCCGCTACAAGCAGGTGCTCGAGGACCATTTCGAGGAACTCGCCTCGCTGATCGTCTCCGAGCACGGCAAGACCATGGGCGAGGCCCGCGGGGACGTGCGCCGAGGGATCGACTGTGTCGAGTATGCCTGCGCGGCGCCCGTGCTGATGATGGGCAACACGCTGCCGCAGATCGCGGTCTCGAGCTCGTTCTGCCGGAGCGAGGACGAGGGCGGGATCGGGATCGACAGCACGTCGGAGCGGGTTCCGCTGGGTGTGTGCGTGGGGGTCACACCGTTCAACTTCCCGGTCATGGTGCCGATGTGGATGTGGCCGATGGCTGTTGCTTGCGGCAACACGTTCGTGCTCAAGCCTTCGGAGAAGGTGCCGCTGAGCGCCCTGCGCGAGGTGGAGTTGGCGCACGAGGCCGGTTTTCCGCCGGGTGTGATCAATGTCGTCACGGGTGGGGCGCCCGTCGTGGATCGCCTGATCACGCACGACGACGTGCGGGCGGTGTCGTTCGTCGGGTCGACGCGTGTCGCGCGGCACATCTACTCGACCGCGTGCGGCGCCGGCAAACGCGCCCAGTGCATGGGCGGCGCGAAAAACTTCATGGTCATCATGCCGGACGCCAACCGCGAGGCCGCGATCGAGGGCGTGCTCGGCTCCGCGTTCGGCAACACAGGTCAGCGCTGCCTTGCGGGCTCGGTGGCGGCGCCGGTGGGCGAAGCGGCGGAGTGGTTCGTGCCGGCGATCGTCGAGGCGGCGAAGAAGATCACCGTGGCGCGGGGCGACGACCCGGCGGTGGGCATGGGCCCGCTGATCGACAGCGCCGGTTGCGACCGCGTCAACAAGTACATCCAGATCGGCCTCGACGAGGGGGCCGAGCTGCTGCTCGACGGTCGCGAGGCGGGCGTGCCGGGGGGCGGCTGCTTCGTGGCCCCGAGCGTGTTCGACAAGGTGACGCCGGCGATGCGTCTGTGCCGCGAGGAGATCTTCGGGCCCGTGCTGTCGATCTACCGCGCCGGGACGCTGGACGACGCGATCGCCGCGATCAACGCGACCGAGTACGGGAATATGGGCGTGATCTTCACGTCGAGCGGGTACAACGCCCGGCGGTTCAAAGTGCAGGCGAAGGCGGGGATGATCGGCATCAACGTGGGTGTGCCCGCGCCGATGGCGGTCTTCCCCTTCGCGGGCTGGAAGAACTCGTTCTTCGGCGATCTGCACGCCAACGGTGAGGACGCGCTGCGTTTCTTCACCGAGCACAAGATCCTTGTGAGCCGATGGTTGTGAGAAGCAGGGAGTCGTTCTTCGTACCCATCGGAAAAGAGCCCCGAGCGAGAGCGAGGGGGCGAACATCCTGAACTTCCGGCCCGTCGCTTACGCTCCGGGCTCTTTCTGAAAGGTCAACGATGGCACGCGTCACACGAGCCGCGATTATCCAGGCCTCGAGCCCGAGCGCCGAGGGTGTCGATCTGAAGGATCTCAAGCAGGCGATGATCGAGAAGCATCTGCCGATGATCGCCGAGGCCGCGGACCGCGGCGCCCGGGTCTGCTGCCTCCAGGAGATCTTCAGCGGTCCGTATTTCTGCGCCGAGCAGGACACGAAGTGGTACCAGACCGCCGAGCCGATCCCCGACGGCCCGACGACGAAGCTCATGCAGGACCTCGCCAGGAAACACAAAATGGTCCTCGTCGTGCCGATCTACGAGCGTGCCATGACGGGCGTGTATTACAACACCGCCGCGGTCATCGACGAGACCGGCGAGTACCTCGGCAAATACCGCAAGCACCACATCCCCCACTGCCATCCGGGGTTCTGGGAGAAGTTCTACTTCACGCCGGGGGATCTGGGGTACCCGGTGTTCCAGACCCGGTTCGGGCGCATCGGCGTCTATATCTGTTATGACCGGCACTTCCCCGAGGGCGCCCGCGAGCTGGGCCTGGGCGGCGCCGAGATCGTCTTCAATCCGTCCGCCACCGTCGCCGGGCTGAGCGAATACCTCTGGAAACTGGAACAGCCCGCGCACGCCGTCGCGAACCAGTATTTCGTCGGCGCGATCAACCGCGTCGGCCACGAAAAGCCGTGGGACATCGGCGAGTTCTACGGGCAGAGTTATTTCTGCGACCCGCGGGGCCAGATCATCGAGCAGGCATCTCGGGACAAGGAGGAGGTCGTGGTCGCCGATCTTGATCTGGACATGATCGAGGAGGTCCGCAACGTCTGGCAGTTCTACCGCGATCGCCGACCTGAAAGCTACACCCACATCGCCGATCCCGACGGGATCGGCTGACACCCCACGTCAGCGGGCACTCCCCCGCCGCCGGCCGACGAAATCCCGCCTCGCTGTGGTATGCTGTCGGGTCCGACGCCGATTTACGGAGGGCCGATGGCAGCGTCAACACGCATCGAGGGTATCGACAAACTCGCCGGTCGCGAGCGGTATATCGACGACCTCGACATCCCCGGGTGCTGGTGGGGCATGACGAAACGCAGCCCCGTGCCCAGAGGCACGATCCGCGAGATCCGTTTCGGCCCGGGCGTCGACTGGTCCGAGTTCGTCGTCGTCGATCACCGCGACATCCCCGGCCCCAACCAGGTCCGGCTCATCGAGCTGGATCAGCCGGTCCTCGCCTCCGAGTACGTCCGGCATGTCCACGAGCCTGTCGTGCTGATCGCGCATCCCTCGCGTGCGATGTGCCGACGGGCGATCCGGGAGATCGAGATCATCGTCGACCCCGAGCCCGCGGCGCTCGACTTCCGCGTCCCGCCGGCCCCGGAGCAGATCCAGCATGGGCCGGACAACGTCCTGAGCCACCTCACCATCACGAAGGGCGACGCCGAACGCGCCCTCCGCGACGCCCCCCACATCATCGAGGGCGTCTACGAAACGGGAGCGCAGGAGCACGTCTATCTGGAAACCCAGGGCATGGCCGCGTGGGAGGAGGACGGCACCATCGTCGTGAAGGGGTCCATGCAGTGCCCCTACTACGTCCTCAACGCCCTCACGCACGCTCTCGCCCGCGATGAGAAGCACGTCCGCGTCGTGCAGGCCCCCACGGGCGGCGGGTTCGGCGGCAAGGAAGACTTCCCCTCGGTCATCGCCCTGCACGCCGCCCTGCTGGCGCTCAAGGCGGGCAGGCCCGTCAAGATCATCTACGACCGCGCGGAGGACATGGCCTGCACCACCAAGCGACACCCCGCGCTCGTCCGGCACCGTACCGGTGTCGACTCCGACGGCCGGCTCCTCGCCCAGCAGATCGAGATGACCATCGACGGGGGCGCCTACGTCACGCTGTCTCCTGTCGTTCTCAGCCGGGGCATCATCCACGCCGGCGGTCCGTATGCCTGTGACAACGTCAGCATCGTCGGACGGGCCGTGTTCACCAACGCCGTTCCCTTCGGTGCCTTCCGCGGCTTCGGCGCGCCGCAGTCGCAGTTCGCCGGCGAACGCCACATGGACCGCATCGCACGCACGCTGGGGATCGACCCCGCGGAGCTCCGACGGCGGAACCTCATCCGCGACGGGCAGACCACCTCTACATCACAGACCATCAACGACGGCACCGACCGCGTCGCCGTGCTCGACACCGCTATCCGCCTCGCCGACGCCGAGAAGAATCAACAGGAGGACAGGGCGTTCAACGCTTCGCATCCCTACCTCCGCAGGGGCACGGGTATCGCCTGCATCTACCACGGCGGCGGGTTCACCGGGAGCGGCGAGGTCCACCTCGCCTCGCGCCTGCACGTCGCGGCGCTGCCCGATGGGCGCGTCGAGGTGCGTACGGCCACGACCGAGATCGGCCAGGGGATGCTCACGATCTTTACCGACATCGCCGCCGACCGTCTCGGTCTGGATCGTTCCCGCGTGACCATCGCCGACGCGGACACCGCGCGCGTCCCCAACAGCGGTCCCACCGTCGCCTCCCGCACCGCGATGGTGGTCGGGAAGCTCGTCGAGGACGCGTGCGACGATCTGCGAAGAACCCTCGGCCTCGACCCCGTCGCCAGGGGCGGCGCCGTCACCGACGCCATCGACAACTGGTACCGGACCCACCCGGACCGAGAGCCTGTGGGCCGGGCACAATACCGGCAACCGCCGGGCATCCATTGGGACGACGAGACTTACCGGGGCGACGCCTACGGCACTTTCGCGTGGGCCGCGTACGCCGCCCGCGTCGAGGTCGACCTTCGGACCTTCCAGACCCGCGTTCTCGGGTTCCAGACCGTCCAGGAAATCGGCAAGGTCCTCAACGAAACACTCGCGAGGGGTCAGATCGCCGGCGGCGTCGTTCAGGCCATCGGGTGGGCGCTGCTCGAAGAATGCGTCTGGCGCGACGGCGCGATGGCCAATGCCCAGCTCACCAACTACATCATCCCTACTGCCGCCGACGTCCCCCCGATCGGCGTCCACTTCCTTGAAAACCCGTACCCCCACGGCGCCCGGGGCGCCAAGGGCATCGGCGAACTCCCCATGGACGGGCCCGCGCCCGCTATCGCGAACGCCGTCGCCGACGCGCTCGGCGTCGAGCCCGACACCATCCCCCTGACACCCGAACGGCTGATGGAGCTGATGACCCATGCGCGCGCCTGAGACACACAGCACCGAGATCCATCTCGTCGTCAACGGGGAATCCACCCGCGTCTCCGTCGACACCGACGAGCGGCTGCTCGACACCCTTCGGCTCCGCCTCGGCCTGACCGGGACCAAAGAAGGCTGCGGCGAGGGCGAATGCGGCGCCTGCACCGTCCTCCTCGACGGGCTCCCCGTCAACGCATGCCTCGTCCCGGCTGTGCAGGCGGCGGGCCGGAGCGTCGAAACCATCGAATCCATCGCCCCCGATCGCCTCGGGCACATGCTCGAATCGGGCGCCACCCAGTGCGGCGCCTGCACCCCCGGCGTCGTGATCTCCTCGCACTGGGTCCGCGAAAATCCGCACCTCCTCCGCACCCACTCGATCCGTGAGCTCATGGCCGGCAACCTCTGCCGGTGCACCGGCTACGACGGCATCGTCGAGGGCCTCGCCGCCGCCATCGACGCAGAAAACCCGGACACCCACGACAACGGAGAACGGGCGTGAAGATCCTGACGCCCAACTCGATCCCCGAAGCGCTCCGCATGCTCAAGGACGGGTCGCCGGACGCGAGGCCGATCGCCGGCGCCACCGACCTCCTCGTCCACTGGCCCGATCAACGCACCTCGCACGCCGGCCCCTTCGTTGATCTTTCCCGCATCGATGCCCTGCGGGGCCACCGCTGGACCGAAGACGAACTGGTCCTCGGCGCACTCACCACATATTGGGACATCATCACCGATCCGCGTGCGAACGACGAGCTCCCCATTCTCCCCCGAGCCGCCCGAACCGTCGGCGCCGTCCAGATCCAGACGCGGGGGACATGGGCCGGCAACATCGCCAACGCCTCACCCGCCGCCGACGGCGTCCCCGCGCTCATGGCGCTCGACGCCGAAGTCGAGACCGCCGGCGAGAACGACACCGCCCGCGTCCCGCTCGACGCTTTTTATCTGGGCTACAAACAGTTGAACATGCAGCCGGGGTGGATCATCACCGCCATACACGTCCCGCGCCGGCGCTGCGACTTTTCATCCTTCATCAAGGTCGGCACGCGCAACGCGCAGGCGATCACCAAGGTCGGCGCCGCGGTCACGCACTCCGACGCCGGGTGGCGTGTCGTCGCCAACAGCATGGCCCCCACCGTCCGCCGATGCCGCGCCCTCGAAGACGCCCTCGACCGGGGCATCTCCATCGCTTCCCCCGATGCGCTCATCCCCCTCCTCGAACAAGACCTCGCCCCGATCGACGACATCCGATCCACCGCCGCCTACCGCATGAACGTCCTCGCCCGTGTGCTCTTTCACGAGCTCGCCCCGGTGTGCCCGTTCATCGGAACGACCAGCGGGAGGAACGCCCCGTGAATATCGCAGAACGGACCGACCCGGATCTCCTCGCCGTCGCCCGGGGTGACAAACCCGCCGACCTCACCATCACCAACGCCCGCGTCGTCAACGTCTTCACGCGCGAGATCGTTCACGCCGCCGTTTCCGTCTACGCGGGCCGCATCGCGTGCGTCGGCGAACCCCTCGACGCGAGAGAAACGCTCGACCTCGCCGGCGCCTACATCGCCCCGGGCCTCATCGACGCCCACATGCACGTCGAATCCACCATGCTCCTGCCGCGCGAGTTCGTCCGCGTCGCCGCCCCCCACGGCACCACCGGCGTCGTTTTCGACCCCCACGAGATCGCCAACGTCCTCGGCGTCCTGGGCATCCGCTTCCTCATGGACGAGTCCGCCGGGCTCCCCATGGACATCATGTTCGCCGTCTCCTCGTGCGTTCCCTCGTCCGCGCTCGAGACCGCCGGCGCCCGACTCGAAGCCGACGATCTCGAACCGTTCTTCGGCGACCCCCGCGTTGTCGCGCTCGCCGAGATGATGAACTTCCCCGGCGTTTACCTCGCCGATCCCGCCGTTCTCGACAAGGTCCGCCTCGGGCTCGAACGCGCCATCGTCGACGGTCACTGCCCCGGGCTTACCGGGAGGCCCCTCAACGCCTACGCCGCCGCCGGGATCTCGAGCGACCACGAGTGCACCACCCCCGAAGAAGCGCTCGAAAAGACACGCCTCGGCATGCGCGTCTATCTCCGCGAGGGCAGCGCCGCGCAGAATATCGAGGCGCTTCTCCCCGCCGTCAACGAGCGGAACGCGCACCGTTTCTGCTTCTGCACCGACGACCGCCACCCCGGCGACCTGCACAACGAGGGACACATCGACCACGCCGTCCGCAAAGCCGTCCGACTCGGGCTCGACCCCGTCACCGCCCTGGCCATGGCAACGATCCACACCGCGGACCACTACCGCAGGCCCGACATCGGCGCGGTCGCGCCCGGACGCTTCGCGGACATGATCGTCTTCGACGACCTCGCCGACATCCGCCCGCGCCGTGTCTATTTCCGCGGCTCACTCGTCGCCGAGAACGGCGAGATCCTCGAGCCCCCGGAGCCCGCCGGCCCGGGCGGCGACCCCGAGGCCCGACGCCCGACCGTCCACCTCCCCGAAAACCTCTCCGCCGATTCCTTCCGTATCGAGGCCGCCCCCCGCGGCGGCAAAGTCCGCGTCATCGTCGCCGACCCCACGCAACTCGTCACCGGCGAACGCCTCGAAGACCCGAAGATCGAGAACAACACCATCATCCCCGACCCCGATCGCGACATCCTCAAGCTCGCCGTCATCGCCCGCCACGGCATCAACCACAACATCGGTCTCGGGTTCGTCACGGGCTTCGCGTTCGCCCGCGGGGCCCTTGCCAGCACCGTGGGTCACGACGCCCACAACCTCGCCGTCGTGGGGGCCGACGACGACGACATGCTCGCCGCGGCTCGAGCGCTCGAACAAGCCGGCGGGGGCCAGTGCGTCGCGCGTGACGGCGAGATCCTCGCGCTGCTCCCCCTGCCCATCGCCGGGCTCCTCTCCGACCGGGACGCCCCCACCGTCATCAAACAGCAGCACGACCTTCTGCAAGCCGCCCACGACATCGGCTGCCCCCTCGCCGATCCGTTCATGCCCCTCAGCTTCCTCCCGCTCCCCGTCATCCCCTCGCTCAAACTCACCGACCTCGGCCTCGTCCATGTCGAATCGCAGTCCGTCGTCCCCCTCCAGATCGGTGCCGACGCATGACCCTCGTGACCTCCCTCATCTGCGTCAAGTGCGGCGCCGAGGCACCCGCCCCGGAATCCGCCGGCGTCTGCCCACACTGCAACGACCCCTCCGCCGTCCTCGAAATCAACTACGACATGGACGCCGCCGCCCGGTCCATGACGCCCGCCGCGCTCGCCGCCCGCCCGCTGAACCACTGGCGATATCGCGAATTGCTCCCCGTCGAGCCCGGCCCTGCCGCGGACGCCTGGCCCGTCGGGTTCACGCCGATCCTCGACACGCCCCGCCTCGCCCGTTGGGCCGGTCTGTCGCGGCTCCGCATCAAGGACGACACCCGCAATCCCACCGCGTGCTTCAAGGACCGCGCCTCCAGCGTCGGCGTCCTGCACGCCCTCTCGCACAACGCCCGGCGCGTCGCCTGTGCGTCGACGGGAAACGCCGCGTCGAGCCTCGCCGGCTTCGCCGCCATCGCGGGCATCCCCGCCACGATCTTCGTCCCCGCGCGGGCGCCCGAGCCCAAGATCGCCCAGCTCCTCGTCTTCGGCGCCGACGTCCGCAGGGTCCGGGGCACATACGAACAGGCCTACGAGCTCTGCTCGGCCTTGTGCCGACAGCACGGGTGGTATAACCGCAACTGCGCCATCAACCCCTACCTCGTCGAGGGCAAAAAAACTGCCGGGCTCGAGATCGCCGAGCAGACGGCGCGCGATCTCCCGGGCTGGGTCGCGGTCTCTGTCGGCGACGGGTGCACCGCCGCCGGGATCGCCAAGGGCCTGATCGAGATGCACGCCCTCGGGTTCATCGACCGTGTCCCCCGCCTGCTCGGGGTTCAGGCCGAGCGTGTCGACCCCGTCGCCCGCGCCTTCGAAACGGGCACACCCGAGGTCGCCCCCGACGCCGACACATTCGCCGACAGCATCAATGTCGCCGTGCCCCGGAACTGGCGCAAGGCGGTCCAGCGCGTCCGCGAAACGAATGGTGTCTTCGTCCGGGTCTCGGACGACGAGATCGCCGAGGCCATGCGCGCCGCCGGCTCGCTCGCCGGTGTGTTCGCGGAACCCGCCGCCGCGGCCTCCATCGCCGGCATCCGTCGCGCCGTCTCGGCGGGGATCATCGAACCGGACGCCGACGCCGTCGCCGTCGTCACCGGGAGCGGGCTCAAGGACATCGCCTCGGCAATCAATATCTGCGGCAAACCCACAGACACCGACCCGCTCTGATCAACCGCCGCGCATCGTCGTGCCGTGTGCATCCCCGCAAACAATCCGTCTCGGGGCCGCGGCACAACCTGCCCTGCTCTTCAATCGGACAGACGCCGACGCTGAGCCTCCGAAGCGTCGGATCGAATCGCCTCCGGCGTCCCGATCTCCCGCCTCTTTCTCACCCGGAACCCCGGGCGCGGAACGAGATGCGGATTTTGAAATCCTGTTCTGTCTGGCACGGCCAGCCTGGTTGTGTGAAATCGCTGTGTGTCGTGAGTGTGCCGAAGGCACGGCTCAATAGAGCCGTGGCACTCGCCGGGACATGATGATGCACGTTGCACCATTCCGTCGATCCAGAAAAACACCGGGCCCGCGCCCGGTGTTCCGGTTGATACGCTCCGGTTTATCCCGGGGCCCGGTTCACGGACACCCGGCGACGAACAGATCCACGAACAGGTTGATGTCCGAAAGATCGAACACGCCGAATGGCTCGGCGATATCCGCGATCGGATCGTTGTTGAAGAACCCCTGCGTGAACGCGTTGATATCCGCGAGATCCAGCACCCCGAACGGCTCGGCCAGATCCGCCGCGCACGCCGCTCCCGAGACAACCTCGCCCGTCAGCAGCACCGCGATCATCGGTGAATCCGGGTCGTTCGACGAGACGAGCAGCGTCCCGCTGAAGATCCCCTCGGTTGTGGTCAGCATCGTCACCGTGTGCGTGTTCACGCTGCCGCCCGCCGCGTCGACGAACTGGCCGCTCGGGGCCGTGAACCCCGCCGGTGCGATCAGTGTGTACCGCAGATCCTCGATCCCCCCGGCCCCCCACAGCCCGACGTCACCCGCGTTGAATACGTCCAGCGGCAGCTGGGCCGTGTCGCCGACGTTCACCGTTCCGAAGTCGAGCGCGGCGTCCGCCCCGGCCTTTGCCGGCACCATCACGTCGAGATACACCGGGAGGTGCCCGCTGTTGTCGCCCAGCACGATCAACGCCTGCGCGATGGCCGGCCCCACCGCCGCGTTCCCCGACGTCCGCAGCGCCTGGTTGAACGACGATCCGTCGTTGCCCCAGCAGCGATACGAATGAGCCGGGTCGTCCCACGTCGAAAGATCCCAGGGCTGGGCGAACGCGCCGATATATTCGAGCCCGACCCCGTCGCCGAAGTTGCCCGAGACCAGCAGCTGGTCGTGGCGGTCGTCCATCCCGCCGCCGCCGACCGGGTCCTGGGTGTGGATGTACCGGAACGTCGAGTTGTTGTTCCATGTCCCGGGCGCGTTGATCGGGTCGAAGAACCGGCCCGCGTTGTTCGCCTGTGATCCGACGAGTTCCTGATACCCAGCCTGGCTCGAGCTCTGCGTGTTCGTGTCGCCGCCCATGATGAAATGCCGGCCCGACGGCAGGCTCTCGGCGTCGTCGCGGATGCGCTGTCCCTCGATCAGGCGCCGGTTCTGCGAGCTCGAACTCGAACCGGCCTTCATATGCACCGGGTAGCACGAGATCACCGCTTCATCAGAGGTGTACCCGTCGAGACGCATGTCGTACCGGACGATGTTCCGCGGGTTCGTCGACGAGCTGCCGGGCCACACCAGTACCGAGTTCATCTCGTCCAGCTTCGAATCGCGGTACACCAGCGCCGTATTCAGACCGCCGCCGCCGCCGCTGAAGAACGGCGCCCCGACCCAGTCGCCCGGCGAACCCGACGCGCCGTTCAACGCCGAAACCAGTGCATTCAACGCGCTCTGGCTCCTGATCTCCTGCAGCAGAATCACGTCCGGCTCGAAACGCCGACCGTTGAACTCTCCGTAGACCGCCGTCGCGATGCTCGAGGCGTTGCCGCCGTTGTAGTTCGAGATGTTCCACGCCGCGACGCGCAGACCGTCGGCGGCAGCGGCGACGCTCGCGGCGACAAAGCAGGAAAGTCCGAAAACGCGGGCGTGATGGATCGAAAACATGCGGGTGCACTCCTGTCTCGGGGATCGTGTGAAGGCCATCATCGGCATCTGCGTATCCCAAGTCAATACAACATCTTGCAGAACATGCCGACAGCCCGCCCCCTGGCCGCCCGCAACAGACGCAACGAATGCCATTCGCCCGTCCGGGTCAACCGAGCCAGTCCTTCGCCTTTAACCGCTCCGGCACATACACCTCGGTCACATACGAGATGTCCTTGGTGATGAGCGATTCGACCTCCATTTTGAAGCCGTTGCTGAGCATCTTTTTGATCTCGCGCTGCCACTGCTTGTTCTCGGCGAACCACGGGTAGGCCATGATCTGCTTCGCACGGTTGCGGTCGCGTTCGTTGAGGTCGATCTGCACATCGTCGCTCAGCCCGCACGCCTCGTAGTCCTTGGCGCGGATGCCGAGGAACTTCGCCTCGGGGATCGCGAGCCGCTCGCTCTCGAACGCCAGGCTGATCGAGCCTTGCTTGATGACGCTGTAGATGTAGTGCCCCCACGGGTCGCAGTCGAGCAGGCAGATGATCGGCAGCCCGTGCTCCTTGTTGAGCCGATGCAGGAGCCGGCGCACCCCCCGCGGCGGCTGCCCCGAACCTTCCGTCAGGATGCAGTTGTGCTGTTCCCAGAAGCGGTCCTCGTTGAACCGCTGCCACACCGTGTCCTTCTCGACGTGCAGCACGAAATCCGCCTCGACATCCTTGAACTGGATCACCTCGGGTTCGCAGATGCTCGGCACCGCGTAGCCGCCCGTGCCCATCTTCCGGCAGTTGATCTCGTCGCCGTTGTCGATGACGGTGATGTTGCCGACCATGGTGCCGCGTTTCTTGGCGAAGACGTGCAGCTCCTCGCGCAGCGCCCCGATCGTGACCTCCAGATCCTCCAGGATCGCGTCGCTCTCGGTCTGGTCGTCGAACGTCTTCTCCCCCGCCCTGCCCTTGCCGCCGGTCCCCGCGATCGTGTGCAGGCCCTTGTAATACATCCCGCGGAGGCTCAGCGTTTTGCCCGCGTCGATCAGTTCGTTGATACCCTGCCCGTGCAGCAGCGTCTGCATGAACTTGCGTGCCTGCCCCAGATTGAACAGCTGACGCTCCTGCCTCGCGCTGCCCATCTGCAGGATGCCCCGGCTCTTGTTCCACTTCGTGTTCGCGCTCGAACGCGTGGGGACCTCGACCTTGGGCTCACGACCCGCGAGCGATGACTTCACGATCGAATCCGCCAGACCGCGGATCGCCTCGGCCGTCTTGGCGTCACGTTCGGCCCAAGACCCGCCCCGGCTCCGTGAGGCGGTCGCCGCGCCCCCCGCCCGTGTAGGGGTTTTCCTGGAAGTCTTCTTGCCGGCGGGTTTTTTCGTGGTCTTCTTGGCCATGAATTACTTTCGTGAATCATCCGAAACAGCCGAGGCAATCAAATCGACGATTGCTTGCGATTGCTGCCGACATTTCTCGCTGGTGAAGATCTTGAAATGCGACAGATGCGGAATACAAATCAACATGAGTGTCCGATCTTCATCCTGATAGCGATCCTCGTACCATTGTAAATTGCCCCACCCTGTCGGATGCAACAACATTTCACCATTTCTTTTGAGACCTATTTTGGCAGCCGATTTGCACAGAACCGAATGAGCTTCTCTGCCATTGCAAACAACTACGGAGGGGCCATACTCAAGCAGAACTGGAGACCAAAGGTCAAGTGAAAACGCTTTCCATTCAGGCAAAATTTGCTTAAGACAATCGGAATCGGGAGCACGGATTGGGCATACGTTTGACGTAAAGCATTGATCAAGAAGTCGTTCCCAAGATTTACCGAGGCATTCGCCAAGCATCTGAAAAAGACACATCACATTTCTTTGGAGCGGATTCGGAGTATCACGGTCACTCCATCCCTCAAGCCGATAACCATTACCATCTTCGCGACTGGGTTCACCCACATCCGGGCCTGCCCCCCCGGGCTGCACACCGATGAACCACATTGACAGGCCAGACACAAGCGACGCCTTGGGACCAAAGGAAAACCGCCACCCCATACCGGTTGGGTGAAGCCTGTAATACTGCTCAATCTTCTTGACTGCTTCGTCAAAGACTGGTAGCGATACATTGCTGGATTCCATTGCTCAACCTCCTTCAAACAACCCCGCGCCTTCCGTTGCCCGTTTTTTTCTGACCTTCTTGCGTACCTTCTTCTTGACGAGTTTCTTCTTGACGACCTTCTTCCTGGATTTCTCCGCGGGCTTCGACTCCACCACCTCGTTGTTCCCCGGCCCTGTCTCAATGAGCCCCTCGCGCGAGCGAGGGGGCTTCGTTCCTTTTTTTCTCCCCTGCTTCCCCTTCGAGCCTTTCGCGACCTTCGCGTCAGAACGCCCCTGACCCGTCGCTGACGCTCCGGGCTTCTTCCCCGGAGTATTCGGAGCACCGCCCCCGTTCCCATTCCCGTTTCCATCGAGGATAATCACCCCGTCGTCGCCGTCCAGCCGTCCGTTGCCGTCCTTGAACCCGACGATCTTCCCGTCCTCGTCCAGCACCGCGTCCGCGATCTCCGTCCGCCGCTTCGCCTGTTTCATCAGTGCCTCGTACAGCGTCGCCGCGTCCGTCCCGGTGATCGCCTCGCACGCTTTGGAGATCTCGCCGATGTACCGCTCGAACACGTCCCGCTTCTGTCCCTCCCGTTTCATGCGCTGGCGACGCCGGATGTAGATGCCGAGTTTCCGCCCGCACTCCTTGAGCGCGAGTTTCATCTCTTTGCGGATCTCGTCGTAGTCCGCGATCGCCTCCTTGCTCTCGCTCGTGAACGGCACCCACACGCTGGCCATGTGGATCATCACCACCAGAGGACCCACCGGGGCCGACCCCCGCGGCTGGCTCATCCCGTAGTTCTTCCACCCCGTCTCCAGCACGCTCTTGAACGCGCAGCACGACGACTGCTGATACAACAGCGGCACGCGGTTCGCAAACCGGATCACCCGCGCCGGCTGATCCGCAGGAAGATCACCACCGTACGCGATCGCCGCCTCGATCTGGAACGGGTTGCCACGATACACCGCCGGGCTCCTCGTGCTCGCCGCGTAGAACTCCGCCTTCACGCCCTTGAGCAGACCCGCGAGCATCGTGCGCACGCCGATCGGCGCCAGGCAATCCGTCGGCGGGCTCCGCAGCTTCGCCTCCTGCAGCGCCCGATAGATCTTCTCGGCCGACGCGTGGTCGATGTTCTTCACCCACGTCTGCCCACTGAACGTCTTGCCCTTCACGCTCGCCGCGTCGCAGACCTGCTTGACCACCGCCGGCGTCACCCGGCAGAACTCACGCTTGAAAAACCCGCCCAGCTGCTTCTCCGGCGTGTCCTTGAGCATCCGAAGAAAACTGCCCAGCTCCACGCCGTACGGGTGCGGCTTGATCTCGCTCGTCTCGGGCGGGTTCTCGTCGACCGCACGCGGGTACACGATCCGGTCCGCGTGCTCGGTCGTGCGGACGATCTCAGCATCGAAGGAACCCGGAGCGTCAGCGCCGGGCCGGCTTTCCGTGGGGTCGATCTCATCCGTCGCCCCGGCCCCTCGCTCGCGCTCGGGGCTCTTTTCTGAGGCGTCCTCCAGCCCCGGGTCTTCCCCAGCCTTGTCCGGCGGAACGAACACGATCTCCGCGTGCGGGTTCGCGATCGCGGTCTGCTCCAGATACGCCTCGACGCTCGTCTTGCCGCGGACGTATCTCGCCTCCAGCTCGATGACGACCCGCGTCCCCGTCCCGCTCGATGTCTCGGGGAAGTCGTCCGTCTCGATATCGACCGTCACCTCGGGCTTGTTCTTGGACGTGTCCATCGCCAGCTCGAGGTGATGCGCCGGCTTGTTCTTCCGGGGCTTCGTCGTGATCACCATGGGCCGGCCCGTCGTCATCAGGCCGTACATCCCCGCCGCGGAAATCCCGATGCCCTGCTGCCCCCGGCTCATCTTGAGGCGGTGAAACTTCGAGCCGTACAGCAGCTTCCCGAAAATGTTCTCCACCTGCTTGCGGACGATCCCCGGGCCGTTATCCGTGATCGTCACCCGATACCGGCCCGACTTGCTCGCGGACGCCGGCGCGACCAGCTCCTCGATGCGAACCTCGATGTCCGGCAGAATCCCCGCCTCTTCGCAGGCGTCGAGCGCGTTGTCCACGGCCTCCTTCACCGTGGTCAACAGCGCTTTGCGCGGGTTGTCAAAACCGAGCAGATGCCGGTTCTTCGCGAAAAACTCCGAGACGGAGATCTCGCGTTGCTTGCTCGCCATCGTTTCCGCGTTCGCCCGCTTCTTCGCCATACACCCTCCGTGGTGTCATTCATCGGCACACACCCAGAATAGGCGACAATGCGCCGAGCCGCATCCGCACAGACACCGCCTCCCGGCGCATGAAAAAACCCCGCGGCCGCCCGCGGGGTTTCCACAACAAACGCTCTCCGCCCGGTCAATGGTCTTCCGGCAGCACGCCCATCCCCGAACGATCCGGATCGGGGGGACGCTTCGGCGGGTGGAACCCGTGCCGGGCGATCTCATCCAGCATCAGGTTCACGGCCACATCCAGCTGCGGACGCTTGCCCTCGGCGTGCGCTGTCGGGTTGTCCACCACCTCGATGTCGGGGTCCACGCCGTGCCCCTCGATGCCCCACGTCCCGTCCAGCTCATAAAACCCGAAGTTCGGCACCGTGATCACACCCCCGTCGATCAGCCCCGGCACCCCGGAGATCCCGACAAGGCCGCCCCACGTCCGCGTGCCGATCAGCTTGCCCAGTTTGTGGTGTCGGAACAGCCACGGGAACATGTCCCCGCCGGAACCGGCCATGCCGTTGATCAGCATGCACTTGGGCCCCTGATGGCTGTCGTATGGCCAGGGCCAGTCCTCGCCGTCCCGCCGCGCCCAATAGTTCGTGCGGGGTCGATTGAGCAGTTCGATGAAGCGGTTGGGGATCTGTCCCCCGCCGTTCCACCGCTCGTCGATGATGAGGGCGCCCTTGCCGATCTGCCCGTAGAACTGCCGGAACAGCTCGTTCTGGCCCTGCACGCCGGTGTTGGGCACGTGGATATAGCCCACCTTGCCGCCGGAGGCTTCCTCGACATACCGCCGGTTGTTCTCGACCCAGTCCCGGTATCGGAGGTTGTATTCACTGCCCAGCGGCTTGATGGTGTATTCCCGCTCGTTGCGGGTTTCCTCATCGCCGAACAGGGCCGAGGCGAAGGTGATGGTCGTGTCCTTGCCGGCGGTGCCGATGAACGCCGCCCACGGGTCGACCTCCACATCCACGGGCTTGCCGTTCACACGGAGGATGTAATCGCCCTCCTTCACATCCATCCCGGGCCGGCGCAGCGGATTCCGCGCGTCGGAATCCCAGTCCCCGCCCTCGTAGATATGCGAGATTCGGTATGCCGACTGCGACGCGCCGTTCTCGTCCGTCTCCGTCCCCAGCTCGAAATCAACCCCGAGCAGACCGACGGACGCCCTCGGCTGCCCCTCCACGTCGCCACCAAAGTAGTACGCGTGGCCCACGTTCAACTCCGAGATCATCTCACCGATGATGAACGAGACATCCTCCCGGCTCGCCGCGTCGGCGAGCATCGCGTGATACCGCTCGTACACCGCGTCCCAGTCCACGCCGTGCATGTTCTTGACGTAGAAGAAATCGCGGTAACGACGCCACGCGTCGGTCAGCAGCTCGTCCCATTCCTCTCGCGGGTCGATCGTCTTGCGATACCCGCGCATCGGCAGCGGCTTGCCGATCGACTGCCCGGGTTTCGCGTCCACGATCCCGAAGCCCGCCGCGCTCCCCGCGAGGATTTTCTTCCCGTCGCCGGAGATATCGAACCCGCCGGCGCCGCCGAGGACGGTCTTCTCCTCCGGCTCGTCGTCGGAGAAATCGACGAGCTTGATCGCGGGGACACCGCCGGAGAACCGCACGTACAGAAGCTGTCCGCTGTCGTTCGAAGCCAGGTTCCCGAATCGCCCGGGGGACACCGGGATCTCGACACCCCGCGCCTCGAACCCGTCGATGTCGATCTCGACCGGCTCGCCCTCGCTGCCTTCGTCGGCATCCCCGCGGATCTCCGTCACCGTCTCGGCGTCGATCTCACGCGTGACTCGCTCCGCCTCCCAGGTTCCGCTCACGCCCATCGCCTCGATCGACCACGTCCCGGTCATCGTGTCGCCGGAAACCGTCGCCCTCGAAACGATCGTGACCGGCCCCTGCGACTTCTCGCGATAAAGCTCGCCCGTCGCGTCGTCCCATTTCACGACGTCGCCGAGATCGCTCGTTTCTCCCTGCGATTCGGACTGCCCCATGATGTTCCCGTCCTCATCGACCAGAATGATCATCGAGAACGAAACCTCGTCCTGCGGCATCCCCAGAGCCTTGAAGCCCGAAGCGGTCCCCTCCCACCGGCCGTACAGCGGGTGCTCCGTATCCAGACCCGCGAACGGGTCGTCGTCCGAACCATCCCCGGCGCCCTTGCCGGAATCCGCGTCTTCCGCATCGCCTCCGTCACCATCGTCGGCGTCTTCCTGTTCATCACCCGGAGCGCCGTCGGCCTCTTCTTCATCATCACCAGATGAATCATCGGCCTTTTCCTCGTCCGCCGACTCGTCCTCCCACGTCTCCTCGTCGGACTCGATCAGACGCGGGTTCTCGACATCCCCGTTCAGCGGCACCGCGATCAGCTTCCCCGTCTCCGAATAAACAAAAGTCGACCCCACCTGGTCGTAGATCGGATCGTCGAAATGGCGATCAGAGGCGTAGAACAGATAATCACCCTTCCGGCTGAACGCGGGGCTGGTGTCGTTGAAGAACCCGCTCGTCAGTCTGTGCGTCTGCCCGGATTCCATGTCGTACAACCAGATGCTCGAGTTCAGGCTCTCGCTGTCCGGGTGCGCGAACGTGATCCAGCGTGAATCACCCGACCAGCTCACCGTCTGCGGGTTCCCCCACGGGTCCTTGTCGATCACTTTCGTATCGCCCGACTCCACGTCGACAAGGATCAGGTTCCCCGCCTTGTCCGCCAGCACGATGCTCTTTGAATCGGGCGACCACGTCGCCGAATAGAAATACGTCGTGTTCCCGTCCGTCACCTGCCGCGTCTCGCCCTTGCCGTCCGACTGCGTGATGTACAGCTCATACTCCCCGTCTGCGTCGGAGAAATACGCGATCCATCGACCGTCGGGGCTCCAGGCCGGCGATCGCTCCGCGACCCCGGACGTGTCGGTGATCTGCCGGATCGGCCCGTGCTCCGCCGGGACCGTCCAGATATCGCCCCGCGCCTCCACGACCGCCCGCTTGCCCGTGCTCGAGATCCCGCCGGCGGCGAAGTTCTTCCCCGCGTCCACATCGTGCGGCCTGATCGTCGGCCTCGCGCCGGGGATCCGCACCTCCACGACCCGCGTCTTTTTCGTCCGCAGATCGAGCACCGTCAGGTCCGAGCCGTGCTGGAAAATGATCTCGCCGCGTCCCCTCGGGCCCGGACCGATCGAGGGGTACTTCACGTCGTAATCGTCGAACGCCGTCACCTGCCGACGCTTCCCGCTCTTCGTGTCGTACGACCAGATATTCAGCCGATGCTCCGGCCCGCCGTCGGACAGGTAATACACCGTCTCGCCGTGCCACATCGGCAGCGTGTCCGTCCCGTCGAAATCGGTGATCTGTTTCGACTCGTTGGTGTCGAGATTGAAAAGCCAGATGTCGGAGGCCATCCCCCCGCGATAACGCTTCCACGTGCGATGATCCCGCACCCACGGCGTGTACGCCAACCACTCGCCGTCCTCGCTGATCGCGCCGTTACCGCCGTACGGCACCGGCAGCTTCGATGGCAGCCCCCCGTCCTCGGACACCGAATACAGGCGAGGCCCGGAGATCCCGTCCCGGTCGGCCGCCGTGAAGAAAATGATCCCGCGGCTCGGGTGCCAGTCGGTCGGCATCTCGCCGCCCGGCCGGTGCGTCAGCCGGACCGGGACACCCCCGACCGTCGACATCCGGTACAGATCCCGACCGCCGTCGTAATTGCCCTGGAACACGATCTCGTCCCCGTCGGCGTTGAACTTCGGGAAAAGCTCCTGCCCCGGCGGGCTCGCCAGCGGGCGTGCAAGACCGCCCTCACGCGGCGCGATCCAGATGTCGTTCGCGTACACGAACACGATCTCCGTCTTCGAGATGTCCGGATACCGAAGCATCCCCGCGTGCGGCGTCGTGTCCTCCGCCCCCGAGGCGACCGCCCCCGGCATCATCGAAATGCCGACCAAAGCCGACACGGACGCTCGCAGGCAGCGTCCGCGGTTCAAACTGTCGATTCGCATGGTTGTCCTCTCTGGCTATCGGGGTGCGGTGCCCCTCTCGGGCAGGCCGACCAGCATACACCACAATCCGCCCGCGCCGCCAACCGGATCTCGCCCGATGGCGGGCCCGATGCCGGGCCGATCAACCGCCCCACGAACAACGCCATCCGTGATAGCATCCAGCGATCTGGGCCAACGACGCACCGATGCCCCGCCACCGGGATGCTCACGCGGGGCACGCCCGTCACGCGAATAGAAAAAACAGCCCCGGAGCAGCACAGTGACCGACATCAACCCGAATCCCGCCCGCCCCGGAACCCTCGCCGCACTCTCCCTGATGATGTTCCTCCAGTTCTTCATCTGGGGCGCCTGGTACGTCACCGTCGGCAACTACATGGCCGCCAACGGCATGGGCGACGAGATCTTTTGGGCGTACACCGTCGGACCGATCGCCGCCATCATCAGCCCGTTCTTCCTCGGCATGGTCGCCGATCGCTTTTTCTCCACCGAAAAAGTCCTCGGCATACTCCACATCGCCGGGGGCTTCGCGCTCGCCGTCGCCCCCATGTTCACC